>JAOAIT010000009.1:0-300000 GCA_026414565.1 Verrucomicrobiia bacterium
GGTGTATTTTACGTTTTATGATGGGAATGGGAACGTGATGGGGTATGTGCGGGGGGCGGATGGCTTGTTGGTGGCGCAATACGAGTACGGCCCCTTTGGCGAACTCCTCCGCGCCACCGGCCCCCTCTCCCAGACCTTCAATTATCTCTTCTCCACCAAATACCACGACTGGGAAACCGGCCTCTACTACTACGGCCATCGCTACTACAATCCCACCACTGGGAGGTGGCTAAGCAAGGACCCGGTGGAGGAACGAGGTGGTCTGAATCTCTACGGCTTTGTCCATAACGATCCTGTTGATTTCGTTGATATCTTTGGACTTTGGAAGAGCAGACCCTGGGGGCCTCAGCACATGGACCTTACTGTAAACGCTCTCAACACAGCATTAGCTTCCATTCGGGATAAGCCCAACGCCAGTTGTAAGGACAAAATGGCGAAGATTCTCGTTGAAGCGAACGAAGGCCAGGACAGTGGAGATGGGTACAGTGACTTCGCCCGACATTTCAACCATCAATATTTCAAAGGAGAAACAGCACAACAGGCCCAGCAAAGGAGTACTGCTTCCCGTAATGCCTACACTACCTATTTGGCAAACGAGGAGATTAGCTTCTATTTCATTCCAGAATGCTGGGAGCGTCTGAAGGCGCTCGGCAGGCTCAGCCACAGTTGGCAAGACTTCTACGCTCACGGTATTCACACGTCTCGTGGTTTTGTGGACCCGATGAGCGGCTCTCCGTCCAATCCCGGAGAGTTTTGGCCTTCCAGCTACAATTCCTGGCAGGGGTGGGACCAGGGAGAGCATCCAAACCGCGAAGAGCCAGTGGCGGTCACGTCACAGCGGTATAGCCAGGCCGAGGCTTACACTGCACTTCGCTTTCGGAGAATGCTCGATAACTGGTTGGCATCATGCAAATGCCTATGCCAATGAAAACGGTGTCCGCACTTCGAATGTGGCCGGCGGGACTGTTTTCCTTGCTCGGAGCGGCAGCCGCCGTGGTTTTGTGGACAGCGTCACAGCTAATGGGGGCTGGCGGACAGGGCATCGGCATCGGCTTTACGCTATCCTTCCCGTATAGCGAGGTCCTGCACCGCATTAACCCGGTGGTCCCCAACTGGCTCTTCCTCTTGGTCGGGTGGGGGCAATGGCCGTTGTATGGTTTTATTATCGGGCTGGCGTGGAGCAAGGGGGTGCGCACTCCTGTCTGCTTGGCTATTTTAGCCCTGCACGTGCTGGCGGTGGCGTGTTGCTTCTTGCCTCAAAAATTCTACGAATCATTCTGGTAAGTTAGGACACTGCCGCCCCGCGTCAGCCAGCCCTTCCCTCACGAAGGGAGGGCGCTAACGGCCTATGTCCTGGGGATAAATTTTTGGGTTTGTCCCCGCGCACCTGCATTTTGGTTTTTGGCCGTGAAGGTGCGGTGGGGGTTTTTGTCGTAGTATGCCAGTAACCCGTTGGACTTGGAACGCAATGCGCGGCGGCAGGGTGGGGGCTGGTTTTGACAAGCTTTTGGCGTGCTATACAAGCCAAAACCAAACCTGAGGGGATCACCCAAGAGAGCTATACTCACCTTCACAAATTCGCCTGCGACGCTCCCGCTTTGCATTTTTCATTTTGCACTTTGCATTTTGCATTTCCCTATTCCCCTAAATGGCCTTGAACGAAAAGAGGTTTTGATGGATATTGGCTTCGGGTCAGCCGTAAACAAATGCAAGCGTGGGGAACCATAGGCGCGTTTGATGCAACGGAGGAGGCAAATACCATCCCGCAGAATTCCTCACCTCTGAACGATGCTTGTAACGAGGGCGAGTTGTTGGCGACGGTGATTCATAACGGCCCCAATGCAGGGGTGTATTTTCCGTTTTATGATGGGAATGGGAACGTGATGGGGTATGTGGGGGGGGCGGATGGTGTGTTGGTGGCGCAATACGAGTACGGCCCCTTTGGCGAACTCCTCCGCGCCACCGGCCCCCTCTCCCAGACCTTCAACCATCTCTTCTCCACCAAATACCACGACTGGGAAACCGGCCTCCTCTCCTACGGCCACAGGTATTACAACCCTTCCACCGGAAGATGGCTAAGCAGAGACCCCATCGAAGAGAAAGGTGGACTCCTCCTCTATGCGTTCATCAACAACAACCCGGTGAACGGCTATGATGCCGACGGAAGAGTTCCACAAATAGTCGGCGGGGCAATCGTTGGCTGTGCGGTTAATGCCGGTTGGTCTTTGTTCACGAGCTTCTTGAGCGGTGACAATGCTTGCCAATGCACCTGCAAAGCGTTCGGGTCTTGTGGCGTAGGCGCGATTGCTGGAGCAATAGCGGCAGCCAATCCAGCTTGGTCGAAATGTATGATTGGCTTCGCATCAGGGGTGTCGTCAAAATTTGTTGGTGATGCCTGCAATAAAGCCTGTGGCAAGGCCGATCCTGGTAAGCCGATCTGCTCCCTTATTTCTGGGATTGCCCAAGCAATAATGGGATGTGCAATGCCAGGGAGCGGTGACGTATCGGCAGTTGAGCGAACGCTCATGGAAATCATCGTGAAGGTGGGTGGTTCAGACCTCAAGCAGTTCTGCAAAATTGTGCATCCGTGACGCGAGAATGAAAGCGATCCGAAAACTCACCCTCGCTGGCGGCGTTGCGGCACTTGCTTTTCCTGTGTTCATGCTTGTTCTGTATTTGGATTCAAGACTGTCCACGAAAAGCTTCGGGACGCTCACGCTGGTGTTCATGGTCCTCTACTTTCTGGTGTGCTTGTTGATTCGGCGTTTCAGCAAATCAGGAACGTGAACGCCGGTGTCCCGCTAAAAGGTGAAAGGAAAATCAGCCGCGCTCAGACGGCGCGGGAGGAAGGTTGGCCGACCGCGCGCGCGCCAGAGCGCTGGTTTCGCGGTGCGTGATAACGGTGATGAACTGGGCTGGGGCGAAGGTGAATCAACGGCAAGTTGGTGGCGGGGAGGGAGGCTTCGGCGGGGGCCGTAGTCGGCACGCGGGACGCGTGCGCTCCCCGAGATCGAAGGGAAGAATATGGCATGATGCCATTCGGGGATGGGTCTAGGCTTCAGCGGGGCCGATGGCGGCACGGGGGGGAGGCTGGCGGTTTCCGAAAGCGAGGTGATGCGTGCGTCACCCGTGATTGCCAGCGGTTGGAGCGCTAATGAACTGGTTCACTGACTGCATTTGGCTTGAGAGGGGGCAGCCGGTAAGGTTATTTTCAGGTGGATGTTCCGGTTACTGGCAACGGTTTTGGTTGGCTTTGGTCTGGGCGTCGTGCTGTTCGTGGGCCGTGCGCTGGCGGCTCCCGAGGTGTTGCCGGAGAATCTCGCGCTCAAGGCCAAGGTCTCGGCCAGCTCGGAGCACAGCGCACAGTATCAGGCGCGTTTCGCTTGCGATGGCAAAGTTCCGAGTGCCGGTTCGCAGCAGGATGTGAATGAGGCATGGTGCGTGAAGGGGCAAACGCACCGCCAGGGGGCGGAGTTTGTGCTGGAATGGCCGGCGCCGGTGACGGTGGCGGAGGTGATTTATTACGCGCGCACGGCCTGGTTTGCCGAGGAGGGATGGAAGGATTACGAGGTGTGGGCGGAAGGGGCGGCGGCACCCGCGCACCGGGGCCAGTTGGCCATGGGGCATGGGCCGCAGCGCATCACCTTGCCGGCGCCGGTGCAAACCCGGAAGTTGCTCCTGAAATTTACCAGCTCGTACGGCGGGATGAATCCCGGCGCCTCGGAAATTCAGGTGTTTGCCCGCCGTGTGCCGGAGGCCGCGCTGGGCCGGTTTCATCCGCTGCCGCCAGGACGGCCAGAGCTGCTGGCTGAGGACGTGGTGGAGTCGCCTGCGCTCAAGGCGCGGTTGGCGCGTGGGGAACTGGGCTTTGAGCGCCTGGTGGTGATCCAGCGGCGCGAGCTGAATCCGAGCCACGTTTACACCTACCATGTGGAGGGTTTTGGCGCGGGGGGCGGGTTGTATCTGTTCACCCCGGCCACAGGCGAGCTGCGGTGCTTGGTGGAGTCGCCACAGGGGCAAATTCTGGATTGCGACGTATCCTACGACGGGCGGCAAATCCTGTTTAGTTGGCGGCGCGAGCAGGCGGCGGGGTATCAGGTGTTTGTGATCAACGCCGACGGCACGGGCCTGCGGCAACTGACCGACGGCCCGCATCACAATTACAATGCCTGCTGGCTACCGGATGGCGGCATTGCTTTTCTATCCACCCGCGCCTCGCGGTTTGCGTATTGCTGGGTGTCGCCGGTGGGCATTTTGTATCGGATGGAGGCCGATGGCCGCCAGGTGCGGCGGTTGTCGGCGAATATTGTCAATGATTTCACCCCCAGTGTGATGGAGGATGGACGGGTGATTTATTCGCGCTGGGAATACGTGGATAAACCGGCAATTCCCATTCAAAGCCTTTGGACGATTCATCCTGACGGCACCGGGCTGGCGGGATTTTTTGGCAACCGTGTGCTCAGCCCGGCCACGTTCATGGAGGCGCGGAGCATTCCCGGCACCACCAAGGTGTTGTGCACGCTGACCAGCCACAACGGTCCGGCGCGCGGGGCGGTGGGGATCATCAATCCCGCGCTGGGCAACAACGCGCAGGCCGCGATTGAGAATCTTACGCCGGAGGTCAACATCGGGCGCGTGGACCGCGGCGACGGCAATCACATTCGTGGGCCATACGAGAATCCTTTTCCGCTGGATGACCGCCATTTTCTACTGTCCAAGCGGGGGACGGTGGTGGTGCGTGATTATGCGGGCACGGAGCAGGCGGTGGGGCTGGGGCCGCGTGGGAACCTCGGTTTTTACAGCCCGATGCCGTTGCGGGCGCGGCCGCGGCCGCCGGTGCTGATGCCGCTGGGCGAGCCGCGGGTGACTTCGGAGGACTATGAAACGCTGGAATGGGCCACGGTGGTGCTGCAAAATGTGCAGCGCGGCCTGGAGCCGCATGTGCAGCCCGGGGAGGTGACGGAAATATGCGTGGTGGAGGAAGTCCACAAGCCGGTGCGCACGGATGTGGCCAACCGCGCCTTTGGTTTTCAATTTCCGGTGATCTCCTGCGGGGCCACGTACGCCGCCAAGCGCGTGTGGGGCTTTGCGCGGGTCAGCGCGGACGGCTCGGCCTGCTTTCAGATTCCCGCGCGCCGGCCGATTTATTTTCTGGCGCTCGACGCCCAGGGCCGCGCGGTGCAGCGGATGCGCACATTCACCCACTTGATGCCGGGCGAGGTGCAGGGTTGCGTGGGCTGCCATGAGCCGCGCCAGCAAACCACGCTGGCGGTGCATCAGCCCCTGCGCCATGCCGCGCCGCAACCGCTGCGCCCGCCGGAGTGGGGCCAGGGGGTGGGGTTCGATTACTCGACCATCGTGCAGCCGGTGCTCGATCGCTATTGCGTGGCCTGCCACAGCGGCAATCAACCGGCGGGCAACGTGGACTTGTGCGGGGATAAGACCGATTTCTTTAACGTGTCCTACGAAGTTCTGGCGCGCGGGCGCAAACGCGCCGGCGAAGCGGAATGGGACAATCCGTACACGAGCTGGATTCCCACCTATAACGGGATGGAGCAGAACATTCTGCAGATTACGCCCAAGGCTTGGGGTTCGCCCGCCAGCAAATTAACCGAGCTGTTGATCAGCGGGCATCCGGGCACCAATGGGCAGCGCCGGTTCACGATGGATGCCGACAGCCTGCGGCGGATTTTCATGTGGATAGATTTGAACGTTCCTTACTACGGCACCTCGGAGACGGCGTACCCGGAGAAGAAAGGCTGCCGGCAGTTGTATCCGGCCGATTTGGACAAAACCCTGGCCGAGGTGGCGGCGCGGCGGTGCGCGTCGTGCCATCAAGAGGGGCGGGTGCCGCGCGCATTTTGGACGCGCCTGCAGAATCCGCAGCGCAACTCGTTTTTGCTGGCGCCGCTGGCGGTGGCGGCGGGCGGCTGGGGCCGGTGCGGCATGGAGGTATTTGCAGATACCAACGATCCCGATTATCAAGCGATATTGCGCACGTTTGATCCGATTCTTGAGCTGATGCAAAAACGTCCGCGCATGGACATGCCCGGGGCACGGCCGGCGGAGGTGGATCGGTCCTGTCTGGGCAGTGTGCCGTAACAGGCGGCGGCGGTTGGAGGAGATATTTTCTTGGACATAAACCTGGCGAACATATTCCGTCCAGGCAGGCCAGTTTATTTGGCTTCTCGTGGACAAGGGCGCGCAAAGGCGGGGGGTAGGATGGTAAAACAAGGCTAATAAGTGGTGCCCCGGCAAGGACTTGAACCTTGAACCAACGGATTAAGAGTCCGCTGCTCTACCATTGAGCTACCGAGGCACGATCTGCCGTTGCGGCAAGGGCCGATTGGTTAGCGCCATGGCCTTAAATTGTCAAGAGCTTTGGCGCCTTGCGGCCGTGCAAGTAATGTGCCCAAGCGCGGGCGGGGGCGCAAGTGATTTGTACTCCGCCCGCTCCGCACGAGTCAGGGAGGAGCGAGGCCGGTTTTGGCTAGACCAGCTCCTCATTGCCCAAGGGGGCGGGAGGCACCTTGGGGGCAGGGCCGAGGCGATAGCCGTTTTGCTTGATTTCCGCGGGGGTCAGATCGAGCTGGGATTCATTGAGGACAAAGTCCCAGGTGACCGGCTGGCCGCTATAGGCGCTCATGCGGCCCATGATGGCGGTGAGGGTGGCCTCGGCCACGGTGCGGCCTTCATTCAGGGGCTGGCCTTTGCGGATGCTGGCGATGAGATTGGCGTGCTCCTGTTCGTAGGCGTTGACGGACGGGCCGTCATATTTGAAGGCGTTGGCGCCAGTGATGTTGCCGGCGCTGGCCCGGCCTTTGGTGCCGATGACCAGCTCGGACACGTTGGGCTTGGTTTTGTCTATCTGGCGGGCCATGGAGATGACGATGGCGCCGTTGGGATAGCGGTAGCGGACGGCAAAGTGGTCATAGATGTTGCCAAACTGAGGCTCCGTGCGCCACTGGCGGCCGCCCACGGCAAGGGCCTCGACGGGAGTGGCGCCCATGGCCCAGTTGATGACGTCGAGGTTGTGGACGTGTTGTTCGACGATGTGATCGCCCGAGAGCCACGAGTAGAAGTACCAGTTGCGGAGCATGGTTTCGAAACCGCTCCATTCGGGTTTGGGTTCGTGATAGAAACCGTAATGGCGGACGCAGCCGCCGTTCCAGTAACATTCGCCGGCCAGAATCTCGCCGATGGCGCCTTCGCGCACGCGGCGCATGACTTCGATGTAGGGGGGATGATGGCGGCGCTGGGTGCCGGCCACGATGGCGAGGCCCTTCTGTTTGGCCAGGTCACTGGAAGCGATGATGGAGCGGATGCCCACAGGGTCCACGCCGACGGGTTTTTCCATGAAAACGTGTTTGCCGGCCTCAATGGCGGCTTTCAGGTGAGCGGGCCGGAAATGGGGCGGGCCGGCAAGAATGACCAGGTCCACCCCGGCAGCGAGGACTTTCTGATAGGCGTCGAAACCGCTGAAGCAGGTTTCCGGCGTGGCGGTAACACGGTCGGCCTTGGTCCAGGCGGCGGTCGCGCTCCAATCCTTGCCGGCGTTGTTGTCTTTGAGGCGTTTGAAGGCGGCCTGCACACGATCGGGGAAGATGTCGCCGAGAGCGGCGATTTCGACGCCGGGACTGGAGTCCACGCAATTCATGGCCGCGCCGATGCCGCGGACACCGCAGCCGATCAGGCCGACGCGGAGGCGGTCGGTGCCGGCGGCAAAAACAGCCAACCGGCTGCTGCTCAGGGCGGCGGCGGTGAGGGCGAGGGTGGTGGTGGAGGCCGAAGTTCGCAAAAAATGTCGTCGGTTCATGGGTCAGTTTATTTGCTTATCAGTAATAGCGAGGTTTGCCGGAGTTTTTAGCCCGACGGGGTAAAAAACTCAACCGTTTTTACGAGATGGACAATGATTCAAGATTTGTGTAACTACTAAACAGACCAGCCAAAGATTATGAAGACTGATGTTGAGCCGCGTGAACTGCCTCGTTTTTCGGCCTCGCGCCGTGTTTTTTTACGATTTACCGCCCAGGCCGCGTTGGCGGCGGCCTGGTGGCCGGCTCTGGCCGCGGGAGCCGGAGCCGCTGAAACCCCGCTGCGCCCCACCGGGCCGGGAGCGCGGTATGTGCCGCGGGTCAAGGCGGCATTTGTGCGGCGGAAGGGAGATTATGGCATTTTGTGGCCGGGGGCCATCTATGATGGGGAGACGGCCATGCGGCAATATCGGCGGGAGATCGAAGCGGCGGAGAAAAGCCTGGGGATGAAGATCGAGCTGCGGCCGGAGCCGCTGTACTCGCTGGATGAGGCGCAGGCCTGGCTGGCGGCGGCAAAGCAGGAGGCGGTGGATGGTTTGTTAGTGGTGGTGATGGACCGGCAGCAACATGCCTGGCCGACAGTGGCCAAGGCCGTGGAGAGCGGCCTGCCCACCGTGGCTTTTTCGCCGGTGGGCACTTCCTTCACTACCAACACGGTGACGGTGGCGGAGAAGCCGGGGGTGTTTGTCGCGTCCACCAGTGATTTTGCGCAGGCGCGCTATGGTTTGAAGATGCTGCGGGCGGCGGCGAAGCTGCGGGAGATGCGCTGCCTGGTGATCAAGGGCAACCAGCGGCTGGATACGCGCGTGGAGCAGTTTGGGACGCATCTGCGCTATGTGCCGGCGCAAACTTTTCTGGAGGAATACCAAAAGACCGCCACGGACAAGGAAATTCAGGCGCTGGCGACGGATTACTTGCGGCGGGCGGTGAAAATCGTGGGGGCGGCGCGTGAGGATCTGGAGAATGGCATCAAGAGCTACGTGGTGGCGCGGCGGTTGTTGGAGCGCGAGGAGTGCGATGGCATTACAATGGATTGTTTGGGGGCACTCGGGAAAACCAAAGTCAGCCTGCCGTGCATTGCGTGGTCCAAAATGCTGGACGTAGGAATCCCGGCAGCCTGCGAGGCGGATCTGGGGGCGATGGTGACCCATGCGCTGGTGCAATTGTTGTTTGACCGGCCCGGCTTCCAACAAGACCCCGTGGCGGAGACAGCGCGGGAGTGTCTGATTGGGGCGCATTGCTCGTGTCCCACCCGTTTGCGCGGTTTTGACCAGAAGCCGGAGCGGTACGCCATCATGCATCATCACGGGGCACGAGATGCGGTGCCGCGGCCTTACTGGCCGGTGGGCCAACGGGTGACGATTGCGGACGTGGTGCTGTCCCAGAAACAGGAATACACGCGGGACATGGTGGTGCAGCGCCCGCGGCTGGTAATTGGCACGGGCACGGTGGTGGACAATGTGGCGGTGCCGCCGGCGGGTGGCTGTGTGGTGTCGGTGATGGTGAAACTGGACACGCAGACCAATCTGCTGACCTATCCGGGATTCCACCAATTATTTTTCTACGGCGACTTCAAAAAGGAATTGCTGGCCTATTGCCAGTTGTTCAACGTCGAGCCGCTGGTGGCGTGAGGGGGGCGCCCGCCGCCGTTTTTAGGGGCCAAGGAGTTCGTCCTGTACCAGAGCCAGGGCGGCGAGGGCGGCGGTATCCACGCGGAGCACGAGGCGGCCCAGGTTGATGGGGCAGGCGCCGCGCCCGCGCAAGGCCTCAACTTCGGCGGGGGAGAAGTCCCCCTCGGGGCCGATCCAAATTCCCACGGAGGCAGGCGGGCGGCCGTGCGTTTGGGTGAAGGCGATAAAGTGATCGCGCACGCGGGCGAGGCGGTGGCTCAGCAAACCGGCCAGATGCAGCTCGCAGTCCGGCCATCGTTGCAAGGCCTCCTCCCAAGGAAGCGGTCCCAAGATTTCCGGCAGCCAGGGCTGGCCGCATTGTTTGCAGGCCTCGATCGCCGCCTGCTGCCAGCGGGCGCGCTGGCGCTCCTGGCGGTCGCTGGAAGCGTGGGGGACGGTGTGCTCCGTGAGGACGGCAACGATACGTGAGACGCCCAACTCCACGGCTTTGGCGAGCAGGGCATCCCAAGTTTTATGTTTGGGGAGGGCCTGGAAAAGGGTGATCAGGGCGGGGGAAGGGGGCGCCGTTTCCTCGCTCAACACCGCCAGCTCCACGCGGTCGGGAGTGATGGCGGCCACCTGACAATGCCACAGGCGGCCACCACCGTTCAGCACCGTGACCTGCTCCCCCCGACGCACGCGGAGCACCCGTGCGGCATGATGGGCCTCGGCGCCGGTGAGTTGCAACGGGCGGCAGGCGCATGCTTCCGTAGGCAGAAAAAAACGGTGCATAGCATCGCGGCTAGCAGCCAGCTTAACGGAAAAAGTCTTTGGCCTTCTCGAAGAAGCTGCGGCTGATGGGGTTGACATCGTTGCCGCACATGGCGGCGAACTCCTGGAGTTTGGCCCGCTGGGCGGCGTTAAGTTTGGTGGGCACCTCCACCTGGATGCGGACAAGCAAATCGCCCGTGCCTTCGCCATGCAGGTTTTTGATGCCGCGGCCCTTGAGGCGGAAGAGGGTGTTGGGCTGGGTGCCGGCGGGGATTTTGATACTGGCCTTGCCGGAGAGGGTGGGCACTTCAATCTCACCGCCAAGGGCGGCTTGGACGAAGCTGATGGGCACTTCGCAAATTAAATCGTCGCCCTCGCGCTGAAAGATGGGATGCGGTTTGACGTGCACAACCACGTGCAGATCGCCTGCCGGACCGCCGCGCACACCGGCCTCGCCATTGCCGCGGGAGCGCAGGCGCACGCCGGTGTCCACACCGGCGGGGATGGCGATGCGGATGGTGGCAGGTTTTTCACGGCGTCCTTCGCCGTGGCAATGACGGCAGGGGCGGTCCAGAACGTAACCTGCGCCTTCACAGCGGGGGCAGGTTTGGCGGATGCTGAAGATGCCGTGGGAGGCAATGACCTGGCCATGGCCGCCGCAGGTGGAGCAGGCGCGGCGCTGCGCGCCCGGCTCGCCGCCGGAGCCGTCGCAATGTTCACAGACTTCCAGGCGGGTGAGGCGGATTTCCTTTTCACAACCGCGGGCGGCCTCCTCGAGGGAGATTTCCAGGTCGTAACGCAGGTCGGAGCCGCGTTGGGCGCGGCCGCTCTCGCGCCGGCCGCCGCCGCCAAACATTTCCTCGAAGATGCTGCTGCCCCCGAAGACCTGGCTGAAGATGTCGAAGGGATCGTGAAATTCGCCGGACCATCCGCCGCGGCCGGCGGCGGCCGAGGCGGCGCGCGCCCGGGGATCGAAAGCGGCGTGGCCATGCTGGTCATAGGCGGCCCGTTTTTCCGGGTCGCTCAGGACTTCATACGCTTCGGCCAGCTCCTTGAATTTCTCCTCAGCGGTTTTGTCGCCGGGATTTTTATCCGGATGGTACTTAATCGCCAGTTTGCGATAGGCCTTTTTAATGTCCTCCGCCGAGGCGTTTTTATCCACCCCCAGGACCTCGTAATAATCCCTTTTGGCCATAAATGTATCAGGCTTTGGATGCCGCAGGCGCCGGCGGCACGGCGACGACAACACTGGCGGGGCGCAGCAGGCGTTCTTTCAAGCGGTACCCTTTGCGCAGTTGTTTCACGACCTGGCCTTCCGGCGCTTCGGCGGTGGCCTCTTGAGCCACGGCTTCGTGCAGTGATGGATCGAAGGTTTTGCCCAGCGCATCAATTTCCTCCAGCCCGGCCTCGAGCAGGAGCTGGCGCAACTGTTGATAGACCATGGTGATGCCCGCCTGCAAGGTTTGGGTGGCGGCGGTGTTGCCGTTGGCCGGTTGCGCGATGGCCGCCAGCGCCATTTCAAAATGGTCCATGACCGGCAGCAGTTTTTCCAACAGGCCGGCGTTGGCGAATTTGATGGCTTCCTGTCGCTCGCGGGCGGCGCGCTTTTTGAAATTGTCAAAGTCGGCTGCCAGGCGCAGGAGGCGGTCGTAATATTCTTCGGCTTTGGCGGCTTTCTGGCGCAGCTCCTCCAGGGCGGCGCCCTGAAGAACTTCCGCCTCAAACGGCGCCTCCACCGGAAGGGGGCCCTGATCCTGTCGTGCCGCTTCCGGGTTGGGTGAGGCCTCGGGAGGCGTCTGATTGTGCATTTCTTGCTCCATAATCTGCATCATCCCTTTGTTACCACTCAATAATCCTTAAACTAAAAAGCTAGTGTACCAGAAAAAAAGCCGCTCGGCAACCGGTGCGAAGCGGGACAACAGGCGGCCGGTGGCCGGAAGGGGGGCGGTGCAACCCCGGCTTGCCAGCGCCGGGGCCGCATGGCATCGTGTTTTCCATGAACACCGAGCAGCACGTTCTCCAATTTCGGCAATCCTTTGCGGCGTTGCAGGCGGAGATTCACAAGGTCATTGTGGGGCAGCGGGATATTGTAGAGCTGACGCTGACCGCCATTTTTGCCGGCGGCCATGTGTTGCTGGAGGGGGTGCCGGGGCTGGGCAAGACGTTGCTGGTGCGCACCCTGGGGGAGGTGCTGGACTTGTCCTTCAATCGCATCCAATTTACGCCGGATTTGATGCCGGCGGACATTCTGGGCACCAATATCGTCATGGAAACCAGCGGGGGACGGCGCGAGTTTCAATTTCAACGCGGGCCGATTTTCGCTCATTTGATCCTGGCGGACGAGATCAACCGGGCCACACCCAAGACGCAGTCGGCCATGCTCGAGGCCATGCAGGAGAAAAGCGTGACGGCGGGGGGGGAGATTCGGCGGCTGGAGGAGCCGTTTTTTGTGCTGGCCACGCAAAATCCGATTGATCAGGAGGGCACGTACCCGCTGCCGGAAGCCCAGTTGGACCGGTTTTTTTTTAAGATTTTGGTGGGTTATCCAGCGGCGGCCGAGCTGAGCGAGGTGCTGAATCGCACCACCACGGGCACGGAAAACAAGGTTCAAAAAGTCTTGGACCGGGAGCAGTTGCTGGGCTTCCAGAAGCTGGTGCGCCAGGTGCCGGTGGCCTCGCACGTGCAGGATTATGCGGTGCGCCTGGTGCTGGCCACCCATCCCAAGACGGCCAGCGCTCATCCGCTGGCCAATCAATATCTGCGCTTTGGCAGCAGTCCGCGGGGGGCGCAAACACTTCTGCTGGCCGGGAAGGTGCGGGCGTTGGCCAGCGGGCGGTTTAACGTCAGCTTTGCCGACCTGAAGGCGATGGCCCTGCCCGCGTTGCGGCACCGGCTGATACTAAATTTCGAAGCGGAGGCCGAGGGCATCACCACTGATCACATTCTCACCAAAATGTTGGAGGACGTGCCGGAAATGGCCACTGCGGCTGCGGCCTGACATGACATTGGCGGGCGTATGCAGCTTTCATCCATGCAAAACGGGACCCGGTTTTTGGGCCGGCAGGGATGGGCCTTCGGCCTTGTTCTCCTGCTGGTGTTGGGGGGGTGGGGGAGGGTCGGCGGAGCCGTGAATCTCACGGTGGACGTGGCGCACACCAACGGAATCATCCGCCCGTTGCACGGGGTCAATCTGGGGCCCTTGTGCTACCGGGGCATGGTGGATTTGACGGCGTATCACCGCGAGCTGGCCGTGCCCTACACGCGGGTGCACGACGTGGTGTGGGTCAACGCGCAGGCGGTGGATGTGAGCACCATTTTCCGGGATTTCCGGCAGGATCCCCGCGATCCGGCCAACTACGATTTTGCCTGCACGGATGATTACCTGGCCGCCATCACCAATACGGGGTCGCGGATTATTTACCGGCTGGGCGAGAGCATCGAGCACACGCCGCGCAAGTATCGGGTGCATCCTCCGCCTGATCCGCAACGGTGGGCGGAAATCTGCCTGGGCATCATTCGTCATTATAATGAGGGCTGGGCCAACGGCTTCCGCCACAACATTGAGTATTGGGAGATCTGGAATGAGCCGGACGTGCGGCCGGCCATGTGGACAGGGACGGAGGAGCAGTTTTTCGAGCTGTACGCCACCACCGCGCGCGCCATCAAACGCGCCTTTCCCCGCTTGAAGGTGGGCGGGCCGGGGTTGGGGGGGACGGGGGATTTTGTGGGCGAGGCCTTTCGCCCTGCGGACTTTGCCACGCGGTTTCTAGCTTTTTGCCGGGCGCAGCAGGTGCCGCTGGATTTCCTGTCATGGCATCGGTACACCAGCGATCCCTGGGACATTCCGCGGCGGGCGGCGGCAATGCGGCGGCTGCTGGATGAATACGGGTTCACGCGCACGGAGAGCCATTTTAATGAATGGAATTACCTGCCCCGGGATGACTGGCGGCCGATGTTCAAGGAGGGGCAGGGGCCGGAGCGGGAGGCGTGGTTTCGGGAAATGAGCGGCCCGGCGGGAGCGGCTTTTGTGGCGGCCGTGCTCAGCCTGCTGCAAAGTGCGCCGGTGGAGGTTGCCAATTTTTACACCGGTGAGATTCAGGGCTTTGGCCTCTTCAATTTTCACGGTACGCCCCAGAAGAATTATTATGCCATGCTGGCCTTTCGGCGGATGTTGGACACGCCCGAGCGATTGGAGACGGAGGGCGGCGTGGCGGGGATGACGGTGCTGGCGGGGCGCCATCTGGCGCGTCAGGCGGTGCAGGTCATGGTCTCGCAGTTTCGTTCTCCGCAACGGGAGATAACGATACAAATCCGCGGTCTGCCGTGGAGCGGGCCGACGGAGTGGGAGTGGCGGGTGGTGGATGCGGCGGCCAGCCTGGAGCGGCGGGCGCAGGGCCGGCTGGTGGAACGTGGGGCCTCCCTGCAACTCAGCCTGCCCGCGCCCGGGGTGGGTTTATTGACGCTGCAGGGGCGGTAGGCCGGTGAATACGAGGGGGAGATAAAAAAAGCCGCCCCGCATCGCACGGGGCGGCATGTTTGACCTGGGCGGCTTGCGCCGGTCAGGCCTCGAAACTCTTGCCGCAGCCGCAGGAGCTGTGGGCGTTGGGATTCTTGATCTTGAATCCGCCGCCGGTCAGCTCGTCGCTGTAATCAATCACGCTGCCTTTCAAATAGCTGGCACTGAACGGGTCCACCACCACGGCGACGCCGTCAAATTCGGCACTCAAGTCGTCCGGTCGTTTTTCATCAAACGTCATCCCGTACTGGAGGCCGGAGCAGCCACCGGCTTCCACATAAACCCGCAGGGCCTTGCCGGCATTTTCCTTCTCACTGTCCAAGATGCTCCGTACCTGCCGGGCTGCACTGTTGGTCAGGGTCACCACGGGGGTGGTCTGTGTTTCTGTGCTCATAAAAGTTATCGGTATGTCTTCAGCAACCTTAAGTCCTAATCGAGCTGTTTTTATCAGCTAATGCAAACGTAGGCGCGGCCGGGGGGAATGTCAAATGCCAGCCGCGGCCAAAAAAATCGCCCGGCCAGAGGCGGCCGGGCGATGGCTTCGGAAAAAATCCCACCGCGCTTACTTTTTCCAGGGCGCAGGGATGTAGTGGAAGTGCGGCCCCCAACGCTCAAAGGCGGCCTTGTCGAGCATTTCGCGGTGATTGGGGTGGGCAATGCTGATGATCAGCCGGGCG
Organism: Verrucomicrobiia bacterium; assembly: GCA_026414565.1. Taxonomy (NCBI): domain Bacteria; kingdom Pseudomonadati; phylum Verrucomicrobiota; class Verrucomicrobiia; species Verrucomicrobiia bacterium. The sequence goes on from JAOAIT010000009.1 coordinate 15,389, forward strand.
CGCTCCTGCAGGGATTTGCCGTAGAGATTGACGGCACCGTACTCGGTAACGAGCCAGTGGATGCTGGCGCGGGTGGTAACCACGCCGGCGCCGACTTTGAGGGTGGGCACCAGCTTGCTGATGCCCTTGTCCGTCTGGGAGGGCATGGCCAGGATGGGTTTGCCGCCCTTGGACAGGGAGGCACCGCGCAGGAAGTCAATCTGCCCGCCCACGCCGCTGAAGTGCTTGGTGCCGATGGAGTCGGCGCACACCTGGCCGGTGATGTCCACTTCGATGGCGGAGTTGATGCTGGTGACCTTGGGGTTGCGCTTGATGACGTCGAGGCTGTTGGTATAGCCCACGTCCATCATCATGACCTCCGGGTTGTCGTGGATGAAGTCGTACACCTTGCGCGAGCCCATGAGGAAGGTGGCCACGATGCGCCCGCGGTCAATGGCTTTTTCCTTGCCGTTGATGACGCCCTTTTCCACGAGCGGCAGAACGCCGTCGGCAAACATTTCGGTGTGAATGCCCAGGTTTTTGTGGTTGCCCAGTTGGGCCAGGACGGCGTTGGGGATGGCGCCGATGCCCATTTGCAGCGTGGCCCCGTCTTCCACCAGGGCGGCCACATGCTTGCCGATGGCCTGCTCAATTTCGTTGGGCTCGGCAAAATTGGCCTCGTACAAGGGGGCATCATCCTCACACCAGATGTCAATCATGTCGGACTTGATCATGGCATCGCCGAAGGCCCGGGGGATGTTGGGGTTGATGGTGGCGATGACGGTGTCAGCACATTCCACCGCGGCCAGGGTGGCTTCGACGGACGTGCCCAGGGAGACGTACCCATGCTTGTCGGGGGGGGAGACGGAGATCAGGGCGACATTGACGGGGGTGTAGCCTTCGCGGATCAGGCGTTGCGTTTCCCCCAGAAAAACCGGGATGTAATCTGCATAGCCCTCCTGGGTGGCCTTGCGGACGTTGTGGCCGACAAAGTAGGAGTTGAGCTGGAACACCCCTTCCAAATCCCGCTCCACGTAATGGGCCGGCCCTTCGGTGTGGAGGTGCCGGATGGTGACATTTTTGATTTCGCCGGCCCGGCCGCGGTCCACCATGGCCTGCACCACCTTGTGGGGCACACAGGCAATGGCGTGAATATGCACGCAGTCGCCGGATTTGATGACTTTGACCGCTTCCTGGGGAGAAACAATTTTCATATCCGTAATTCGTTCAAACCATTGTGCTCAAGATTTCGTCCGATAAAAACAAATCGGTGGCCAACCCCGCAGTACCCACGTAGGCAAAACTAATGCACGTTGGCGCGTGATTAACCGCAACTGATGGGCATCTTTCCCAGCCCCCGGCCCTTTGTCAACCGCTTTAAGGCTAAAGCCAAAATCTGAACAAACTTGGCCAAATCCCGTTTATTGGCGGTTGTCCGGGGGGGCTTTGCAGAGCATAATAAGGGCATGGCGGTGTCGGATGCTCTCAGAGCCAAACTGGCGCAACTGCCGCACAAACCGGGCGTGTACCTGATGAAGGACCGCTTTGGGACGGTGATTTATGTGGGCAAGGCGCGGGATTTGCGCAAGCGGGTCAGTTCTTACTTTCAGCCCTCCCGCCGGCTGGCATGGGATTTGAAGTTGAATGCGCTGGTGGAGGCGATCCACGACCTGGATGTGCATGTGGTGCGCAGCGAACCGGAGGCGTTGTTGCTGGAGGGGCGGCTGATCAAGGAGTTCAAGCCGCGCTATAACATCAGTTTCCGCGATGACAAGCGCTTCCCCCTGATCAAGGTCAATCTGCAGGATCCCATTCCACGTTTCACGCTCACCCGCCTGCGGACGGAGGATGGGGCGCGGTATTTTGGGCCGTTTCCCAGCGGGCGGGCATTGCGGACGACGATGACGCTGGTGCGGCGCCAGTTCAACCTGCGGGGGTGCCGTCCGCTGCACCCCGGCCCGGCGGATTACAAGCACTGCCTGTATGGTCATCTGAAGTTCTGCACAGCGCCCTGCATTGGCAATGTGACGCTGGAGCAGTACCGCGCCCAGGTGGCGGCGGCCTGTGATTTTCTGGCCGGCCAGTGCGACGAGCTGGCGACCAAGCTGGAGCAGGAGATGCGCGAAGCGGCGCAAAGGCTGGAATTTGAGCGCGCCGCCGAGCTGCGGGATTTGTGGACGGCCCTGCGCGAGACCACGCGCAAGACGCGCACCTTTGTGCGCACGCCGCACAATCTGCCGGTGGCGCTGAATCCGGAGGCGGATCTGGCGGATCTCGCTGCCGCGCTGGGGCTGCCGGAGCCGCCGCGGGTGATCGAGGGGTTTGATATTTCCAACATCAGCGGCACGCTGGCGGTGGCTTCGCTGGTGCGGTTTCTGGAGGGCCGTCCGGAGCGGGCGCGATACCGGCGTTACCAAATCAAAAGCGTTACGGGCCAGGATGATTTTGCCTGCATGGCCGAGGCGGTGCGGCGGCGCTATACCCGGCTGCTGCAGGAGGGGGGGACGGCGGATCTGCCGCACTTGATCCTGATTGATGGCGGCAAGGGGCAGTTGAACGCGGCAGTCAAGGAATTACAGGCCCTGGGGCTGGGGCATCTGCCGGTAGTTGGTCTGGCCAAGGAGTTTGAGGAGATCTACCGGCCGGGGGAGGCGGAGCCCTTGCGGCTGTCCCATGAGCGGGGCGCCCTGAAACTCCTGCAGCGGGTGCGCGATGAATCGCATCGGGTGGCCAACACGTACAACGCCCAGTTGCGGCTGCGGAAGATTTCCGAGAGCATTCTGGACGAGTTTCCCGGGATTGGCGAGCAGCGCAAGATGGCGTTGCTCAAGAAATTTGGGTCCGTGCAGCGACTCCGCCGGGCGACGGTGGAGGAAATTGCGGAAGTGCCCGGCTTTGGAGGAAAGATGGCGGCGGATTTGGTGGCGTTTCTGGCGGCGCGGGATCCGCGGGGGAGCGGCCCAGGCTCGTGACTTCAGGGTTTGCTGGTGATTCGCTTCCAATCCCTTTTGTGCCGCTGGGCATAGGCGGCAAAGGCCTTCTCGTTCTGAATGAGAGCGGCCCGCACCACGCTGGAATCATCTGCGTGGCCGAGGGTGGCCATGAAATCGGGGATGATGTCCACCTTCTTGTGGGCATACATGAGCGCAAACAAGGCCTCGGCCACAGCCACGTAGGGCAGTTCCTTGTCGGCGCCCTCGGCAAAGTCCTCCACCGCATCCACCAGGAATTCCAGTTGGGTGACCAGATGGGGGTACTTGGGCGCCTGGATCTGGGTGAACTCAATTTTCCACAGGGGAAGCTGCCGCAACACCTTTTCCATGATGGCCGGCGTGATCAAACGCGCCCCATGGCTCACGTAATTTGCGATCTCTGGCATGGCGGCACCGTACCAAAATCCGCGGCTCCGGCCAAGCGGAATATGGGCGGGGCGCTTTTTGGCTTGCCTCCGGCGGTGAGATTTTGAGAATCAGCCCGCCATGAGATCAAAGGCCAAAATTATCTCGGACATCAATTTTCTGGGAGTTGTGGCTGTCATTCGCGCGGAGCAGCCGGAGCAGGTGCTCCCGCTGTGTGAAGCGCTCATCCAAGGGGGCGTCAGCATCCTCGAAATCACCATGACGGTGCCGGACGCGGTGAACGTGATGAAGAACGTCATCAAGTCCGTGGGGCAACATGCCATTGTGGGGATGGGCTCGGTGCTGGATGGCGCGATGGCGCGGGCGGCGCTCGACGCGGGGGCGGAGTTTATTGTGTCCCCCATCACCAAGGTGGAGGTGGCCGCCGCTGCGCGGGGCGCCCAACGGGTGTGCATGTTGGGGGCCTACACGCCCACCGAGGCCCAGTTGGCCCACACCTCGGGCGCGGATTTTGTTAAGATTTTCCCGGCGGACAACCTCGGTCCCGTGTATCTCAAGGCGTTGCGCGCGCCCATGCCGCATTTGAAGATGGTGCCCACGGGAGGCGTCACCCTGCAGAACGCAGCCGAGTTCATCAAGGCCGGCGCGGCGGCGCTGGGGGTGGGATCTTCGCTGATCAGCAAGGAGATTTTGCGCGATTCCAACTGGCCGGAACTGACCCGGCTGGCGGGCGAATACGCCCGCATCGTGCGCGAGGCCAAGGCCGGACAGGCCTAGGGCTTGCGCAATTCCACGCGCCGCACCATCAGGGCGGGGGCTTGGACGACGAGCCGGAAATCGGCGCCTTTGTTTTGTGAATTCAGCAGCCGGGCGTCAATCAGTTGAAACTGCGCCGTCTTCCAGATCTGGCTGCCGGTGAGTTTCACGGTTTCCTTGGCCCGGGTGTAGGCACCGCCGAAGGGGGCCTGGGGATCACTGCCATCGTACTCCAATCCCAATGCGCCGGGGGCGGCGTCGAAGTATTCCACCTCCACCGTGCCCTGAAATTTGCCGGGGGTCTTGAACGAATCATCCACCACAAAATAGAGGTAGGTGCCGCCTTTGGGAGTGATCTGGGCTGCGCGGCAGGGCTGGCCGCCGGCCTGGGCCGGGGCGGTTTTGCCGTCTTCATTTTCAATCCATTGCAAACCGCGCTCGGTGTTTTTTTCCGCCAGCATGATGCTGACGGAGCGTGCCTTGTCGTACGCCCCCTTGGGCCAGGGGGGCACGTAGCCCTGCTTGAAGAGCCGCACATATTTTTTGGTCAGATTGATGTATTGCCGGCCATATTCGCGGGATTCACAGATATCGGTGCCCTCATGGAATTCATTCCAGGTCTCGAGGGTGACGAAGTTGGAGGGGCGGCGGAGGAACTTGAGCCATTGCTCCTCGTAAAACTTGCCGCCCCGGCGGTCCACGATGAGCGGCGCGCGGCCGGGCACGGCGGAATGGTCATAGCCCGGCCCGAGCGAGGCCACCCCGGGGTTGACCAGCCCCAGAGCGCCGCCCCAGGCCACTGTGTTGTCGGCCTTGACGTTCCAGGAATTTTGGCGGACGAAATAGGGCCGGCGCCCGCCGAAGTCTTTGGGGAATTGTTCCATCAAATAATCCACACAGGACTGGTCATGGGCCTTGGCGAAGGCGGAGGCGTAAAGCAGCACCAGCGGCTTGCCGTCAATCATGGCCCAATGCCTCGGCGGCACCATGGAAAAGAAGTCGCGGATGGTGGCATAAAACCAGCGGCGGCCGTAATCGGTGGTCAAATCCACATGCACCCCCCAATGATTGTATTGCAACGTGCTGGTGTCGTAGAACAAGCCCAGCAGCGGCGGTTTTTTACCGGCTTTGAGCAGTTCTTCGCGCGCCTGCACCATGACCTTCAAGCCTTCATAGCTCCAGTGCAGACCGGCCTTGGGGTCCTGTTCACTGGGCGCGCCCCAGAAGACCGGCAGCGCCACGTCAATGCCCGCCTCCTGCATGTCGAGAAACTGCTTTTTATGCCAGGCGGGGGACTTGTAGGAGAAATCCTCCAAGGTGGGCGGATGCGTGGTCAGGGCGTCGGTGCCGTCGTGATCAATGATGTGGCTTTTGGTGTAGATGTCGTACCAGTAGAAATAATAGGTCGCCACGATCTTATCTTTGGCCGTAAAGCTGCGGGTGCCGGCGAAGTCGGCCTCCTTAAGGTTGATGTAGGGGCCAAAGGCGGGGGGAATTTCGCGCTCTGCTGCCGCCATGGGCTGCAGCAGGGCAAGCAGCAGAACCGCCACCGCCGCAGGGCAATAAAAAGGCTTTTTCATGCAGCGAAGCATGAGGCAAGTCAGGCCGTTCGGCAAGCCGGATGGCTGGGCTTCAACGCCGCTTCAAGCTTGGGGTTTCAGGTGCACGATGGTGGCGCCGTGCCCGCCAAAAGAGGGGGTGGCCAGGGCGAAGCGCTCGACTTCGGGCAGGCGGTTCAATTGGGCGTGGACGGTGCGACATAGGACGCCCTGGCCCTTGCCGTGGATGACGCGCACTTCCAGGATGCCGCGGGCGCGACACTCGGCCAGGTAATGTTGCAGGACATCGGCCACGTCCTGCGGACGGAAGGAGTGCAAATCCAGCACGCCGTCAATCGGCCACTCGACGAGTTCGTTGTTCATGGCGCCGGCGCGAATCAACTGGAGGCGAAGAGGTCCAGTTGCGGATTGGGTTCGAGCGACTGCAATTTTTCGCGTTCGGGGCGGTGCCGGGCGGGCTGGCGGACATTGCCTTCAGGGGTCAGTTCTGATTCCTCCAGGTTGCGCAGGATGACTTTGGCGCGGTCAATGACCGGCTTGGGCACGCCAGCGAGGCGGGCCACCTGGATCCCGTAGCTCTTGTCCGTGCCGCCCTCGACGATTTTGCGGAGGAAGAGGATTTTGTCCTGCCATTCCCGGACGGCCACGTTGAAGTTGGCAAGGCGGGGCAGGCGGGCGGCCAGTTCGGTGAGCTCGTGGTAATGGGTGGCAAAGAGCACCTTGGCGCCCACCACGTTGTGCAGATGCTCAACGATGCTCCAGGCCAGGCTCAGGCCGTCGAAGGTGCTGGTGCCGCGGCCAATTTCATCGAGGATGATCAGGCTGCGCCGGGTGGCGTTGTTGAGGATGTTGGCTGTTTCGCTCATCTCCACCATAAACGTTGACTGGCCGCGGGCCAGGTCATCGCTGGCGCCGATGCGGGTGAAGATGCGGTCCACCAGATCAATGCGCGCCTCGGTGGCCGGGATGAAGGAGCCGGTATGGGCGAGCAGGACCAGCAGGGCCACCTGCCGAAGATAGGTGCTTTTACCGGCCATGTTGGGGCCGGTGATGAGGGCGATCTGGCGGGTGACGCCGTCCAGAAAAACGTCATTAGGCACAAACCGCTCCTCCACCAGGGTTTGCTCCAACATGGGATGGCGGCCGTCGCGGATGGAGAGGATGCCCTCATCGCGCATTTCGGGCCGGCAGTATTGAAAGAGGCGGGCATTTTCCGCAAAGGTGGCGAGCACATCGAGCTGCGCGAGGGCGGCGGCGGTCTGTTGCAGCCGGGGCAGATGGCGCAGGACCTCGCCCCGCACCTCTTGAAACAGCTCGTACTCCAGCCGGGCGGCCCGTTCCTCGGCTCCCAGGATTTTGGCCTCCATCTGCTTGAGTTCGGGCGTAATAAAGCGTTCGCCGTTGGCGATGGTTTGCTTGCGCTGGTATTCTGGCGGCACCTTGTCGAGGTTGGCCTTGGTAACTTCGATGTAATAACCGAAAACGGAGTTGAAGCGCACTTTGAGCGACGCGATGCCGGTGCGTTCGATTTCCCGCTGCTGCAATTGGGCGATCCAGTCCTTGCCTCCGCGCAGGGCGCTGCGCAGCTCGTCGAGCTGGAGATGGAAGCCATCACGGATCAGGCCGCCTTCCTTCAGGGCCAGGGGGGGATCCTCGACTATGGCCCGGCCGATGAGGTCGGCCACGTCCGGCAGTTCGGTGATCTGGGCGGTCAACTCCTCGAGCAGTCCGGGGGGCTGGTCGGCGGGTGGTGCCGGGGGGGGCAGGAGGGTGGGTTCGGCGGCGCGGGACTGGGCGACGATGAGTTGTTGGAGCACCTCGCGCAGGGCGGGCAGCCGCAGCAGCGCCAGGCGGAGGGCCAGCAAATCGCGGGCGTTGCCGGCCCCGGTGCTGAGGCGGCTCAAAGTACGCTCCAAATCCCGGATGTCCTCCAATTGATCCCGGAATTGTTCGAGCAAAGTCGGGTTTTGGACCCAGGCCGCCACGACATCCTGGCGGCGGCGGATGGCCGGAGCATGGGCCAGCGGTTGGGAGAGCCAGTCCCGCAACCGGCGCGCCCCCATGGGCGTGCGGGTACGGTTGCAGGCGCCGTGGAGGGTGGCGGCCTTGGGGGCGTCCCGGTGCAGCGGTTCCAGCACTTCAAGGTGCCGCAGGGTGGTGGCGTCGAGCGTGAGAAACTCGCTGTTCTGGTAGTAGGTGAGCGCGGTTAAATGCGAAACATCGCGCCGCAAATGTTGGGTGAGATAATGCAACGCGCCGCCGGCCGCCCCCACGGCGGCCAGATGGCCGCGGAGACCGAAACCGTCCAGCGTGGCCACTTTGAAGTGCTCGCGGACGGTGTGGATGGCGGTTTCCGGGGCGAAGACCCAGTCCTCATAGCCGGTGAGGAAGCGATGGAGGGGGCGCAGGAGGGTTTGCAGGGAGGCGGCCTCGGCGGGGACGATGATTTCCGCGGGTGCCAGGCGCTCCAACTCGGCGGTGAGCTCGGCTTCGGTGGTCAGTTCAGTGGCGCGGAAACTGGCGGTGGTCAGGTCCACCACTGCCACGCCGAAGCGGCCTTCCAGGTGACAGACAGAGGCCAGATAATTATTGCGCTCCGCCTGAAGGAGGCGCTCATCAAAATGAGTGCCGGGGGAGAGAATCTGGGTGACCTCCCGCTTGACCAGATGCCCGGGGCGGGCGTCTTCCATCTGGTCACAAATGGCCACCTTGTGGCCGGCGCGGAGCAGCTTGGCGATGTAGCCGGAGGCGGCGTGGTAGGGGATGCCGCACATGGGCACCTGCTGGCGGCGGGTGAGGGCCAGATGGCAGACCTCGGCGCCGATTTGGGCGTCTTCGAAGAACATTTCATAGAAATCGCCCAGGCGAAACAGCAACAAGGCATCCTTGGGCAGCTCGCCTTTGATGCGGCGATACTGCGCCATCATGGGAGTCAGTTGTGTTTCTGAAGCCATCGCGGCGAAAGTTTAATCCTGCCGGCAAGGGGTAAAAGGAAAATCTCGCCCGGCAAATAAGAACTTGCGGGGGGCGGGGAGGTGGGGCTAAATGAGGGGGTGAATTTGGGAATTTGCCAGGGCCCATGGAATGCGGACTTACAAACCCCGTGAGGGCCGGAAGGCAGCAGCGGTAGTATGCTCAGCATGCGCCGTGGTCACCCTGGCATCCCTTTTAATTTAACTTCAGGCGGCGGCGGCAACGCCCCCGCGCGGCGTCCGGTAATTTCATGTCATACCAGGTTTTAGCACGCAAATACCGCCCGCAGCGTTTCAGCGAGGTGGTGGGGCAGGAACATGTCACGCGCACCCTGGCCCAGGCCATCCAGCAAAATCGCATTGCCCACGCCTACCTTTTCTGCGGCCCGCGGGGCACCGGCAAGACCACCATTGCCCGCATCTTCGCCAAGTGTCTGAACTGCACCGGCGGGCCGAAGGTGGACTTTGACGACGCGGACCCGAAGGTCATCGAGATTACCGAGGGGCGTTCCATGGACGTGCTTGAAATTGACGGCGCGAGCAACAACAGCGTCGAGCAGGTGCGGGAGCTGCGCGAGACAGTGAAGTACGCGCCGGCGTCGTCCCGTTTCAAGATCTACATCATTGACGAGGTGCACATGCTCTCCTCCTCGGCGTTCAACGCCCTGTTAAAGACGCTGGAGGAGCCGCCGCCGCACGTGAAGTTTTTCTTTGCCACCACCGATCCGGAGAAGGTGCTGCCCACCATTTTGTCGCGCTGCCAGCGGTTTGATTTGCGGCGGATTCCCGCCGCGCTCATCGTGCGGCAACTGGCGCGGATTGCGCAGGCGGAGGGTGTGGAGGTGGAGGAGGCGGCGCTGCAGGCGATTGCCCGCGGTTGCGACGGCGGCATGCGCGACGCGGAGTCGGCGCTGGACCAGCTCATCAGTTTCTGCGGCCGCAAGATTGTGGAGGCGGATGTCCTTTCCATGTACGGCCTCACCGCCCAGGCGCAACTGCTGGCGCTAGCGGGGGCGGTCCTGGCGGGGGACGCGGTGACGGCGCTGCGCGAGCTGGACGCCGCGGCGCAGGCGGGCAAGGACCTGGCGCGGCTGGTGGGGGATTTGTTGCGGCATTTCCGCAATCTGCTGATTTACCAGGTCTCCCAGGGCGATGTGAGCCTGCTGGAAGTTTCCGAGGCCGAGCTGGAGGCCTTGAAGACGCAATTGCAGGGGGTTTCCACCGATGCCCTCACCCGCATCATGGAGGTGTTGAGCGAATGCGAGCTGCAACTGCGGGAGGCGGCTTCGCGTAAAATCTTGATCGAACTGGCCTTGTGGAAGGCCTGTCAGGCGCGGCAGGCGGTGAGCGTGGAGGCCGTGCTGCAACAGTTGCAACGGTTGCGCACGGAGGCGGCGGGCAGCGGCGGCCCGGCCACCGCCCCGGCGGCGGCCATGCCGTCAGTGGCTTTGCGCGCCGCGGTGGAGGCGCAGGCCGCCAGGGCTTCCCGGCCCGCGCCGGTTTCCGCGCCGGCCAACGGCCCGGCCATGCCACCTTCGCCGGCGCTGCGTTCGCTGGACAATGGCCGGCTGGAGGGAGCGGCCTTGCAAGAGCTGTGGGCGGCGCTGATGGCAGAGATGCAACAACAAAAGCCCGTATCTTATCCGAGTTTTGCTCCGGCTTTCCCGGTTTCCTTTGAGCGGGGCGATTTGGTGATTGGGTTTCCTCCCGCCTATGCGGCCCAAATGAATCTGGCCAGCGCGCCGCTCAACCAGACGTGGCTGGTGCAGCGGCTGGCGGCCATGGGTTATCCGGAGGTACGGCTGAAATTGGTGACGGCCGAGCCACCCGCGGCGGCGGTTGCTCCGGCTCCCGCGTTGCCGGCTTCGGCACCGGCTCCTGCCGCCCCGGCGGCCGCTCCGGCACCTGCGGCAGCCCCCCGGCCGGCGCCGATGACCCTGAACGATTTCAAGAACGATCCGCAGATTGCGCGCGCCTTGGAGTTGTTTCGGGGCGTGCTGCGCCAGGTGGCTTATCCTTCGGCCCCTTCCTAAACCGAGGCTTCCGGCCTAAACTCTACACGCATGTCGAGCATTGGAAAACTCATGAAGCAGGCTGCGCGAATGCAGCAGCAGATCACTTTGATCCAACAACAACTGGCCCAGCAAACCGTGGAGGCGACCAGCGGGGGCGGCGCCGTCAAAGCCGTGGCGACCTGTGACGGCCGCCTGAAGTCCATTCGTCTGGACCCGCAGGCGCTTAATCCTGCGGATGCCGAGGTGCTGGAGGATCTGGTGTTGACGGCGGTGAATCAGGCGCTGGATCAGGCCCGGAAAATCAATGAAACGGAAATGCAGAAGGTTACCGCCGGATTTAACCTGCCGGGGCTGACCTGACCGGCCGGAGCGTGGCGCTGATGCGAGTGCTCCTCTTTTTCCATGGCCGCTCTGCCTGAATCCTTGCAGCGCCTGGTGGGGGCGCTGAGCCAGTTGCCCGGCATCGGGCCGCGCTCGGCGGAGCGGCTGGCTTTGCATCTGGTCCAACGCGAGCCGGAGGCCGTCAAAGTGCTGGCCACGGCACTCCTGGAAGCGCGTGAGAAGGTGCAGGCCTGCAATCAATGCGGTGGATTAACGGAAATCCAGCCCTGCCCCTTGTGCGCCGACCCCCGGCGGGATGCCTCGCTCCTCTGCGTGGTGGAAACGCCGGTGGACATTTTGCGGCTGGAAAAGGCCGGCGCGTATCGGGGGTTGTACCATGTTTTGGGAGGGCGGCTGTCGCCCACCACTGGCATTGAGCCGGAAGATTTGCGGATAGCAGAATTGGAGGCCCGAGTGGCGGAGGGGGCGGTCAGGGAGGTGATCCTGGCGCTGGGGAGTGACGTGGAGAGCGATGCCACCTGCTATTATTTGGCCCGGCGGCTGGCAGGGCAGGGGGTGCAGGTCACGCGGCTGGCTCAGGGCCTGCCGGCCGGAGCCGGGCTGGAGCTGGCGGATGAGATCACCCTTTCCCGGGCGCTGGAGGGCCGCCGGCAGGTGGAATGATGGCATGAAACCGAAGATTGTGGTTTTTGATTTGGGGAACGTGCTGGTGGATTTTGATTACCGCGAATCTGCGCGGGCGCTGGCCGGGCAGGCGAGCGTTTCGGCGGAGGAAATCTACCGATTCCTGTTTGCCGATGGCTGGCTGGTGCAATACGAGATCAGCGCGATTTCCTACGAGCTGTTCTACACCGGGTTCTGCCGGGCCACGGGCTACCGCGGCACTCGTGAGTTTTTTGAGCGCTGGCTGGGGCGGGTGTTTGTGCCCATTGCCCCGATGGTGGAAATGCTGGAGCAAATCCGGGCGCGGGGATATCCCACCTGGTTGTTCAGCAACACCAATGATATCGCGGCCCGCTGTGTGCATGAGGATTTTGAGTTTTTCCGCCATTTTACCGGCTACATTTATTCCTACGAAATCCGCAGCATGAAACCGCATCCGCCCATGTATGAGGCGCTGGAGCAGCGCTCCGGCTGCCGGGGGGCGGAAATCCTGTATCTGGATGACCGCCCGGAAAATGTGGCGGCCGGAGTGGCGCGCGGCTGGCAGGGGCTGGTGCATGAGGATCCGGCCCGGACAGTGCCGGCGGTGTGGGCCATCCTGGACAACCAGCCGGCGGAGCATGCATGAGCGCGGTCCCCCCAGCCGCGGAGGCGGCCCTGCCGCCCTTGACGCCCGCAACGTTGTACCTGGTGGCCACGCCCATCGGGAATCTGGAGGACATAACGCTGCGGGCCCTGCGGGTGTTGCGGGAGTGCGATGTGGTGGCGGCGGAGGACACCCGGCATTCGGCCCGCCTGTTGCAGCATTACGGCATCCGCAAGCCCATGCTGAGCTGCTTCAAGTTCAACGAGGCGCGTCGCAGCGAGGCCATTTTGCAGCGGCTGGCGCGCGGGGAAAAAGTGGCGCTCATCACGGACGCCGGCAGCCCCGGCATCAGTGATCCCGGGGAACGGGTGGTGCAGGCCGCGCGCGCCGCGGGTTACCGGGTGGAAGCGGTGCCCGGCCCCTGCGCGCTGGTGGCGGCGTTGACGGTGAGCGGACTGCCGACAGATGAATTTCATTTTGTGGGATTTTTGCCGCACAAAAGCGGGGCGCGGCGCCGGCGGTTGGAGACGCTGCGCGATCTTCCGGGCACGCTGGTGCTTTACGAATCCCCCTTTCGCATCCAGCGGTTGCTGGAGGAATTAGCCGAAGTGTGCCCCGGGCGGGAGGTGGTGCTGGCACGGGAATTGACCAAGAAGTTCGAGGAGATTCTGCGTGGCCGTCCGGCTGAACTGCTGGAGCGCGCCCGGCAGCGGCCGTTGAAGGGGGAGTTTGTCGTGTTGGTCTCAGGGCCAACATATCCGGCTTGCCCGGCCTCCGATGAAACCTTAGCATGAGGCGGTCTCCCCGCCCGGGCGTCAGGCTGGCAGCGGGGGGTGCTACTTATGCGCAAGACAGGCAACGCAGGGCGCAGCGGATGGCTCGCCGTGGGCTTGCTGGCGGGTGCGATTTGGGCGCGCGCCGAAGCGCCGGTGACGCGCCTGGAGGCGACGGCCTGGCGGCAACTGATCACGTCCAATTACCTGCTGGAGGCTTATGCCGATCTGGCGGTGGCGCAGCATACCAATCTGACGCGCGAGGCCGATGCCGCAGGCGGCTGCGATGGCGTCATCAACGGGGGCTGGGGCTTCCATACCGGCGAAGATGCCACGCCCTGGTGGCAGGTGGATTTGCAGCAGATTTACAGCCTGGGGCAGGTGGTGATCTGGAATCGCACGGACGCCGCCGAGCGCGCGCGCGAGCTGGAATTGTATTTGTCGCTGGACGGCCAGCAGTGGCGGCGCGTTTATGCGCATGATGGGCGGGTCTTCAAAGGCCATGCGGATCGCAAGCCGCTGGACATCAAGTTGAACGGTGAGCGGGGGCGCTACGTCCGCGTGCAACTGCCGGCGCGAGGGTTTCTGCATCTCGACGAAGTTGAGGTTTTTGCGGTGGGGCATCCGCGGCAAAACGTGGCCTTGGGCCGGCCGGCCAGTCAATCCAGTATTTCCCGCTGGTCCCGCAACAATCTGGCGCCGCAGGAGCCTGACTGGCGCGCCGTCACCGAGCGGGTGCATGCCTACTGCCGGTTGCGGCTGGCCGAGCTGCGGCAGGAGGGGGTGGATACCACGGCGCTGGAAGCGCAGTGGCAGCGGCTATTGGCGGAGTTCGGCGCGGCGCCGGCCCGTGCCTACACACGCGAGCATTACGTGGCGGCGCGGTGGGTGCAGCGGCAGATCGTCCTGGCCAATCCGTTATTAAACTTTGACACGCTGGTGTTCAACAAACGGGCCCCAGCTTCGTTCAATCACATGTCCGACCAGTATTACGGCTGGTGGAGCAAACCCGGCGGCGGCATTTATCTGTTGCGGCATTTCAAGAGTGAAACGCCGGAAGTTATCTGTTTGACCACGGCCTTCACTGCGCCGGGCAGTTTTCTGCGGCCCACCTTGTCTTACGACGGGCGTAAAATCCTCTTTGCCTGGTGCCGGTATTACCCGCATTTGCACAAGGAGACCAACAAGCTCGACAAGGCCAACGTGCCGGAGGACGCCTTTTACCATCTCTTCGAGATGAACGTGGACGGCTCCGGCCTGCGGCAGTTGACCTTCGGGAAATATGATGATTTTGACGGGCGTTATTTGCCGGACGGGCGCATTGTCTTTTTGTCCACGCGCCGCGGCCAGGCGCTGCAGGTGAACAAGGCCACGGCACGCCAGTCCGTGGAGCGAGCGGCCCAGCCGGATATTTATGTGCGCTGCGGCGGCGGGCCGGAGCGGCCGGTGGCGGTGTACACCCTGCACACCATGAAGGCCGACGGCTCGGACCTCACGGCCATCTCGCCGTTTGAAATGTTTGAGTGGACGCCGGAAATCGGGCACGACGGCGCGATTTTATATTCCCGGTGGGACTATGTGGATCGGGACAACATGCCGTACATGGGCTTGTGGGCGATGAATCCCGACGGCACGAATCCGCGGGTGGTTTATGGCAACTACACCGTGGCGCCGCATTGCGCATTTGAGCCCAAGCCCGTGCCCAACAGCCGGAAAATTGTGTTCACGGCGTCCGGCCATCATTCACAAACGATGGGCAGCCTGGTGCTGCTGGATCCGAGCGTGGGCACTGAAGGGCCGGCGCCCATCACGCGGCTGACGCCGGAGGTGCCGATGCCCGAGGTGGAGACGTGGCCTAAAACTTATTATGCCAGTCCTTGGCCATTGTCGGAGCGGTTTTATTTGGTGGCCTGGAGTTTTGAGGGGGTGTCGGTGCCCGGGCCGGAGGGGTGGGAGCGATGGCATGCCGTGCAGCGGCCGGACAACAGCATGTCCTTGTACCTTTATGATGCCATGGGGAGCCGGGAGTTGATCTACCGCGACCCTCTTATTTCCTCCCTGGAACCCATCCCGCTGCGGCCGCGGTCGGTGCCACCGGTGCTGGCCAGTCAGGCGCAATGGGACGTTGCCAGCGAGGGGCGGTTTCTACTGACAGATGTGTACCAGGGCTTGCAAACGGTGCGGCGGGGGGACATCAAAGCGTTGCGCGTGGTGGCCATTCCGCCCAAGACCCACCCCACCATGGATTATCCAAACATGGGGCTGACCAAGGACGATCCGGGCAAACTGCTGCTGGGTACGGTGCCGGTGGAGGCCGATGGCTCGGCTTATTTCCGCGCGCCCGCGGGCGTCATCGTGTTTTTCCAGGCATTGGATGAGCGGGGGCTGGCCGTGCAAACCATGCGCAGCGCCGCGCATGTGCAGCCGGGGCAGACGTTGAGCTGCGCCGGATGTCACGAGCATCGCTCCACGGCACCGGCCAGCCGCCGGGTGCTGGCGGCCCTGCGGGAGCCCTCGCGTCTTACGCCTGGCCCCGAGGGCACTTGGCCCCTGCGTTTTGATCAGCTCATTCAACCCATGTTAAATCGGGATTGTGTCGGCTGCCATTCGCCCACCTCTGTCCATGGGGCCGCGCGCAAAATCAACCTGACCCCGGAGGCGGCGTATGAGCAGCTCACCCGATACGGCAAGCCCAGCCTGCTCAAGCTGGTGAAGGACGGTTACGCGCGCGGCTACTCGATTGAGGGGGAGGGCGTGGCGCAACGCAGCGCGCTTTTGCAATTTTTGCAGAAGCCGGACACCCCCTGCGGCAAACCGGCCCTGACGCCGGCGGACTGGGAGCGGTGGGTGGTGTGGATGGACCTTTACGCCCAGCGCCGCGGGGCGTTTGACGAGCAGCAGGAAAGGGAGCTGCGGCGTTATCGCCAGCAGTGGGCGGATCTCCTCCAAGAACGCCCGAGCGTCCCGGCGGGCCAGTTGTCTTCACGCTGATTTTTATGCATCGCATGTTGAGGGTCTGGTTCTGCTGCCTGGCGGCGGCCCTGGCATTTGACCACGCCGGCCTGAACGCGCAAATCACCCGGGAGGACTACCAGCGGGCCTTTCAGTGGTCGCGGCTTTGTGAGGGCAAGGTGTTAAACGCGCGCCTCACCCCCAACTGGTTTGCCCAGGGTGAGCGTTTCTGGTATCGCAAGGAGCTGGCAGGTGGCGGGCGCGAATTTATCGTGGTGGATGCGGTGCGCGGCGAACGCCGGCCCGCGTTTGATCATGCCCGGGTGGCGGAAGCCCTGGGACGCGCCTTGAACCGGGAAATTCCTGCCCGCCGCCTGCCCCTGGATGCCCTGGAATGGGAGGATGGCGGGCAATGGGTGCAATTCCGCGCCGAAGGGAAAAACTGGCGGCTGACGTTATCCAATTACGCGCTCGTTGAAGTGGCGCGGGAGGCCCTCAACCCGCCCACCCTGGCCGAGTCGCGCAATGTGCGTCCCTCCCGCCGCACCGGCGCGGAAACCTCCATCCGCTTCATCAACCGCACCCGTCAGGAAGTCCGGCTATTCTGGATCAACCCGGAGGGCCGTCCGCAGCCGTATGGGTCCCTGGCGCCCGGGGCGGAGCGGGATCAGCACACCTTTGCCGGGCATGTCTGGCAGGTGACCGACGCCGACGGCAACACGCTGGCAGTGTTTGAAGCCACGGAGGACGGCGGCGATGCCCTCGTGGAAAACAACCGCCCGGCCGCCCCCGCCAGCGCCCCCGAGCCGGCCCGGCCCGTACGCCCGCGTGAGGGACTCTCGCCCGACGGCCAATGGCAGGCATTTATACGGGATGATAACGTGTTCGTGCGGCGGATGTCCGATCAACAGGAGTTTGCGCTGAGCACGGACGGCCGCGCCGAAGACCGCTACCAAGGCCGCTTCTATTGGTCTCCAGACAGCCGCAAGCTGGTGGTCATGCGCACCCGGCAGGGGGACATGCGCAAGGTTTACTATGTGGAATCTTCCCCCAAAGACCAGTTGCAGCCCAAATTACATTCGTACGATTACCTCAAACCGGGCGATCGGGTGCCGCAGCCCATGCCCCAACTTTTTGATGTGGTGCAACGCCGGAAAATCGAAATCAACTCGGAGCTGTTTGAGAATCCGTGGTCCAATCAGGAGGTCCGCTGGGCGGCGGATTCGAGCCGTTTCACCTTCGTGCACAACCGCCGCGGCCATCAAATCCTGCGGTTGATTGCCGTCAATGCCACCAACGGCCAGACCCGCGCCATCATAGACGAGCGCAGCGCCACGTTCATTGATTATTCGGGCAAGTACTTTTTGCATTATTTGGACAGAACCGGCGAGCTGATCTGGATGTCCGAGCGCGATGGCTGGAATCATCTGTATCTCTATGACGCGCACACCGGCACAGTGAAACACCAGATCACCCGCGGCCAGTGGGTGGTGCGCGGCGTGGAGCGGGTGGACGAAGAGCGCCGCCAAATCTGGTTCCGGGCGGGCGGCATTCACCCAGGCCAGGACCCTTACTATGTGCATTACGCGCGGGTCAACTTTGACGGCAGCCAGCTTACCCTGCTCACCGAGGGCAACGGCACCCACAGTGTGCAATTCTCGCCCGATCGCCGGTTTTTGGTGGATACATGGTCGCGGGTGGATGCCCCGCCAGTGCATGAACTGCGGCGTGCGGAGGATGGCCGGCTGGTCTGCGTGCTGGAACAGGCCGATGCCTCCGCCATGCGCCAGCTCGGCTGGCGGCCGCCGGAGCCGTTTGTGGCCAGGGGCCGCGACGGCCAGACGGAGATTTATGGCGTGATCTGGCGGCCCACCAACTTTGACCCGGCCAAAAAATATCCGGTGGTGGAACGTATCTATGCGGGCCCCCAAAGCGCCTTTGCCCCCAAAAACTTCCAGCCTTCCCATCAGGGACAGGCTTATGCCGAGCTGGGCTTCATCGTGGTGCAACTGGACGGCATGGGCACCTCCCATCGCTCGAAGGCCTTTCATGACGTGTGCTGGAAGAACCTCGGCGATGCGGGGTTTCCTGATCGCATTTTGTGGATTAAAGCCGCCGCGCAGAAGTATCCCTACATGGATCTGAGCCGCGTGGGCATTTTCGGCGGCTCGGCGGGCGGGCAGAATGCCGCGCGGGCGCTGATTGCCCATCATGACTTTTACCGGGTGGCGGTGGCGGATTGCGGTTGTCATGACAATCGCATGGATAAAATCTGGTGGAATGAGCAATGGATGGGCTGGCCGGTGGGGCCGCATTACGAGGAGCAGAGCAATGTGACGCAGGCGCATCGCCTGCAGGGGAGGCTGTTGCTGATTGTGGGCGAAATGGATGAGAATGTGGATCCGGCCTCCACCATGCAGATGGTGAATGCCCTGATCAAAGCGGACAAAGACTTTGATCTGCTGGTGATTCCCGGCGTGGGGCATGGCGCCGCCGAAACGCCTTATGGCAACCGGCGGCGCGTTGATTTTTTGGTGCGCCATCTGCACGGCATCGAGCCGCGCAATCTCTGACGGCGGTCAGGGCCGGGCCTGCAGCATCCGCAGCGCGAGATCAGGATCGTAGGCCGGCGTGGTCAGTGTGAGCAGCCCCCCGGCGTGCTGCACCGGTTGCGCGGGGGTTTTCTGGCCTGTGCGCGGATGCACCCATTCCACAGTGTAGGCGCCCGCCGGCACTTCCAGTTGCAATTGGGCCGCCTTGCCGCCAAAGAGATAAAGAGCGTACTGACGCCCCGGCTCGGCCAGCATTTGCACGTGGGCCTTTTCGGGAATGCCACCCTTCACCAGCTCCCGGGCCGGCCGCATTTTTACGAAATCCAGCGAATGAATGAACTGGGTGAGGATGCGCATCTGGCGGCGAAACTCCGGGTTGCCGCCCCCTGGTTGCTTGGCCGGATAGGCAAACGTGCCGTCCTCAAAGCCCACGGCAAACGAGTAATCCAGGTTGTTGTATAATCCGCCCCCGGCTAGAATAAATGCCCAGCCTTCCATGCGGTAATGAGTGTCATTGGTGCCCTTGAAGCCTGTCTCGTTGTCGCCGATGACCTTGTTCAGTTCGTAATTCATGGCCACTGTGTCCGGCGGGAAAGCGTAGTGGAAATTGAAGATGGAGACTGCAGGATGGGGGTCGGTCACTTTCGCCTTGTCATTGGCAATGTTCATCGAGATGAGATGTTTTACCCCCAGCTCCTTCTCGGTGGCCACAATGACATCCGCCATGTGTTTCTGCCAGGCCATGGTCACCCCGCCAAAGTACGGCTCATTACAAATCTCGTAATACAGGTTGTCGAAATCCTTCAATTCCGTAACGATTTTGCGGGTCATGGCCTCATGCACCGTCAGCAGCCCGCCGTGCCGGTCGAGCGTGTACACATTGGTGCGGGCCACGGCGCCGAGGCCCTGGATGTTATTCATGGCGTTTTGCGGACTCAGCCGCCATTGCGCCTCCTCGTAAAACGGGCAGAACAGATTCATTTCCACGACAATCCCATACCGCGAGGCGGTGGCCATGAAGTCCTTGAGCCGCCGGAAATAATCCTCATCCCAGCGATTTAGATCAAATTTGTTGCCCCCGTTGGCGTAGCCGGGCACATCGCTCCGCGCCCACGGGCAGAGGAACCGGCCGGCGGCGGGGGCGAGGGTGTTGCGGGTGATGTTAAAAGCACCCTGCGGCTCAACATACGCCCCGGTGAAAACCCGCGTGTTGTTCAGCCCGTCCTGGGCCAGGGTGTGGAGATATTTCACATAATTAAAATCACGGTTTAATACCGCGCCGTAATGCTCTGCCGAGGTAATGAGCACGGTGGGTTTGCCGCGAAAGAGAAAATAATGCGGATTTTCCGGATGCAGGGCCAGGGGAGTCAACCCGGTGGCGGCGCAAAGATTTACGGAGATTGCGGCGCAACTTAACCAGAAAAACAGAGATTTCATGGTCTGGTTTATACAATCAGACCAGGGTGCCGGCCAAGGGCATTGATGGGGGATTTGCGCCCACCTCACGGCCATGCCTCCAGGCTGATAAAGGGTGTGTGTCTTCCCGGCTGTTCGGCCCCGGGCCGTTGCAGGTCGCCGTCGGCGCATCCATGCTTGCATGGGGGGGGCGCTGTTTCTACCTTGCCTGCATGAATGAACGAGTAGTCACGCTGGGGCATTCGCCGGACCCGGACGATGCTTTCATGTTTTACGCGCTGGCCCGGGAGCTGCTGCCGACGCCGGGTTTTCGTTTTCAACACATTTTGCAGGACATCCAGACGCTCAATGAACGCGCCACCCGCGGCGAGCTGGATGTCTCGGCCATCAGCATTCATGCCTACGCGTATGTTTGTGACCAATATGCTTTGTTGCCCAGCGGGGCCAGCATGGGGGATGGTTACGGGCCGATGCTCGTGGCCCGGCAGCCGCTAAGCCGGGAGGAAATCGCCCGGCGGCGCATCGCGGTGCCGGGAGTGATGACCAGCGCCTTTCTGGCCTTGCAGCTTTGGCTGGGACGTTCCGCGCGGGAGTTTGATTATGTGGTGGTTCCCTTTGACCAGATTTTTGCGGCGGTGCGCCGCGGCGAGGCCGAGGTGGGGCTTATTATTCACGAAGGCCAGCTTACCTATCAAAACGAGGGCCTGGTGGTCTGTGAGGATTTGGGCGTGTGGTGGGGCCGGCAGAACGACGGCCTGCCGTTGCCGCTGGGCGGCAATGTCATACACAAACGTTTCTCGGTGGCAGACCGTCAGCGCGTCAGCCGCTGGCTGAGCGATAGCATTCGTTACAGTCTCGAGCACCGGGCGGAGGCGGTGGAGTACGCCCTGCAATTTGCCCGCGACATGGGCCGCGAGCTGGCGGACCGCTTTGTGGGCATGTATGTCAATCATTGGACGCTGGATTACGGCGAGCGCGGGCGGGAAAGCATCCGGCGTTTTCTGGGCCAGGCTTCTGCCCGGGGGTTGATCCCCCGCGCGCCGGAGCTCGAATTTGTCAGTTGAGCGCATTTTGCGCCTAATCAGGATTGGACAGGCGCGGGGCTTTGGGTTATCCTGTGGCCGAACAAAGAACCCAGAGCTTATGGAAACGACTCGCCGCGTTTTTTTACGTACATCAGCCAAAGCTGTCACCGGCGCCGCGCTGGCGGCCGCCGTGGCCCGTCCCGGTTATGCCGCCGAAAACAATACGATTCAGGTGGCGTTAATTGGTTGCGGGGGCCGGGGCACCGGGGCGGCAGATAATGCGCTCTCCACCCGGAGCGGCCCCATCAAACTGGTGGCCATGGCGGATGTCTTTGAGGCCAAACTCAATCGCAGCTTTGAGTCGTTGAGCAACAAATACGCCAACTCCGGGAAGTTTGATGTGCCGGAAGATCGCAAGTTTTTGGGCTTTGATGCGGCCAAAAAGGCCATGGATTGCCTGCGCAAAGGGGACATCGCCATTTTTGCCACCCCGCCGGCCTTCCGCTGGCCCTATTTCCAATATGCCATCGAAAAAGGCCTCAATGTATTCATGGAAAAGCCGGTCACGGTGGACGGCCCCACCACGCGCAAGATGCTCGAGCTGGCCGAGCAATCGGAGAAGAAAAACCTGAAGGTGGGCGTGGGGTTGATGGTGCGTCACTGCAAGGGACGCCAGGAATTGCACAAACTCATCGCCGACGGTCAGATTGGGGACATCATCCTCATGCGTGCCTATCGCACCGGGGGCACGGCGGCCACGGCCGGGCGCCGGCCGGCCAACATGAATGAAACGTTGTACCAGATTCAACGTTTTCATGCCTTCTTGTGGGCCAGCGGCGGGGTTTTCAGCGATTACAACATCCATCAAATTGACGAATGCTCGTGGATGAAAAATGCGTGGCCGGTGCGGGCGCATGCCGTCGGGGGACGGCATTTCCGCGGGGATTCGCTGGATCAGAACTTTGACAGTTACTCCATCGAATACACCTATCCCGATGGCACCAAGCTGTGGTTCACCGGCCGGCACATTCCCGGCTGCCATAATGAATTTGCCAGTTATGTGCATGGCACCAAAGGCTCGGGGATTGTCAGCACCAATGCCCACACGCCGGGCCGGGTGCGGTTGTTCAATTCGCACAACATCTCCACCGATTCCTTGATCTGGGCCTTTCCGCAGCCGGAGCCGAGCCCGTATCAACTGGAATGGGATGATCTGGTGGAGGCCATTCGCAAAGATCTGCCCTACAACGAAGCCAAGCGGGGCGCCATTGCCAGCTTGGTGACTTCCATGGGCCGCATGGCAGCGCATACCGGCCAGATCATCACTTACGAAGACATGCTCAACTGCGAGCATGAATTCGCCCCGGGCATTGATAAAATCACTCTGGACAGTCCCGCACCGCTGCAACTGGGGGCGGATGGGCGTTATCCGGTGCCGCAACCGGGTAAATTGGGCAAGCGAGAGTACTGAGCCGATATTCAAGTGCTGCGTGGCGTTGGCGCCATCGGCTCATGCAGGTGATCTCGGTGGATGATCCACCCCTTCTTCCCGAGCTGGGGAGATACGTGCCACCCGCAGGGCATATTATCAGCCCGCCTTTTGCCCGGCCGTGGTCATCGTTGTTCGGGCGAAATTGCAGTAGCCCGGAATCGAGGTGGGGGCTGGTGCGTGGTTGCTTCTGCTCCTTGTGCTTATTTTGGCCTTGGGCCGGCCCGGGCTTGCAGGCAAAATCCGCCCATGCGGTATTACCTGCTGGTCAACCCGGTTTCCGGCAACCGTTCCGCCCTGGAGACAGCGCAACGGGTGCAACAGCTTTTGCGGGAAACCGGCCACGCCGCCGAGCTGGAGACCACCACCAGCAGGGGGGACGCCGAACGCCGGGCCCGCGCGGCCGTGGCGGCAGGATGCGACGCGGTGGTGGTCTGCGGGGGTGACGGCACTTTGCAGGAAGCCGCCACGGCATTGGCGGGGACGCCGGTGCCGCTCGGCATCCTTCCCCGGGGGCGGTGCAATGATTTTGCGCGGGCGTTGGGGCTTATCCGCCACGATGCTCCTGAGCGTCTGGCACAAATCATTATGGCAGGCCGGACCCGGGCGGTAGATTTGGGCTGTGTGGGTGCGCGTGTTTTTTTAACGGTGGCCACGCTGGGCTTTGATTCCGAGGCCAGCCGCTTTGTGGAAACCCGCCGTTTATGGTTGCGCGGCACGGCTGCCTATCTGTATGCCGTGTTACGGGTGCTTTCGTATTATAATTTCCCCGTTGTGCGTTTGCGCGGTGATTTTGGACAATATGAAGGGCGCATTTTGCTGGTGGCCACCGCCAACTCGCCCAGTTACGGCGGGGCCATGATGATCGCTCCCGGGGCGGTGCCCGATGACGGACGTTTTCACCTCACGCTGGTAGAGCAGGTCTCGCGCCTGACGGTGGTGCGGATGCTGCCCCGGGTCATGCAAGGGACCCACCTCACCCATCCCCGTGTGCGTGTGCTCACCAGTTCGTGGGTGGAGTATGAAACACCTTCGGCCCCCTTGTGGGTGTGTGCGGACGGCGAATCGCTGTGCCAGACACCCTGCCGTTTTGAGGTGCGCCCGCAGGCGTTGCGCGTGTTAACTCCCTGAGCCTGCGCCGGCTTCAAACCAGGTGTTGGATGACATCGCGCAGAGGCGCCAGCGACGGGTCCTCCAGCGCGCGCGCCTTCAACGCCTCGCGCTCCTGGGGCTGGGCGGCCAGCTCGAAAGCACGCGCCAGCCATTCCTGGCTTTCGGATAGATGACCCAGACGACAGGCATAACACGAGAGGTCCAGCGCCATGCGTGAATCCGGCTCGAGCATGTCCATGACCTGCAGCAACAGGTCATGGGCTGCGGCCGTCTGGCCCAACTGGTGCAAGCTGTGAGCCAGTTGCATCCACCCGAGACCGTCCTCGGGCGCCACCTGGGTGAGGCAGCGCGCCGCCTCGGCACATTGCCGCCATTGTTGACGGCGGGCGGCAATTTGACACAGCAGGCGCAATACTTGCGGATGCCGGCGATACCCGGGTGAAACGTTTTTCAGTTCTTTTTCGGCCTCGTGCGGGAGCCCCAACTCGAGCCAGCCACAGGCGGCGGCAAGATGGTGCACGTCGGGAAAATCCAACGGTTTCATAAACAAGCTGGCCAGCCTGGAGATGATTGTTTGTTTCCGTCGTCTGCGGACGAAGGGTCAGGCAAACCAATATACTTCAACATCGGTTGGCGGGCAATAATCTGAAGGGGATTTTTTGCGCGATGAACCGGCTTTCACCTCGTCAACGGCGCGCGCTTTTTTTAAGCTGTGGCTGTGGAAAGCACGAAGGCCACACCCGCCATTTTGGAGCAGCCCGTCACCGTGTTGTGGGGGGTGGGCGCGGAGCGCTCGGAATTGCTGGCCAAACTGGGGATTCGGACCGTTGCTGACTTGCTGTTGCACTGTCCCCGGCGTTATGAAGACCGGCGCCACACCCTGCCCATTGGCACGTTGCAACAGGGGCAAACGGCCCTGGTGCGGGGGCGTGTGCTGGCACATGGAGTCAAGTACTTCAAGCGCCGCACGAAATCCGTGTACGAACTCATCTTGGATGACGGCACCGGCCGGCTCTACTGCCATTGGTGGAATCTTCCGTTCATGGAGAAATATTTCCGGGTGGGTGATGAGGTTGTCGCTTATGGCACGGTGCGCCAACTGCGTCCTCCCACCATGGATCATCCCGATACGGAGGTGCTGGAGGCAGATGAGGAGGCTGGCGCCCATTTCGAGCGCATCACCCCCATTTACCGGCTGACGGAGGGGGTCACGCAACGCTGGCTTCGCGGGTTGATCTGGCGCACCTTGCGGCAGGTGGAGGGCCAGATTCCCGAGACGCATCCGGTCCTGGTGGAGGCGGGTTTTCTGCCCAAATCACAGGCCTTGAATGCTCTGCATTTTCCCGCCGAAGCCGAAGAGGCCGAGCGCGCCCGCCAGCGGCTGGCGATGGAGGAATTGCTGGCATTGCAAATCCAACTGCAAACCCGGCGCTGGAAGTTGCAACAGCGCGCCGTGCCCCTGCCTTGCGGCGGGGACAACAACCGGCTCATCAAACCCTTCCTCGCCCGCCTTCCTTTCAAACTTACCGCAGCCCAAACCCGGGTGTTGCGGGAAATCCGGCAGGACCTGGGCGGGACATGTCCCATGCGGCGCTTGTTGCAGGGGGATGTGGGCGCGGGTAAAACCGTGGTGGCGGCTTGCGCGGCGTTGATGGCCCTGGAAAGCGGGCATGATGTGGCGCTCATGGCGCCCACCACCATTCTGGCCGAGCAACATTTTCGCACTTTTCAAACGTGGCTGGCGCCCTTGGGGGTGGCGGTGCATTTGTACCTTTCCGGGCGCCAGGCGGAGACGCTTGGCGCGGCCTCTCCCCAGTTGGCCATCGGCACCCACGCCTTGATTACGGAAGATTTCAGCCTTCCCAGACTGGGACTGGTGATCATTGACGAACAGCACAAGTTTGGCGTGGCCCAGCGCGAGGCCCTGGTGCGCAAGGGGCGCTATCCGCATCTGCTCATCATGACGGCCACGCCCATCCCGCGAACTCTGGGGTTGACCTTGTATGGGGATCTGGATGTTTCCGTGCTGGATGAGCGGCCGGCCGGGCGGGGGGCCATCCGCACTTTTGTCCGTGCGCCGGATAAAGCGCCCAAGGTATGGGAATTTGTGCGGCAGCAGCTCGCGGCGGGCCGGCAGGCTTATGTGGTTTATCCGCGCCTGGAAGAGGGGGATTCCGAGAACGGTTTGAAAGCGCTGCAGGAGGAATATGATCACGTGTGTCAATGCTTGCGGCCGTGGCGCGTGGGCATGGTGCACGGGCGGATGCCGCCAGCCGGGCGGGAGGAGATCATGGCCGATTTCCGCGCCAACCGGGTGCAGGTGCTTCTGGCCACCAGTGTCATTGAGGTGGGGGTGGATGTCCCCAATGCCACGGTGATGGTGGTGGAGAATGCGGAGCGGTTTGGCCTGGCCCAACTGCACCAACTGCGCGGGCGCATCGGCCGCGGCGCCCACACATCTTATTGCATATTGCTGGCCGGCGTTAAATCGCCCGAGGCCCTGGAGCGCCTGGAGGTGCTGGTGCAGCATCAGGACGGTTTTGCCATTGCCGAGGAGGATTTGCGGCTGCGCGGGCCGGGTGACCTGTGCGGGCAGGCGCAAAGCGGGCTGCCGGATTTTCGTTTTGCGGATTTGCGGCGCGATCTGAAACTGGTGGAGCAGGCGCGGGATTTGGCGCGCAAGCAGTTGGTGGGGCCGGGAGGGGCGAGGTGATCAACCGGGGGCGCGTTCCGCCAGCAGTTGCAGCAGGGACGCGCAGAGGGCCTGCTGGTCCCGGCAGTGTTGGGGGGGGCGTTGCGACGTGACCAGGGCAAAGCCGGGGCCGTAGGCGCGGCCGTTGAGGACGCAGGCATGGGAACGGGCCTCCTCTAGCTGGCGCCGGGCTTTGGCGAGGGCTTCCTCCGTTGTGCCTTCCAGCTCGTATTTCCAGCCAATGATGATGGCCCGGGGAAACCAATCGCGCAGAAGCGGCAGAAGTTTGGGCGTGGGCACCAGTTCAGCCAGCAAAGGCGCGCCGCGTGATTCAATTTTGGCGCCGCGCACCTCCTGCGTGGTGCCATCGGGCAGGCGGCGGTAAATGCGGCCAAACGTAAAGTCGCTGACGGCGGCAGCGTGAAAAACCGCCTCGATGGCCCCGCCGGCGCGGGCGGCCAACTGTTCGCGCAGGCTTTGCGTGGAGGTGAAACGCTGGATTTCGCTCCGCGGCAGCTCCGGGGGCGGCACGATGGCCTGCTCGCTCAGCAGCAGACACACCTCATGACCGGCGGCGGTCAGGGCGGCGGCCAGGCCACAACCCAGCCTGCCGGTGGAAAAATTGGTTAGGCGGCGGACTTCATCCAGCGGCTCAAACGTGGGGCCGGCCGTGACCAGACAGCGCATGCGAAGGTTGGACTGGCGGGCGGTTAACCGCGGAAATAGATGATCAGGCCGTAATCTTCCACCAGTTTTTGGGAGGTGGGATCGATGTGGGAATAACTGACTGGATAAAGCCCCAGAATGTGTTTTTCACCGATTTTTTGCAGGATCTCGGTAACCGTCTCATCGAATTTATCCTTGCCAAACTCCAGGCACTCGGAGCGGCGGATGGTTTTAATGCGCAACACGCGGTCGCTTTCCTGGGCGGCAAACTCCAGCGGGCGCGAAGCCTTTTTGATGAGGGCCTGGACCGGCGCCTTGCCGGTGGGCACCTTGAAATGCTTCTCCTCCTTGGCCGCAGCCGATGTGGCGATGGGATTCAACACCGTCTCCGGCGTCGGCGCTGCAGCTTCGGCGGGCGGGGCGGGAATGATAATGGGCGTGCCGCAGGAGGGGCATTCAATCTCACTGCCGGCGCCGGAAGCGTCCACTTCCAGCTCCTGCTCGCAGGCGGGGCATTTGAAGGTGATGTCCATAGGTTGAGCGCTGTTTTGTTCGCAGTCATTATAAACCTGCCAAAGGGCGTTGGCCAGCACAAGATGCAGGAGACTCCCCGCCCGGTGCAGGCCGCGGCGCGCCCCACGCGCCGGGGAGGGTGCATGGCTTTTAGGTTGCGCGGGCAGGAAGCTCAGGCACAATGAAGTTACGTTCCGAGGCCGCTTATGAAAAAAGAATTAGCCGCGCGTTTTACGGTAAGTCTGCCGCCCGGGCTGCTGCAGCAATTGGATGACTGGGTGCATGCCAAAGGGTTTGACAACCGCTCGCAGGCGGTGGCGGATATGATTCGGGATCGTTTGGTGGACCAGTTGCAGGAATCCCCCGAGCGCGAAATTGCCGGCACCATCACGCTGGTTTATGACCATCACAAGCCGCATTTGACCGAGGAATTGACCGATTTCCAGCACGATCATCATCACGCCATCATTTCCACGCTGCATGTGCATTTGGATCATCACAACTGCCTGGAAGTCCTGGTGGTACGCGGCAAGGTGGCAGAAATCCAGCGCATGGCGGATCGCCTCCTGGCCATCAAGGGACTCAAACACGGCAAACTGACCGTGACCACTACCGGCAAAGACATTCCGGCCTGACACCATGACCATGGACGCACGACTGGATTTTATTTTTGGACGGCGCAGCATTCGGGCCTACACGGCCGAGCCGGTGTCTCCCGCCCAGGTGGAGGCCTTGTTGCATGCGGCCATGGCGGCGCCCAGTGCGGTGGCCAAGGATCCGTGGCGGTTCATCGTGGTGCGTGATCGGGCCACGCGAGTCCGGCTGACGGAAGAATTGCCCAACGGCAAAATGCTGGCGGATGCCGCGGTGGGCATCGTAGTGTGTGGGGATATCGAAGCCGCCCATGACCGCCAGTTGAGTTACCTGCTGCAGGATTGCAGCGCGGCCATTGAAAATTTGCTGCTGGCAGCCCATGTGCTGGGGCTGGGGGCCTGCTGGCTGGGGGTGCATCCGCGGGAAAATCGCATCCGGCACGTCCGCCAGGTGTTGGGCTTGCCGGAGCACATCATTCCAGTATCCGCCATTGCGATAGGCCATCCGGCCGAATTCAAAGAACCCCGCTCGCGGTACCGGGCCGAGTACGTGCATTATGAGCGCTGGTAAGTTGAGGCGGGCGGTCTGTCTGGGGTGCCTGTGGCTGTGCCTGGCGCTCGCCCAGACGTGGGCTGCGCCGCGGCCGCCCAACTTTCTGATCATTGTGGCCGATGATTTGGGCTTTTCAGATGTGGGCTGTTATGGCGGAGAAATTGACACACCCCATCTGGACGCCCTGGCCCGGGACGGATTGCGGTACACCCAATTTTATTCGACGGCCCGCTGTTGGCCCTCGCGGGCCTGTCTGCTGACCGGTTATTATGCGCAACAGGTGCGCATGGATCCGCCACAAGGGCGGCTGCCTGAGTGGACCCGACTGGCCCCGCATTATCTTCGGGCGGCCGGTTATCGTTCCTATCACAGCGGCAAATGGCACATCCAAGGCGCGCCCCGGCGGGTGGCCGACGGGGGCTTTGACCGCTCTTACTCGGTGGAGGATCATGATCGTTTCTTTTATCCGCGCAACACGTTGCTCGATGATCAGCCGCTGCCGCTGGTGGCCACCAATGCGGGATATTACTCCACCATTGCGATTGCCGAGTATGCCATACAATTCTTGCGCCAGCATCAACAGCAGCATCGCGACCGGCCCTTCTTCCTGTACCTGGCCTTTCTGTCCCCCCATTTCCCCTTGCAAGCGCTGCCGCAGGACATCGCGAAATACACCGGGCGTTATCTGGCCGGGTGGGACGTGGTGCGGCGCCAGCGCTGGCAGCGCGCCACGGCTCTGGGGCTGACGGCCCATCCTTTGCCGGAATTGGAGCCGCATTATTTTGCGCCGTGGAGCCTGGCCGAGGCCGAGCTGCAGCGGCAGATTGGGGCCGGTGAATCGGCGTATGCCGTGCCCTGGCAGGCGCTCACGGTGGAGCAAAAAATATTTCAGGCCCAAAAAATGGCCGTGCACGCGGCCATGGTGGATCGCATGGACCAGGAAATTGGCCGGGTGTTGGCCCAAATCAAAGCCATGGGACAGGCGGATAATACCCTCACCTTTTTTGTGTCCGACAACGGAGCGAGCGCCGAGCAGATTATTCGCGGGGATAAACATAATCCGGAAGCTCCGGTCGGCTCCGCCCAAACTTTTCTCTGCCTGGGGCCAGGGTGGGCCTCGGCGGCCAATGCCCCGTTGCGGCTGCACAAGTTCTGGGTGCATGAAGGCGGCATCAGTTCGCCCCTGATTGTGCACTGGCCAGCCGGCATTAAAGACCGCGGGGGCCTGCGGCGCGCGCCGGGGCATTTCATTGATTTACTTCCTACCATGCTGGATTTGGCGGGCATTCAGCCCGCGCCCGAATGGCAGGGCAAAGCCGCGCCGCCGCTGGCCGGGTGCAGTCTGGCGCCCACCTTCGCGCGCGAGGCGCCGTTGCCGCGGGAGTATTTGTTTTTTAGCCACCAAGGCAACCGGGCCTTGCGCGTGGGCGACTGGAAGCTGGTGGCCGCCGGCGCCCAGGGGCCGTGGGAATTGTACGATCTGAGCACGAATCGCGGCGAAAGCCGGAATCTGGCGGCGGAGCAGCCGGCCAAAGTCGCCGAGATGGCGGCGCTGTGGCAGCGGCTGGACACGCAATTTCGCGAGCAGGCTGGCCTGCCGCCATCTAAAACCACCCCGGCTGGGGTGGAAAAGCAGAAGGAGCCCTGAGGTGCGCCGGGGCCGTTTTAGGCCGTGGTGGCGGCGGCCAGGGCCTGATCCAGATCCGTCAGAATATCGTCAATATGTTCCAGTCCGATGCTCAGCCGCACCAATTCCGGCGTGATGCCGCCCGCCCGTTGGGCCGCTTCATCAAGCTGGGAATGCGTGGTGGTGGCCGGATGGATGGCCAGGCTTTTGGCATCGCCCACATTCGCCAGGTGGGAGAAAAGCTTGAGCGAGTCAATGAACTTGCGGCCGGCGGCGGCTCCCCCTTTGATGCCGAACACCACCATGGAGCCGCCCTTGCCGCGCAAATATTTTTGGTTCAGGGCGTACATGGGATCGTCCGGCAGGCCGGGGAAGCGCACCCATTCCACGCGGGGATGCTGTTTCAGATGTTGCGCCACGGCCAGCGCATTCCGGCAATGCTGCTCCATGCGCAGCGGCAGGGTTTCGATGCCCTGCAGGAAGAACCAGGAATTGTCCGGCGCAATGCAGGCGCCCAGATTGCGCAGCGGCACGGTGCGCATCCGCAAGATGAAGGCCAGGGGACGCAACGGCTCCGGCAGGTCCAGGCCCCAGCGCAGGCCGTGATACGAGGCATCCGGCTCGGTGTAAAGCCGGTGCCGGCCGCCAGCCCAGTTGAAACGCCCGCTGTCCACCACCACGCCGCCAATGCCCACCCCGTGGCCGCCAAACCACTTGGTCAGTGAATGCACCACAATGTCCGCGCCGAAATCCAGCGGGCGGGTCAGGTAGGGCGTGCTGAAGGTGGCGTCCACAATCAAGGGCAGGCCGTGCGCGTGAGCAATGCGGGCGACAGCCTCGAGGTCGGTGATTTCAAGGGCCGGATTGGAGACCGTCTCGCAGAAGAGCGCGCGGGTTTTCTCATCAATGGCCCGGGCAAAGTTGTCCGGGTCATTAGAGTCCACAAATTTGACCTTGATGCCCAGGGACGGCAGGATGTCGTTGAACTGCGTGTAGGTGCCGCCGTACAGGTTGCGGGCGCTGACGATGTTGTCGCCCGCCTCGGCCAGATTGATGATGGAATAAAACACCGCGCTGGTGCCGGAAGCCAGGCCCAGTCCGCCCAGCTCCGGGGCGCCTTCGAGCAGCGCCACCCGTTTTTCGAGGACATCCGTGGTGGGGTTCATGAGCCGGGTGTAGATGTTGCCCAGCTCTTTCAGCGCAAACAGATTGGCGGCATGTTCCGTGTTGCGAAAAACGTAGGAGCTGGTGCGGTAGATGGGGACTGCGCGCGACAGCGTTACCGGGTCAGGCTGCTGACCGCCATGAAGGCATAAAGTTTCAAATTTCATCGGCCCACAATCTGAACATTGGCCGGGTCCCGCGCAAATCTTTTTTCGGGGCGGAAGGGGGCACGAAAAAAATCGTGAAAATCGGCGCGACAAGTCTGGATTTTTCCCTGCCGATGAGGCATGTTTCAAGTGTATGAAATTAGTTCTCTCGACGCACAATCTCTCCCTCACCGAAGCGATAGAGAACCACATCA
Source organism: Verrucomicrobiia bacterium (assembly GCA_026414565.1). Taxonomy (NCBI): domain Bacteria; kingdom Pseudomonadati; phylum Verrucomicrobiota; class Verrucomicrobiia; species Verrucomicrobiia bacterium. Next base: position 47,109 of record JAOAIT010000009.1, read on the forward strand.
TCAAGCGGGTGCAAAAGCTGGAGAAATTGCACCGGCGGGCCGTGGATGTGCGGGTGACGCTGGAGTACAATGCGACCCGCGCGCCGGAACGCCAGTTTACCTGCAACATGCGGGTGGGAGTGCGCGGGCCGGACTTGTTTGCCGAGCACACCGATGGCGACATGTACGTGGCGATTGACAAGGTGGTTAAAAAGCTCGAACAACAAATCCGGGAGCGCCACAGCAAGGCCAAGGCCCGCAAGCACAAGGAAGCCGTGCGGCACAAGGTCAAGCGTCTCACTGAAGGCCGCCTGTTGTAGGCCGCGTAAAAAAAGAAATTTGCTGCCATTCTTGGGGGGATGGCAGGCGGGACAAAAGCAAACCCACCGGCGATGGGGCATCGCCGGTGGTGTAGTCAGGTCGGAAAGTGGATTAGCGCATCAACAGCATGGCCCGGGCGCGTTTGATCATCCGGGTCAGGCGGCGCTGGTAATGAGCCGGCAGGTTGGTGTATTTGCGCGGCAGGATGCGGCCCTGTTCTGTGACGAAATTACGCAGCAAGGCGGTGTTGCGATAGTCCAGGGCGTCCACAGTGAAATCAATCTTGGGCTTGGGCCGCGGCGTGCGCGGGGTCAGGCGGGAGGGATGAGCCCGTTCTTTGCGATCCGTGTGAGTTTTACGAGGCATAGGTCATTACTTGATTTCACGATGCACCGTGTGCCGCCGGAGATGGGGGTTGTACTTCTTGATCTCCAGGCGTTCGGTTTGCAACTTCTTGTTGCGGGTCGTGACGTACCGGGAGGGAGGTTTGCCCTCCTTCCGGGCTTCCGTGCATTCCAAGGTGACGATTTCTCGTGGCATAGGCAAAATTATTCACGTTCTTTGGCCGGACGTTCCTCTTCCTCGGCCTCCGCATCCTCGACCTCCACCGCGCCCACGGTGTCCACCGTGCCCAGCGCGCCCAAGCGCCGCTGGCGCAACTGGCCGTCACGCTCGAGCTGGATTTGGGCCTCCACGGTGAAACGGGTCCACGGGATGGCATCCAGCCGGGCCTTGGGGATGGGTTTGCCGGTGAGTTCACACACGCCGTAGGTGCCGCGCTCAATGCGCTTGAGCGCCTCCTCAATCTCGTAGATGGCGTCCTGGTCGCTGGAGAGCAGGCTCAGCGCAAAGTCACGGTCAAAGGTGTCCGTCCCGGTGTCGGCCATGTGCAGACTGTAGCCGGGCAACTGTTCGGCGCTATCCTTGGCCAGCCCGCTCATCTGTTGTTGCAGGCGCTCCCGCAAATCCATCAAAATATCGTAATATTTCTGCCATTCCGGCTTGATTTTAACCGGCACCGCCGGGCCTTGCTTGTTCAGCGGGCGCCCCAGAATGGCGGCGGCCGTGGCGGCCACCCGTTTGGCCGGCCCCGTGGATTTATTGGGACCGCTCATTTTGGCCGGGACAGCCGGCTTGGCCGGGGGTGCCGGCCGGGCAGGCGCCGGTTTTTTCTCGGCAACCTTGCTTGCGGTTTTGCCGGTGGCCTTCTTTTCAACCGTTTTTTTCTTCGCGGTCACGGTACTTATCCTCAAGCCAAAAGCGTTCGATGTCTTTCTCTCCATCTGCTTCAACCAGGCCAACCGGCCTGGTCCTGCAAGAGCGAGGGAATGTACCAAACTTCTCCCAAATATCCACTAAATTTTTCAAAAAAATTTTGCCGCTCCAGCCCCCTGGGACGAGGTCATTCCCGCGGGCGTAGGTCGTAGCAGGCCAGGCGCTCATGATAACGCAGGTAAAGGCGGCCCTGCCAGATAACCGGGTGCGCCCAGACGTCGTTTTTATGTTTCTCCACAAACCGGAACTGGCTCACCAAGGCAAACTTCTCGCGGTCGGCCTCCACGAGGGCCAGGAGGCCATCTTCGGTAAGCCAGTAAAAGCGACCGTCGGCAAAAATCTGGCTGCCTTTGGCCAGGGCGTTGGTTTGGTGGAGCAGTTCACCGGTTTGGGCATCCAGACAGGCCCAACCGCGGCGGCCACGATACCAGGAACCCACCAGCAAATCCTTCACTTGAATGATGCCGCCGTGGCAGGTATCCAGCTTGGAAATCCACTTGGGACTGACCGAGACCTCCCTGCCGGTGTCCCGTATCCGCAACAAGGTGCCGCCGGGACTGTCCGGGCCGGTGACGAATACCCCGTCGCCGATCAACACCGGCGTGGCGGCCAAGACTTTGTAGGTGGTGGGCATGGGGTAGGTCCACAACAGCGCACCGGTCGTGGCATCCACCCCAAACGCATGGGTCTGGGAACAATTCACCAGATGCCGCCGTCCCGCCCATTCAAAGAGGATGGGCGAGGCATAACTGGCGCGGTCGGCAGCGTTTTCGGGGCTGTTCAGCCGCAACGGCGGGCTGGCCCAGCGGGTTTCCCCCGTGTTCTTGTCCAAGGCCGCCATCAGGGCCGCATCTCCGCCGGCGGTGACATAAACATGCCGCTCGTCCACCAGCAGGCACTCGCTCAAGGCCCAGGTGATGTTGCGCGCTTGGAAACGCTGCAAAATGTCCACCCACCACAATTCGCGGCCGCTTTGGGCGTCCAGGCAGACCACCCGCCCATGAGCATTCATGTGATAGAGGCGCCCACGGTCATAGGCCACGGCGGCGCGGGCCCCCGGATAGGGGTCTTTCCAGGAAGCGCCATTGGTGACCTGCCACCGCAGTTTTCCCTCCATATCCAGCGCATAAATGACCAGATGCTCCCCCACATCGCCCGTGATAAAGATTTGGTTGGCGGCCAGTACGGGAGCGGAGTATCCCCGGCCCAGGAAATGGATTTCCCACAGCCGCGGGGGGCCGCCCTCCGGCCATTGTTTGAGCAGATTGGTTTCACGGGCAATGCCATCCCGGTAGGGGCCGCGCCATTGCGGCCAGCCCGGTTCTGCGGCAGCGATGAGGCGGGGCAGGGACGGGGGAGCAGGGGCGGGGGCGGCCTCGAGCAGCAGCCCAAGCCCTGCCAACAATCCTAATAACCCCAGAGCGCCAAGTCGCAGTGCGGTCATCATGGCACAAATCGTAACACAGGCGGGTGGTCTTGGCGAGTGTCGGAGGCCCGATTTTCCTGCCTCAGCCACGCGGCCAGAGCCGGAACCAGAATTTCATGGGGGCCCGCAATAAGAGGTCCCGCAACAGCTCTTCGAAACTGGCGGCCTTGGGCTCCACCAACCGGCGGGTGCTGCACAGGGCGGCCAGGGTTACCAGCGCGGCGGCGGCAAAAAAGATGCTGTAACGATTCCACTCCACGCCGCCCCAGCGGGTGCGGAACTCCCCGATGGCATCAATCATCATGCCCCAGAGAATGGGGGCCACCCCCTGGGTGACATTCCACGCCACAGAGAAAAGGGCGAAAAAATGATTGCGCCCCATAGTGGGCACGGAGGCCATGGCCAGGCGCGTGAACGCCATGTTGGCCGAGGCGGAGAACAGGCCCATGCACCCCAGCAGGGCGATCAGCGGCGCGGTGGAGGCCTGCAGGGCCTTGCCGGACATCAGCCACCACCCGCCTAAAATCAGCACATAAACCCCGAATGCCAGGGCCAGCACCGGTTTGCTGCCGGCCGCATCCAGGCGGGAGCCAAACAGCCACAGACTGCCCATGCCCCCCAGATAGAGCGTGGTGGAAAGCAGCAGAATCCGTCCTTCGGAAAGGGCCGCTTCGGTCTTCAGAAAGGCCACGGGAAAGGCTTGCATGCCGCCATAAACCACCGCCCAAAGCATGACGGTGACGAGCAGCCGCTGAAAAGGCGCATGCCGCAAAATCGCCCCCCAGGGAACTTCGCCGGTGCTGCCGGCGGGTTCTTGCGGCACGGGGACATCCGGGATGCGTTTGAGGAAGCTCAGGCTGGCGGCGCCGGCCACGGCACTGAAGGCAAAGAGCAAACTGAATTGATACGGGTGGGGTTCGCTGCCCAAAAACAGCGCGGCCAGTAAAAAAACCATGATGCTGCCCAGATTCACCACGGCGGCATCCCGTGCCAGGTAGCGGCCGCGGATGGATTCCGGTACGAGGCTGGTGATCCACGGCAGCCACGCGCAACTGGATATGCCACGCGAAAGATTGAAGCCAAACAGCAGAAACAACAGCAGCGCCAACTGGGTACCGCGGTCCAGGAATGCCCCCAACAAGGGCACTGCGGCCATTGCAAAGATGAAGGCCACCCGGATGCCCCAGCCGGCATACACAAACCGGCGAAAACCGAGGCGCGGGATGTATTGGGCGGCGGGGATTTGAAAGATGACCAGCAGGGGCATCATGCTCACCACCACCCCGAGGACGGTGGCACTGCCGCCGAGGCTCTTGGCATAGAGCACCATGGGGCTGCTCAACACAATCTGGAATGACAGCGCGTTGAACAGCGCAAACCAGTAGGCATGATGAAAGCCGGGCGGCAGGCGGGGCTTTTCTGGAGCAGCGTCAGACATGGGGGTGGGGTTGCGCCCGCGGCGCCATGCTAAAACCCGCGCAGGGCGGTGCTGGAGCGGGCCGGCAGCCCGGGCGCGGGTGTTCGTTTGAGCACCACATACTCCAGCCCGTGGGCCTCACAATAGGCGCGTTTTTCCGGTTTGTCTCCGTCTTCGTTGACGGCATAGATGTGCGGTTGCAGACGCCGGATTTCCGGCTCGGCATCGAGCCAGCCCCACCCCGTGGTGAGCACGGCTTGCGTGACGTAGCGGATGCTGCCCACCATGTAGCGGCGTTCGTCCTGGCAGAGCAGGGGATGCCCCGCGCCTTTCAAATGGCGCACATTCGCATCATTGCCCACCGCCACGTATAGATCCCCCAGGGCCGAGACTTCCTCAAAAAAACGCACATGCCCGGAGTGCAGCCAGTCGTAGCAGCCGGTGACAATGACCTTTTTTCTTTCCGGATGAACGGGGCCGGCCGGCGGCTCGGGAAAACCGCTCAATGCCGCCGCGGCCAGCGGCATGGCACGCCATCCGTGCCGTGCGCAGAATTGTTGGCGCGCGGGTGAATCTTCCTCCTCAGGATAAACCCAGATGGCAGGGGGGACGGGCGCCGCCCGCTCCAGGACCGGCAGCCCGCTGGCAGCCTGAATGACTGTCACCGAATCCACATAACGGATGGCGCTTAAAAAATAGTGGCGCTCTGCCAGGGGAAATTTCACGGGATTGCCCGTGGCCTGGGCCGTCGAGGCATCGTCCCACAACAGCACCCGCACCGGCCCCAGCCGCGCGGCCTCCTCCAAAAGGCGCACGTGGCGCGAGCGCAGATCATCAAAAGGCCCCGAGACAATGACCTGAACGTTGTGCTTCATGGTTCAGAGGCGCAGGGAGGCATGAAAGGCGCCGGGCACAGGCTTTACGGAGACCACGTAAAGATAACCCCCACCACAGCCGGAATACATTGCGCCGGCGTAACGGGCCTGGTAATAGCGTAAAATGGCGCCCAGGTCCACCGTCAGCGTGGGATGCCGCACGGTGTGGGGCAGCAGATGCTCCCAACACTCCATGCACTCATTAAAGGAGCGTCCCAGTGCGGCGGCATCCCGCGCCAGAATGGCGGCGAAACAATCTTTGCCGGTTTGGCCCAGCCGCCGCACCCAGGCCGGCTCCAGATTTTTTTCGCCCAAAGGATGGTAGCCCTCCGGTCGCGGCGCGATGGGGATAATGTGCAGGACCTGGGCCAGCCAGTGGACGATATCCGGATCACGGCAGGTTTCGATATGTTGGGGAAAGATGCCGCCTTCGTGCCGGGCATCGTAGTCCAGGCGGTTGATGCCGGGGTAGAGCAAACCGATCATGTCCTGCGAGCCGGAAGGATCCGGCCGCCCGGCGTTTTCTGCGGCATACAATGTCCGCACCAAATCAGCGGGATTACCGTCAGGCAGGCGATCCTGCCACAACCGCCGGGCCACCGCCCGGGTGCCGGTGGCCAGTCCGGAGCGGTCCATCCAGGGGGCATCCGGCTGCACGCCCACCACCACCATGCTGCCGGGCGGCTCCGGATTCAGGCGGGACACAAAGGGCTGGTCAATCCAGCCCCCCGCCAGGGCCAGCCGATACGGCAGGTGGCCCCACGGCGGGGGCGGCGGAATGGGGCCGGTGGGACTCAGGTTGGCGTCCGACATGCCCATCGGTTAGTACAAGTCCTGCACCGTGTGCTCGCCTGCCTGGCGCTTGCGGTACTGCTCTTCAATCCACTGGTAGGTGGTTTTCAAGCCCTCCCGCAACGGAATGGACGGCTCCCAGCCGAGCATTTGTTTGATGAAGGTGTTGTCGCTGTTGCGCCCCGCCACGCCGCGGGGGGCGTCCAGTTTGTAATGCCGCTGGAGTTTGACGCCGCCGATGGATTCCACCAGCGACACCAGATCATTGATGGAGATCATTTCACTGGTGCCGAGGTTGATGGGCGTAGCCTTCAGGGCATCCGTGTGCATGATCATGTCAATGCCTTTGATGCAATCATCAATGTACATGAAGCTGCGGGTCTGCGTGCCGTCGCCCCAGATTTCAATTTCCAGCCGGCCGGTGGCCTTGGCTTCGATGACTTTGCGGCAGATGGCGGCCGGGGCCTTCTCGCGCCCGCCATCCCACGTGCCCCAAGGGCCATAGACGTTGTGAAAACGGGCAATGAATGTGGCCAGCCCGCGCTCGGCGGTGTACTCCTGGCAGAACATTTCTGACATCAATTTTTCCCAGCCGTAACCGCGCTCGGCCATGGCCGGGTAGGCATCGGACTCTTTGAGGGCGCGGCAATGGGGGTCTTTTTGCAATTCCGTGTTGTAGGCGCAGGCCGAGCTGGAGAAGAAATACCGGCGCACGCCGGCGCGCCAGGCATGTTCAATCAGATGGGTGTTGATCAAGATGCTGCGCAGGCATTCGACGCGGAATCGCTCGATGAAACCCATGCCGCCCATGTCGGCCGCCAGATTATAGACTTCGGCGGCGCCTTCCACGGCGCGGCGGCAGTTCTCCTCCACCCGGAGGTCCAGGCATAATTCCTCCACCCCCGGCACGCGCTGATACCAGTGCGGCAGGGGCTTGCGGTCCACGGCCCGGATGCGCTGGTAGCCGAGGTCTTTGAAATAACGCACCAGCGCCCCGCCAATAAACCCCCCGGCACCGGTAACCAAAATCAGCTCGTCTTTGGCCGCGCGGTTTTCCACCCAGGGACGCGCCGCCGGCTGGCCGGGGGCGGCGCAGGTGTTTGGATTTGCGTGTGGTTGCATGCTCATATTGCGTTAAAAAACCACGCCAAAGTATCACTGAAAGTCCGTCCTTGGCAATATGGCAGATTTCCTTCTTTTGTTTGCGCCGCCGCCTTGTTATCCGTGGGGGCCGATGGTCGCGCGTGTGACATTGGAAATCGCCCTGCAGAAGGAGTTTGATTACCTCGTTCCGGCCGACATGGAGCCGCTGGTGGCGGTGGGGACGCGCGTCAAAGTGCCCTTTGCGGGGCGGGAGGTCTTGGGCTGTGTCACGGCGCTGTTGGAGCGGTCCCCGCATCCCCAACTCAAATCCATTATCAAAATCATTGGCCGGCCCGGACTGGTGACGCCCAAGGTGCTCGCCCTGGCCCGATGGATAGCCGATTACTACTGCTGCGCGCCGGAGGTGGCCCTGCGCTCGGTGCTGCCGCAGGCGGTGCGCCGCGAGAAAGAAGGCTGGCGCGAACGGCTGTTTGTGCGGGTGGCCCCGCGCGTGGGAGAAATGCCGGAGCTGACCCGGCGCCAGGAGGAAGTCTGGCGGGTGGTGGAGGAGATGCGCGGTTTGCCGCTGAAGCAGCTGGTGGAATTGACAGGCGCCACCCCCCAAACCATCCGGCGGTTGGAGGACAAAGGACTGATCCTAATTTCGCCCGAAGTGGATGAGCGTGATCCCTACGCGGCGGAATTGATTTTGCCCACGCAGCCCCTGCCTTTGAATGCCGAACAAGCGCGGGCCTTGCAGGCCATTACGGGGGCCATGGGGACGCCGGGGCAGGCCGCACCTCCCCGGCCGGCGGTTTTTCTGCTGCATGGGGTGACCGGCAGCGGCAAAACGGAGGTTTATCTGCAGGCCATTGCCCACGCCTTGAGCCTGGGGCGGGGCGCCATCGTGCTGGTGCCGGAAATATCGCTGACGCCGCAAACCGTGGAGTGTTTCAAGGCGCGCTTCAGCAGCGGGCCGCTGCAAACCCTCGTGGCCGTGCTTCACAGTCATCTTTCCGAGGGCGAGCGCCATGATGAATGGCACAAAATCCGCCAGGGCCGCGCCCGCATCGTGATCGGCGCGCGATCAGCCATCTTTGCGCCGGTGGAACCGCTGGGCCTGATCATCGTGGATGAGGAGCATGAACACTCCTACAAGCAGGAGGAGGCGCCCCGGTATCACGCGCGCGATGTGGCCGTGGTGCGCGGCACCCGCGAAAATGCCGTGGTGGTGCTCGGCTCGGCCACGCCCTCGATGGAGAGTTACTACAATGCCCGGCGCGGCAAATACACCCTGCTGGAGCTGCCGCATCGAGCCGATCACAAGAAAATGCCGGTGGTGCGGGTGGTGGACATGCGCGCAGAGGCGCGGCGCGAGCGCGGCCAGCCGCCGGTGTTTGCGCAACCCCTGCGTGAGGCCATTTTGCGGCGACTGGAGCGGCGCGAGCAGGTCATCCTCTTTTTGAACCGGCGCGGTTACGCCACGGCGCTGGAGTGTCCCCTGTGCGGTTATGTGGCGCGGTGCCCGCATTGCAGTGTGGCCCTCACCTATCACCGCCCGCAGGTGCGGCTGCGCTGCCACATCTGCAATTACGATGCCGAGGCCCCCGCGGCCTGCCCCAATCCGCCGTGCCGCAACCCCGGCATCCGTTATGCAGGACTGGGCACGCAAAAGGTGGAGCATGTATTGACCCGGTTATTCCCCACCGCGCGCATCTGCCGGATGGATTCCGACGTGCTGCAGCGCAAGGAGGATTACCGGCGCATCCTCGGAGATTTCAAGGCCGGCAAAGTGGACATTTTGGTGGGCACCCAGATGATCGCCAAGGGCCTGCACTTTGAAAACGTGACCCTCGTGGGTGTGATTTATGCCGATTTAAGCCTGCACCTGCCCGATTTTCGCGCGGGCGAGCGCACCTTTCAATTATTGACCCAGGTGGCCGGTCGCGCCGGCCGGGGCGAGGTGGAAGGAGAAGTTTTTGTGCAGTCTTTCACTCCTTTTCACCCGGCCATTCAATACGCGCGCCGCCATGATTTTGCGGCCTTCTACGAGCAGGAACTTGAGTTTCGCCAGCAATTGCATTACCCGCCCTTCAGCCGGCTGGCCCGCTTGTTGTTCCGCGGGCGCAACGAAGAAAAAGTCGCCTTCTTCGCCGGGCATTGCCGCAAACAGATGGAGGCCTTGGCCAAAGATCTGCCGGATTTGCAAATTGCCGGCCCCGCCCCTGCGCCCCTGGCGCGCGCCGAAACATTCTACCGTCATCATCTCACCTTGCGCACGCGGCACATGACCAAACTAAGTGCCGCGCTGGCCGCTCTGCTGCCCAAGCTGGCCTTGCCGGAGGATGTTCTGATGGCGGTGGACGTGGACCCCGTGGCCCTGCTGTGAATGGACAAACGGGCCGGAGGAAAATAGGCCCGGTTGATTATCCTCCCGCGGCGGGCAGGCGTTTGAAGGCCTCCAGCGCCACTTCGCGGGCGATGGTGTGATTCACTATCGGACGCGGATAAGTGTCGCCCAAATGCACGCCGGCGGCGGCCAGCACGTCTGGCGGCGCTTCCCAAGGGTGATGGATCCACTGATCCGGCATCCGCGCCAGTTCGGGCACCCAGCGGCGGACGTAGTCGCCGTGGGGATCGAATTTTTCGCCCTGGGTGACGGGGTTGAACACGCGGAAATAGGGGGCGGCATCGGCGCCACAGCCGGCCACCCATTGCCAGCCCAGGGTGTTGCTTGCCAGATCGGCATCCACCAGGGTGTCCCAAAACCAGCGCGCGCCGTGCCGCCAGTCCAGCAGCAAATCTTTGACCAGGAAAGAGCCGGCAATCATGCGCACGCGATTGTGCATCCAACCCGTGGCCCACAGCTCGCGCATCCCCGCATCCACGATGGGGTAGCCGGTGCGCCCTTTCTGCCAGGCGCGCAACGTGGCGTCCGCCTCCGGGCGCCAGGGAAAATGCTTGAAGGCCGGGCGGAGCGGTTCTGTCGGTGTGTGGGGGAAATGGTACAACAAATGGTAGGCAAATTCACGCCAGCCCAGCTCGGCGACGAAGGGAGAGGACGCCCAGCCCGCCTGCGGGGGTTTTTGCGCCTCCGCCCACTGGCGCAGGCGCTGCCAGATTTGCCGGGGGCCTATTTCTCCAAAATGCAGATGGGGCGAGAGCCGGGAAGTGCCGGCAGCGCCGGGGAGGTTGCGTCCCTCCGCATAGCGGGCGAAGGCGCCCGCCAAAAAGCGCTCCAGTTGCATCGCCGCCCCCTCGGGGCCTGGCTGCCAGGCGGCGCGCATGCCGGCGGCCCAGTCAATTTTGGGCTCCAGCTCCAGGGCTTCCAGAGGGAGTGAGACGGGCCAGGTTTTGGGCGCCGGCAGGGCGGTGGGAGCAGGGAGGGGCGCTGCGGGCGCGGGTTGGGAAAGACAATGCTTCCAGAAAGGCGTGAAGACTTGAAAGGGCGCTCCACTGCGGTTGTGGATGGTCCACGGTTCAAACAGGAGGGCGGCATTATAACTTTCCACCTGGACGCCCTGGGCGCGCAAGGTTTCCTTGATGGTCTTGTCTCGGGCAATCAGCGCCGGCTCGTATCGGCGATTCCAGAACACCGCATCCGCGCCAGTTTGTTGGCGCAACGCTTGCAGCGTGTCAAGGGAAGGTCCCCGCTGCAGAATCAGGCGGCTGCCAAGGCGCCGCAAGCCGGCATCCAGCGCGCGGAGGGATTGATGCAGCCACCAGCGCGAGGCTCCGCCGGGGGGCCAGGCGCCTTCCTCCTCCGGGGCCCATATAAACACGGGAATCACCGGACGGCCCCGCAATGCGGCCGCGTGCAAGGCGGGCTGGTCTTCCCAGCGCAAATCCAGACGGAACCAAACCAAGGTGGCACTCATGCCGGGTAAAAGTGGCGCAGGGCGTGGAATTCCTCAACCCCGTGGCACCGTTCAGGGAGCGACAGTGAGCGTGCCGGGGGCTGCGGTCATGCGGTGGCCGTCAGAAAAGGTGACGGTCAGCGGCTGCGCCTGAAAGTTGTACACGGCATAGGTTTTGCGGCCGTTTTTTTGATAGACATTGAAGAACGGATGATCTGCGGTCAGGCCGGTGTCGTTAAGCCCAAGCCGGTTCAAGGTGTGTATCCAATGATACATGAAGGCGTGGGTGTTGCCGCTTTCGATTTTGCATTGGGGCTGGGCCTCGAGGTATTCCGCCGCCGGTGCCGGCTCGGCCAAAGCCCGAAACATGATGACCAGGTCCCCCCAGCCGTTGTTGTAATCGGCGCCGCCTTTGCGCCGGGCCACGATGCGATCGTGGTTTTTCTTCACGTAGGCCGGATGCCGTCCCATGTAAATACTGGCCGGGGTGAAGGGCAGCCAGTTGATGCCGTGAATGCAATCAATGTCTCCCGAAAACCAGGTGGCAAACGCCCCCTTGCCTCCCCACACCATGCCCAGCGCCACTTCCGGAAAATCCCGGGGGAAGTTGGTGCCCGACACATCAAACCAATATTCCTCCACGGCCGTGCGCTCGAGGTTGAACAAGGCCAGGCCCACATCACGCAGGCGGCGGTTGCCGGTGGCCTCGCCCCAGAGCATCATGCCGTACCACGCATTGAGGGATTCACTGGAGGATTCCTGATTGTTGCCATCCGCGAAATTGGCATCGCCCGACGCCCACGAGTGGCCGGCGTACTTGTCAAAGCAGCGCAGATAGGGAAACAACGGATCCTGCCGGTCTGGCGAGGCGATGTCGCGAATTAACAGTTCCACCATGGGCGCCCACTGACGCGCCCAGGCTGCATCCCTGCGGGCCACCTCCGCGGCGGCACGGATGAAATAGCCGTAATGAAAATGATGGTCATTCAGGGGACGGTCGCTGCCGTACGAGGGCCGGCTGCCCACCAGCGTGCCCCAGAGATTGTTGTAGTAGAAAACCACCTGCTCCTTGCCCGGAGCAGCCGTGAACCACTGCTCCAGGCGGCGTTTGATTTCATGGAGAAAAGTGGCCTGCAGCTCCGGGGCGCCGGCCGCCTCCGCCACCCCGCTCAAGGTGGCCAGCCTGCCCAGATGTTTGCCTTCCCAGTAGGTATCGCCAAACCCCGCCGGTTTTTTCGCGGCTTCGGCGCGAAGATATTGCAGGGCGCGCTCGCGCTCGGGAATGCCTTGCGGTGGCAGCAGCGGCAGCAGGCCTTGGACCGGCACCGTGGTGGCAAAGCCCCCTCCTTCGCCCACTTTCATGACGCCACGAACCGAGTTGTAGGTCATGGGCGTCAAAGGCGTGGAGGTGTATTTCCATTGGTGCGGATACAGCGCGAACAACGTGCCAGTGTCGCTGCCTTCCTGGGGCCGGCAGGTGAAGCGGTAGTTAACGAGCAACTGGCCGTTCTGATAAGCTAATTCCAGGCGGGTATCAATTACGTGATTGTAGGCATGCTGGCGAAACCGGGCGAGGGTCTCCGGGCGATCATCCGGCAGCACGGCCACGCTGAAATAAGATTTGCCGCCGCTCAGATTAGTCCATCGTCGCCCCTCCAGTCCGGCCCACGTGGAGCCGCCCGGCCCAAATAGTCCGTAATGATGCCCGTTCACCGTGAGGCCCAGCACGGCATCGCGGGCGCTGCCGGCCCACAGTCGCGGGGCTTGCGCGAACGTTACCACCGGCTGGCCGCCGGAGTACTGGCAAAAGACGTAAGGGCTGCCATGGCCAAAACTGGCCCGCAGGACCATGTCATTTGTCGCGAAGACTGCGGTGACGAACCAATCGGAATAGCCGCCGCAAAGGGCCTCGGGAAACACGCCTGCCGCCGAGTGTTCCAAGCGCAAATCTCCGGGCCGCCCGCCGCCGCTGCCAAAGATGCCGGCAGAGGTCCCATGCACCCGGGCGCCGTGTTGACTGACAACCAGCCCGTTGGAAGTGCAGAGCAATACCAGCGGATGCGCAAACAGATTTTGGGAGAAGGGCTGCCATACCAGCGAACTCCACCACTGGCCGGTGAGCATGGGGCCGCGCACGTCTGCGGTGCGATAAATCCGCTCCGGCAGCGGTTTGCAGGGACGGGGCAGCGTAGTCAAATAGCCGCCGGGGCCTACGGTGACCACCGCCGTGTCGTTTGTGGTCTGGGCGGCCCGGGCGTGGCCAACGGCGCCCGGAAGCAACGCGATAACGCCTGCGCAAACCAGGGACGTGAGCCAGCCCGGCGGGAGGCGTTTCCCTGCTGCCGGGAGGGGACGAGGCATTTTCATACCCCCATTTTATGACCGCGCCCGCGCTCCTGTCCAAACAAACTGTGCCGGGGCGGGTGCCTGCGACGTCTTCAGCCGCCAGCGACGATTTTGACGATTTCGAGACGGTCGCCCTCCTGCAACTGGCGCCGGGAAAACTCGGAGGGGGCAATGGCTTCCCCGTTCAACTCCACCACCACGCTGCGGGGAAAGAAGTTTTGGGCGCGCAAAAATTCCTCCAGCGTACAAGGGAGATTGGCAGGGACGGGCTGGCCGTTGGCAATGACCTGAGCCATACGCAATTTTACACGCCGGCCAGTGCCGCGGCCGGAGCGGCGGCAATTTCGTCCATGGTCAAATAACAACCGGGGTCTTCCGCCCAGGGGTCGCCGAAGACTTGTTCGGCGCGCACACGGAAGCCGCCGCCGCAGATTTCCTGAAAACGGCAGATGCCGCAACGGCCTTTGAGCAGGGGACGGCGGTTGCGCAGGCCGTTGAGGATGGGATGATCGGTGCGGGTCCAAATCTGGCTGAAGGGCTTATCTTTAACGTTGCCCAGCGTCACGCTCTGCCAGAATTGATCCGGATGGACATTGCCCTGGGTGTCAATGTTGCCTATGCCGACGCCCGAGCTGTTAGAGCCGCCGCCGTTCCATTTGAGCAGATCGTACACCTCTTTGGCCCGGGGGGATTGCTCGCGTAGGAGACGCAGGTACAAAAACGCGTTGTCCGCCGGTTGATCCACGGTGAGCACTTCGCGGGTCTTGCCGTTTTGATTCCATTGGACGGTGCGGTCAATGATGCGGTCAATGGCGGCGCGCGTCCGCGCCGGGGGCACGCTGACCAGATTGGCGCCGCGCCCGCTATAAACAAGGTGGTAGAAACAGACCCGGTCAATGTTCTCGAATTCGATGAAGTCGAGGATACGGTCCAGGTCATCCACCGTGTTGCGGGTAAGCGTCAGGCGCAGGCCCACCTTCTGGCCCACCGCCTTGCAATTGCGGAAGGCCTCAATGGTTTTTTCAAACGCCCCTTTGCGGCCACGGAAATAATCATGGGTGTCGCCGATGCCATCGAGGGAAATGCCTACGTAGGAGAAGCCCAGCTCCTTGATTTTTTTGGCCGTGGGCAGGTCAATCAACGTGCCGTTGGTGGAGAGGGTAAGCCGCAGGCCCTTCTGCACAGCGCGATTGGCCAGGTCAAAGAAGTGGGGGTGAATGAGCGGCTCGCCGCCGGAGAGCAGGACCGCCGGCACCTTGAAGGCGGCCAGGTCATCGATGACCGCATAGCACTGTTCCAGGGTCAGCTCGCCCGGATACACCTGCGCGGTGGAGTCTGAGTAACAATGGATGCAGTTCAAATTGCACCTACGGGTGATGTTCCACACCACAATGGGGCGCCGTTCGGCCGCGGAACGCGGGGCGCCGTGCCCCTGGCCATAGCGCAAATGATCGGCGGGCTGGGCCACGCCACAGTACAAACGAGTCAGATTTAACATGGCACTACCTAAAAACGAGGGGGCTTACGTGGCGGCTGGTGCGGGCGCGGGTACTGGATGGTAATTGGGTGAAACGTAGGCACAGAGGGGTTCTTCCCCCAAATAATCGCCCGTCAGCGCATAAGCGCGGGCGCGGGAGCCGCCGCAAATATCCTTGTACTCGCACACCCCGCATTTGCCCTTGAGGAGGCTGGAATTGCGCAGATTGCGAAACACTTCGTGATGACGGTACACGTCGATCAGTTCATCAGTGCGGGCGTTGCCCCCGGTGATCGGCAGGAAACCGCTGGGCTGGATTTCGCCGATGTGGGAGACAAACACAAACCCCTTGCCATCATTGATGCCGATGGGGGCGCGTTTTTTCAGGGCCTTTTCATCGTGCAACTGCTGCAACACCACCCGCCGATAGTGATGGCCCTCGGTGGTCTTGATGTCGTACGGCACCCGGGTGGAAAGATGGGCCAGTTTGACAAACAGCTCCTCCATTTCAAAGGCGTTCAGCAGATCGGCCACCTTGCCCCGGCCGGTGGGCACCAGTTGGAAGACGCTCCACAGGACGGGCCGGATTTCCTCCAGCAGTTTTACAAAGCCGTCGAAATCTTTGAAGTTTTGCCGGGTGAAGGTGGTGTTGACCTGCACTTCAATGCCGGCCTCGCGAATGTTTTGCAGCGCCTGCATCGTCATGTCCCAGGTGCCTTTAATGCCGCGGAAACGGTCATGGCTCTCGCGGTTGGCGCCGTCAATGCTGATGGAGATGCGGGCGCAGCCGGCTTCCTTCAGCCGCTTGAGGTCGGCCTGCAAGAAGAGGGGCGTCACACTGGGGCTTAAGGCCACGCGCAGCCCCTTGCCCGAAGCATAGGCCACGAGATCATACAAGTCCGGACGCTGCATGGGATCGCCGCCCGTCAAAATGAAGATCCCGGGCCGTGCCCGCACCACTTGATCCACAAAGCGATAGGCCTCCTCCCCGTCCAGCTCCTGGGGATGGCGGTGGATTTTGGCGGCGGCGCGGCAGTGGCGGCAAACCAGCGCGCAGGCGCGGGTCATTTCCCAGACCACCAGGAAGGGGTGGTCGTTGAAATCAAACATCGGTTGACCAAGCATCGGTATCATTTTCGTCAGTGCGTCCGGCTTGCGCCATGACCTGCATCAAGCATAGTCCCCGGCGGCAGCAACTGCAATGAATACCATCAACACAAATGATGATGGCCGGGGCGGGAAGGGGGGTGGAGAAAAAATTAAAAAAATATTTTGACAAACGTAGAAGGAGGGTTGAGATTAACGACGTAATAAGTCGTTATTCTTTACGATAACGGTGGTGACTGAGGCCAAGGCGGTGTGGAAGCCTTTGGCCAAATTTAAGTCGGATAATAACGACAAAATTAGTCGTATATATGGAAAACAACGTTGCTGAGCCGAAGCTCTCGCCCAACGAGCACTTGAAGGCGGGTTGCCCCACCCTGGCGGGCACCCTGGCCCAAACGCTCGCCAACCCTGCCGAAGATCATTTTTCCGAGGAGGACGCCCAGTTCCTCAAGTTTCATGGCTGCTATCAACAGGATGACCGGGACGTGCGCAAGCAGGGCAAGAAATTCATTTTCATGGTGCGGGTGCGGATGCCTGGCGGAGTATTGAAACCAGAGCAATACCTGACCATGGACCGCCTGGCCACAGAGTACGGAAATGACTCCCTGCGGGTCACTTCGCGACAGGGCATCCAGTTCCATGGCATCATTAAATCCGGGCTGGCGCGGACCATCCGTGGGATTCACGAGGCCATGTTGACCACCTTGGCGGCCTGCGGCGATGTGGTGCGGAATGTTGTGACCCCGCCGCCGGTGTTGCACGGGGAGGTGGGCCGGGAGGTGCTGGCGGATGCGCGGCTGTTGTCACAATCCCTCCTGCCCCAAACGCCAGCGTACCATGAGATTTGGTTGAACGGGGAAAAATTGGAGATGGAAAAGGCGGCGCTTAATGATTTCGTGGACCCGCTTTATGGGAAGACCTATTTGCCGCGCAAATTCAAGATTTCCTTCGCCATCCCACCCGTCAACGACGTGGACATCTTTGCCCAATGCCTTGGTTTTATTGCCATTGAGGCCGGGGGCCGGGTGGTGGGCTACAACGTGGTGGCGGGCGGCGGCATGGGACGCTCGCACGGCAATCAGCAAACCTTCCCCCGGCTGGCGGATCTGATTGGTTTTATTCCGCGGGAGGCGGTGGAGGCCACGGCGCGGGCGGTGGTGGGCATTCACCGGGATTTTGGGGACCGGGCCAACCGCAAACACGCCCGGTTGAAATACGTGCTGGCGGATCGTGGGGTGGAATGGTTTCGGGCCGAGCTGGAGCGGCGGGTGGGCTTTGCGCTGGAGCCGGCGCGGCCGTTTGTCTTTACGCGCCAGGGGGACCTTTACGGATGGCGGCAGCAGGCGGATGGCTCATGGGTGTTGGGTATGTTCATTGAAACGGGGCGCATCCGGGATACGGAAAGCCGTCAGCTCAAGACAGCTCTGCGCCGGGTGGTGGAGAGGTTTGGACTGGAAGTGCATTTGACCCCGGCCAACAATTTGTTGCTGGTGGGCATCAAGGATGACCAGCGCGAGGCGGTCACCCGCCTGCTGGCGGAGCATGGAGCGGATCCGGCCCGGCGGGTCAGCGCCGTGCGGGGGGCTTCCATGGCCTGCGTGGCGCTGCCCACCTGCGGGTTGGCCCTGGCGGAGGCCGAGCGTTATCTGCCACACTTGATGGGCGAGATTGAAAAAGCCATGGAGGAAACGGGTCTGGGAGATCAGGAGATCATCATTCGCATGACCGGCTGCCCCAACGGGTGCGCGCGGCCGTACATGGCGGAAATCGCCCTGGTGGGCAAGGCGCCGGGGCGCTACCAGCTTTTTGTGGGGGGGAATCCGGCAGGCACGCGGCTCAATCGCGTGTACCGGGAGACGTTGAAGGAGACTGAAATCATACCGGAATTACGGGCGTTGTTTGAGCGCTACCGGCGCGAGCGGGTGGCCAACGAGCGCTTTGGTGATTTTGCGGCCCGGGTCCTGTGGGTGGAAAACGGAGTGGAAGGGGCCCAGGCGGCGGTGGCGGTGTAACGGCAATCCAGACCCATCATGTTCACCGAAGCGGAAATCAAGCAGTGGAATGAGCGCTGGCGGGGGAAGCCGGCCGCCGAGATTGTGGAATGGGCCATTGTGCTGGCCAAAGGCCGGGCGGTGGTGACGACGAATTTTCGTCCCTATGAGGCCGTGTTGTTGCATCTGGCTACGCGCGTGCAGCCGGATATTCCGGTGCTCTGGGTGGATCATGGATGGAATCGGCCGGCGACGTATCGTCATGCCGCGGAGCTGACCCGGCAGTTGCGGTTGAACTTGAAAGTTTATGCGCCCTCGATGACCGTGGCGCGCTACCAGGCCCTGCACGGCGCGCCGCCCACACCCGAGCAGGAGGAAGCTCTGCGGCAGTTCAGCCAGATTTTCAAGCTGGAGCCGTTCCAACGGGCGATGCGCGAACTGGCGCCCACGGTCTGGCTCACGGCCTTGCGCCGGGTGCAGAATCCGCATCGCGCGGGAATGGAAATCGTGGCCCCTGACACCCATTTGGGCGTGGTGAAGGTCAGCCCCTTGTTGGAGTGGACGGATGATCAGATGGAGGGGTATGTGAAAGAGCACCACCTGCCGGTGGAATGGGATTATTTTGACCCGGCCAAAGGCGATGAAAAACGCGAGTGCGGTTTGCATGTGCGGTGGGGCAAAACCACGGAAAAGGAATCCTGAGACGGCGCCGGCCGGACCGGAAAGTCCGGGCCACTTCAGTCCCGGCCCGGGCGGACGAGCTTATTCATGACCATGACATCGTATCATCTTGATCATCTTCAGTACCTGGAAACCGAAGCCATCCATGTCATGCGGGAGGTGGCGGCGGAATTTGAGCGGCCCTGCCTGTTGTTCAGCGGCGGCAAGGACTCGATCTGCTTGCTGCGGCTGGCAGAGAAGGCCTTCCGGCCTTCGGACATTCCCATGCCCCTGCTGAATGTGGATACAGGTCATCATTTTCCCGAGCTGAACGAATTCCGTGACCGCCGCGCGCGGGAGCTGGGCGCCCGGTTGATCGTGCGGAAGGTGGAGGACGCCATCGCCCGGGGGCTGGCTACGCCGGCGCCGGGGGAGATCAGCCGCAACAAACTGCAAATCCCCACCTTGCTGGCGGCCATCGAGGAGTTTCGTTTTGATGCCTGCATTGGCGGGGCGCGGCGGGACGAGGAAAAGGCCCGCGCCAAGGAGCGATTCTTCAGTTTCCGCGACGCCTTTGGCCAGTGGGACCCCAAAAACCAGCGCCCGGAGATTTGGAATCTCTACAACGCCCGGGTGAACCCGGGGGAGCACATGCGGGTGTTTCCGTTGAGCAATTGGACGGAGCTGGATGTGTGGCAGTACATCCGCCGCGAGGGGCTGGAGGTGCCCTCGATTTATTTCAGCCATCGGCGGCGGTGCGTGCGGCGCAACGGCCAGTGGCTGCCGGTGAACGACTTTTTGCCGCCCCGCCCGAACGAGGAAGTGCGCGAGCTGGTGGTGCGGGTGCGGACCATCGGCGACATCATCAGCACTGGCATGATTGAATCGCGGGCGGACAGCCTGGATGACATCATTGCCGAAATCGCGGCGGCGCGGGTGACCGAGCGCGGCTCGCGCGCGGATGACAAGGTGTCCGAAGCCGCCATGGAGGATCGGAAGAAGGCCGGCTATTTTTAAGTTTTGGGTGGGGACAACAGAAGGGAAAGTACATGCAAACAACTTCAGTCATGGATCACAGCGCTCCGGCGCCCGGCGTCGGGGCGGGGGAGCGTGCGCGCGCTCTGGCGCATGCGGTGGAAATTCTGCGCTTCAACACGTGCGGTTCGGTGGATGATGGAAAGTCCACCCTGATTGGGCGGTTGCTCTACGACTCCAAATCCCTGATGGAAGATCAGATTGAGTCGCTGGAGCGCTCGGCCGAGATCACCGGCGGCGGCCAGATTAACCTGGCCAATCTCACCGATGGCTTGCGGGCGGAGCGGGAGCAGGGCATCACCATTGATGTGGCCTACCGGTATTTTGCCACACCCCGGCGCAAGTTCATTGTGGCGGACACGCCCGGGCATGTGCAGTACACCCGCAACATGGTTACCGGCGCCTCCACGGCCAACCTGTCAGTGGTGTTGGTGGATGCCCGGCAGGGCGTCAGCGAGCAAAGCCGCCGGCACACCTTCATTGCGTCGCTGCTGCGCATTCCGCACCTGATCATCGCGGTGAACAAGATGGACCTGGTGGACTGGTCGGAGGAGCGTTTCTTGGAGATACGGGCGGAGTTTGAGGCGTTTCTGCCCCGGCTGGACATCAAGGACGTGAAGTTCATTCCCATCAGCGCCCTCAATGGGGACAACGTTGTGGAGCCGTCGCGGCACACGCCGTGGTACTGCGGCCCCTCGCTGCTGGGTCATCTGGAGACCGTGCACATCGCCAGCGATTACAACCTCAACGGTTTTCGCCTGCCGGTGCAATGGGTCAACCGCCCGCAGGCGCCCCGGGATCCACGTTATCATGACTTCCGCGGGTACAGCGGGCAGATCGCCGGGGGCATCGTGCGGGTGGGCGATGCGGTGCTCGTCCTGCCGGCGGGTTTGAAAAGCCGGGTTAAGGATATTTGGACCTATGACGGAAGCTTGCAGGAGGCTTTCTGCCCGCAATCCATCACCCTGTTGTTGGAGCATGACATGGATGTGAGCCGGGGCGACATGGTGGTCGGCTTTCAACATTTGCCGGGCATGGACAACGAGGTGCGGGCCCAGGTGTGCTGGATGCATGGCCGGCCGCTGCAGGCGGGGCGCAAGTACCTGCTCAAGCACACCACCGCCACCGTGCAGGCGGTGGTGATGGAGGTGGAGCATCGCACGAACATCCTGACGTTTGAGCCGGAGCCGGCCAGCGAGCTGGGGCTGAATGACATCGGCCAGGTGCGTCTGAAAACTGCCCGCCCCCTGGTCTATGACGGCTACGCCACCAACCGGCTCACCGGGGCGTTTATCCTGATTGAGCCGGGCACCAATGCCACCGTGGCCGCCGGCATGCTACTGCCGCCGCCGCGCGCGATTACGCCGGAGTACCACGATTTTGTGATTTGAAGCCGCCCGCTGCTCAGCCGCCGCCGCCGTTTTTGCGGGGATAATCATCCAGATTGCGGGAGAGGTACACGTGGCGGATTTCCTGGCCGAAACCGTTTTTGCGGAAAAAAGCCAGGGCCTCATGGTTTTCCTCGTCGGTATCCACCAGCATGATGCGGGCTTCGCGGGCGATAAACCGCTCGGTCAGTTGATTGAGCAGCCGGCGGGCCAGCCCGCGCCCCTTGAACCTGGGGGAAACGCCCAGCCAGAGGAGCCAGCCATATTTCCAGGCATTTTGGGGTTTCTCCATCACGCGGCCCAGGGCAAAGCCCACAATCCGGTCTTCGCTCTCGGCCACCAGACAAAATTCCGCCTCGGAGCTGAAAAGCTGGGCCAGCTCGTGATCATCCCAGGAACGGTAAAGGGTGGGGAGTTTTTCGGCCGTGAAGAGCTCCTGGCCCAACGCGAACACCTGGGGGACATCCTCCAGCCGCATTTCACGGATTTCCACCGCCGGCAGCGGAGCGCGTGGGCGCCGTCGCGGGGGGCGTTTTCGTGGTGAAGGCTCACTGTCGTCGTTCATAGGTCTGCCATGCGTTAAAAGAAGAAAAACGGCCGCCCGAGACAGGTCTCCGGCGGCCATGAAAAATGAAATTAGATCAGGGTTGCCGCTTTGGCCAGGGCTTCATCCAGACGGCCCACCTCCTTGCCTCCGCCGCGGGCGAAGTCTGGTTTGCCCCCGCCTTTGCCGCCGGTGATTGGGGCGATTTGCTGGAGGATTTTGCCGGCCTGGACGCGCTGGGTGTAGGCCGGGGAGACGGTGGCCATGAGGGTGACGGCCTGGTTGGCGGCGCCGCCGAGCACCACCACCCCCTGGAAGCAGCCTTTCAATTCATTGATCATGGCTTGCAGGGTGTCGCCATCGGCGTCCACGCGTTCGATGATGACGGGCACGCCATTGAGGGTGCGGGCCTTGGTGGTCAGGCTGCGCGCCATCTCGGCGGCCTGCTTTTGTTGGAGGGCGCGCCATTGTTTTTCGAGTTCTTTCTGCTGCTGCAACAGGTTGTCGAGGCGTTTTTCCAGCTCGCCAATCGGCGTGTTCAATTTTTCGGCAAGCGCCTTCAGCCGGCGCGCTTCCTCCCCGGCACGGCGGTAGGATTCCAGGCCGGCGACGGCCTCAATGCGGCGCACGCCGGCCGCGATGGCGGTTTCGGCGACGATGCGAAAGAGGCCGATTTCACCGGTGGCGCGGGTGTGGGTGCCGCCGCACAACTCCATGGAGTAACCATCCAGGCGTCCGGGATGCCCGCCAATCTGCACGACGCGGACGATGTCGCCGTACTTGTCGCCGAAGAACTGCATGACGTCCCTGCGGCCCTTCACCTCCGTGTAGGGCACTTCGGTCCAGCTTACGCCGGCGTTTTCCAGGATGCGCTCATTGACCAGCTTTTCGACATCCGCCACTTGTTGCGGCGTGAGGGGCGGGCAGTTGAAGTCGAAGGTGAGCTTGTCCGGGCCGACAAAGGATCCCTTTTGCGACGCCTCGGGGCTGACCACCTCGTGAATGGCCCAGTGGAGGAGGTGAGTGACGGTGTGATGGCGCTGGATGCTGGCGCGGCGGGGCACATCCACCTGCAGCAGGACGTCCTCGCCGGGTTCGGGCAGGCGCATTGCGCCCTGGGGCGGCAGGTCGAGATAGTGCAGCCACACGGCGCCCGATTTCTGGGTGTCCGCAATGCGCCAGGCCAGGTCCCCGGCGCGCAGCTCGCCGGTGTCGCCGACTTGTCCGCCCATCTCGGCGTAGCAGGCGGTGGTGTCCAGGAGGACGGCGGTTTTATCCTTGACCTGGACCACCTCCAGGACGCGGGCGGGGGTGTGCAGCGTGTCAAACCCAATAAAGCGGGTGGGCGTGGTGGTCTCGATTTGGGACAGCTCGATGATTTCGCGTTTTTGGGCCTTGCGGGCGCGTTCGCGCTGTTCCTCCATCAACCGGTTGAATCCGTCCACATCCACCTTCAGACCCCGTTCGCGGGCCATCAACTCAGTCAGATCAAGCGGGAAGCCGTAGGTGTCGTAAAGTTTAAAGGCAAAGTCGCCGGAAATGCCGGAGGCGTTGGGGGTGCTGGCCGCCGCCGCCACGTAATCGTTGAAGAGTTCAATGCCGCGGTCAAGGGTGCGATTGAAGGCTTCCTCCTCCATGCGGATGACTTCCTCCACCTGGCTTTGGCGGCCGCGGATTTCCGGGAAAACGTCGCCCATAGTTTCGGCCAGCACGGGCACCAGCTTGAAGAAAAAGGGCTCGTGGAAGCCGAGCGAGCGTCCGTAGCGCACGGCGCGACGCAGGATGCGCCGGAGAACATAGTGGCGGTCGGTGTTGCCGGGCAAAATGCCGTCGGCGATGGCAAAACTCAGGGTGCGGATGTGATCCGCAATGACGCGGAAGGCGACGTCCACCCGTTCCTGTTCCGTGGCCGGCACCAGGTTGCCCGCGGCATCCGGGCGGGGCAGGGTGGCTCCGTATTTTTTGCCGCTTAACGATTCCAGGCGATCAAAGAGCGGGCGGAAGATGTCGGTTTCGTAATTGGAAATGATGCGGCTGAAATCGGTAAAACCGCGGGTGTTCTGGATGATGCCGGTGACGCGCTCGAAGCCCATGCCGGTATCCACGCTTTTGGCGGGCAGGGGCGAGAAGGAGCCATCGGGATTGGCATTGAACTGCATGAACACGAGGTTCCAAATCTCGATGCACTGGGCACTGCCCTTGTTCACCAGCGCGCCGCGGGTGTCGCCCGCCGGGGTGAGGTCCACGTGCAGCTCCGAGCAGGGGCCGCAGGGACCGGTTTCGCCCATCATCCAGAAGTTGTCCTTTTTGCCGCCGAAATGGATGTGCTCGCGGGGATCCAGGCCGGCCTGGGTAAAGATGGCTGCCCAGAGGTCATAGGCCTCCTGATCAAACTCGGCCGGTTCGCCGGGGCCGGGTTTATAGACTGTGGCGTAAAGGCGCCGGGGCGGAAATTTCCACACGCCCACCACCAGCTCCCACGCCCACTCGATGGCCTCCTTTTTGAAATAGTCCCCAAAACTCCAATTGCCCAGCATTTCAAAGAAGGTGTGGTGGTAGGTGTCCAGCCCCACATCTTCGAGATCGTTGTGTTTGCCTCCGGCACGGATGCATTTCTGGGTGTCGGCAGCGCGGCCGGGCGTGTAAGGGCAGGGAATTTGTCCCAGAAAGATGGGGACAAATTGATTCATTCCGGCGTTGGTAAAGAGCAGGTTGGGGGAATCCGGCAGCAGGCTGGACGAAGGCACAATGGTGTGCTGCTTCGACCGGAAAAAGTCGAGGAACGACTGGCGAATTTCACGACTTGTCATACACAAGACCCAAATCAGGGGGCTGAAGATAGGGGAAAACGCGGGAGAGTGCCAATGGATTTTTAGCCCTCGCGGGGCTGGCCGGAAGCGGGGTGCCGGCCTAGTTCATGGGCTTCATGGCCGACTGCAAACGGCGCATGTCCTTGAGGTCCTGGGCGTTGGCCACGGATTGCGGGGTGCGCTGGTACACCTTGGGCCAGGCCCATTTCCAGTGATCCACATGACCATCGGCAAAACTCAAATTAGCCCCCTGGTTGTGGCGGTTGGCGGGCAGGTCAAACCACATGTTGCCAAAATAAGAATTGGGCTGGCAGAGGCCAAAATGGGCGTCGAGGATGGAATCCTCATGCGTGTCGATGAACACGAAAAAGCGGTCGGGAGTGGGCCGGGTAATTTCGCTGTATTTCTTGTAGGAGGGGATAAGCCCAGCCGCCACATCGCAGTTGATGGCGCTGCTCATGTTGTAACTGCGGGTCCGCGGCTGGTCGAGCGGGTTGCCGTTTTCGTCCTCGATGGTGGATTTGTCTGAAGGACAGCGGTAGATGCTGGTGTTGCGATTGTATTGGAAAAGCACGCCTTGTTCAATGTTGCGGGTGTCCGTGTCCAGGCGGGTGTTGCCGGGGCACCAGGAGACACCCCGCATGATTGAGTCCTTGCGGTTGACGTCGTACACGTAATTATTGGGCGGGAGCCAGCCTTCGTTGTCGTCCACGTACATCAGCCAGCACATCTGCAACTGCTTGAGATTATTCAGGCAGGAGAGGCTCCGGCTTTGTTCCACGGAGCGGTTGACGACCGGCAGAAGCAAGGCGGCCAAGATGGCGATGATGGCGACGACGACGAGCAGTTCGATGAGCGTGAATGCCGCACTCCCTCCTCCCCCGGAGGTTATGCCACGCCCATTTCCCCGACTTTGGCGCCACAAGACCAAAGCGGGCAAATGCTTTTGCAAGCTCATCAAGTCGTCGGTTGGCTAAGTAGTTGCTACATTCCTATATCCACTATCGGCTTTGTGCAAGGAAAATTTAAGCTTTTTTTAAGTTATTGCAAGCCGGGCTGATGGCCTACAGTCTGATACCTAAATCCCGGTAAGACAACCACTTACAAAATAAAATCGCCGGAATGCATGGCATTCCGGCGATAAGTGGGCAGTTAAAAATGCAACCGTCCGCCCCGGGCTGTGCCCTAGGACTTGGGCCGTGGGCCTTTGGCGGCATCCTCGGAGCGGGAGGGTTCCATCAAGCGGGCCGGGATGTTGCGGTATTGGCGATTGATCCATTCGTTGGCCGCTTCGTTTTGGCGGCGCTCGCGCAAGTTCGCCAGGAACACAGGCAGCTCCTTCTTCAGTTTGTTTTCGTCCACGGGCAGGCGACGGCGGAGGTAAGCCACCCAGTAGCCGTGCTGCGACTCGCGGATGGCCGTGACATTACCGGGGGCCAGGTCAGCCACGAGGTTGCGCACTTCATTCAGGGACACACCGGGGGGCAGGTTGGTGACTTCGCCCGTAACGCGGGAGAACGGCGGCAACACGATGGGCAGGTGGCCATGGTCCAGACAGATTTGGGTGAAATTCTGCCCCTGAGCCAGTCCGTTGGTGAGGGTGTTGTAAAAAATGTCGGCGCGCAACTTGGCCATGGCCATGGCCTGCTCGCGCTTGTAGTCCTCGATGACCTTGTCCCGCACGGCGTCCAAGGAGGGGATTTGCCGCGGCAGGCGTTGCTTGAGGGCAAAAAGGTAGGCGCCGTCCTCGCCCGGAATCGGGTTGATCAGGACCGGGTCTTCGGGCTGGAGCCGGTACAGGATGGGGACGGCCCGTTCCGGCAGTTTCAAATCTTTCGGGCCTTCCAGGAGGTCAAAGGGCTGGGCGGTGTGCACGGTGAGGTTGCTGCGGGCAGCCAGTGCGAGGAAGTCCTGGAGGGAATTGGTTTTATCCAGATTAAAGCCGTGGGTGTACTCGTTAACGGCGCGCATGGCCAGGCGGCGAGCCTGGTCTTCGATGAGGTCTTTTTCGATACGAGCCTTGGCCTCAGCCTCGGGCAGGGGATTGCCATCCTTGTCCTTCCAGTAATTGGTGGGCTGCCGGGAATAGACGGAGTTGACCAGGGCGGCGATGTTGGTCTGGCGGGTCAGATTGGTCAGAGCCAGGGAAAGGTAATTGGTGAGCGGGAAGTGCACGTAAACCAGCTCGACGCGTTCGGGGATAGCATATTCGGCAAGGCGGTTGCTATACAACTGGCTGATGGCCTCGGGGGGAAAATTGGTGATGGCCGCAAGGTAGTTGGAGGCGCTGAAGTACACCAAGGCGGCATCCAGCTCCTCGTGTTCGCGGCGGAAGATGGCTTCGGCTTCCTGAGGAGTGGTGAGGCGTCCGGCCACGCCGCAAAGTTCCACCAGGTGTTGAAGGCCGGCCTCGTGGCGCAGGAAACGCTCGAAGTCCAGCAAAGTGAAGCCGTTTTTGCGGAGGATTTGTTCTTCAAAAGCGTTGAGGGCGGCGGCCATGTCACGGGTCTGGCCGCCGGTGGCCAGGGTCAGCAGCTCATCGCGCAGGCGCAGGGTGGCATCAATGCCCACCTGGATGTTCATCTGGCGCAGCATTTCGGCCAGGAGCAGGCGGCTGTTGGCGGCTTCCTCGGCGCGGAAATTTTGGCGGGCCATTTCGTCGCTGCGGTCCGGGAAGGTACCATAGCGGAAAAAGAACTGGAGCTTGGCCTCCCGGAGCGCATCCTCATATTCGGGGCCGGTGATGGGGCGGTTGTTGACGTGGTAGCCGGATTTGCTCCGGCGGCCGAGCACGTGGTAGCGGGCGTCAGGCGAGAAGTAGATTACGAAACTGATGACCACCACCACGATGATGATGGCCCACATCCAGGTTGAATGTTTGCGAATGGTCCCAAACATAAGGTTATTAATCACTGTGGCTTTAACGCGCCAACAGACCGCGCAGCCTACCCGCGGGGTGGGCGGCAGGTCAAACGCAAAAAACAAAAATCAGGACTTGCCAACCGGCGCGGCGGGGACTAGGCTTTGCGCTCTTTGGACGGGCAGGTGCCGTCCGGCGGCAAGCTCAGCCGGGCACCGGAGCGTCCAATATGGTGGATTTTGGAATAACACAGCTATATGGCAGTACGCATACGACTGAAACGCATCGGAGCCAAGAACAGCCCCGTGTACCGGGTGGTGGTGGCCGACAGCCGCAGCCCGCGGGATGGCCGGTTTATTGAAGAACTGGGGACGTATCATCCCGGGCGCAAGGACCAGAAGGTGACCTTGAATTTGGAGCGCGCCAAATACTGGCTGAGCGTGGGGGCGCAGCCCACCGACACGGTCAAATCTTTTCTGCGTAAGGCGGAGCAGGCGACGGCGGGTTAAGCCGCGTGGGAGGGCCACGATGCAAGCCTTTTTGGATTACGTGGTCAAGGGCGTGGTGGACCACCCGGAGCAGGTGACCATCACCCCGGTGGAACGGGGCGGCCTGACGGTGTACGAGCTGCGTCTGCATCCTGAGGATGTGGGCAAGGTGATTGGCAAGCAGGGCGCCATGATCAATGCCATCCGGGCCCTATTGCAGGCCGGTGCCGCGCGCAAAGGTCTGCGCTGCGCGGTGGAGATTGTGGAGGACGAGCCGGCCGCCCCCGAGAGCGGGGCGTAGCAGCCGGGCGGCCCGGGCCGCCCCCCAGCGGCCATGAAAATTGATGTGCTCACCCTGTTCCCGGGGATGTTTGCGGGGCCGCTGGATGAAAGCATCATTCGGCGGGCGCGCGACAAGGGATTGCTGGAATTGCGGATCATTAATTTGCGGGACTACACCCATGACCGCCATCAGACGGTGGATGATCGTCCGTTTGGCGGCGGGCCGGGGATGTTGATGAAGCCCGAACCGATCTTTGAAGCTGTGGAAGCGCTGGCCACCCCGGAAACCCGGGTGATCCTGATGACGCCGGCCGGGCGTCTGTTTCGGCAGGCCATCGCCCGGGAACTGGCCCGGGAGAAGCACCTGTTGCTGGTGTGTGGCAGCTATGAGGGCTTTGATGAACGGGTGCACGAGCACCTGGCGGATGATGAACTGTCCATTGGCGATTATGTGCTGACCAATGGAGCGTTGCCCGCGATGGTGGTGATTGACGCCGTGACCCGTTTGCTGCCGGGCGCGCTGGGGGACGATCAAAGTGCCGTAGAGGAATCCTTCAGCCACGGACTGCTGGAGTGTCCGCACTACACCCGGCCGGCTGAATTTCGGGGCTGGAAGGTGCCCGAGGTCCTGTTGTCGGGCAACCATGCCGAGATTGCCCGCTGGCGGGCCGCCCAGGCACTGGAACGCACGCGGCAGCGGCGGCCGGATTTGCTGGCCGGTGGGGCAGCCCACGAACCCAAACCCGAGCGGCGGACGAAATCGCCGTCGGACAGAAAGAAAGAATAATTTATGAATCAGGCAATATTGGATCGCATTGAGTCGGAACAACTGAAGAAGGACCGCCCGGATTTCCGGGTGGGGGACACCGTGCGCGTGCACACCCGCGTGGTGGAAGGTGACAAGGAACGCATTCAAATCTTCACGGGCGTGGTCATCGGCCGCCGGGGGCGCGGGCTTAATGAGACGTTCACCGTGCGCCGCATCAGCTACGGGGAAGGGGTGGAGCGCGTGTTTCCCCTGCACTCGCCGCGGATTGAGAAGATCGAAATCGAGCGCCGCGGGGTGGTGCGCCGGGCCAAGCTGACCTACCTGCGCAAACGCATTGGCAAAGGAGCCATGCTCGTCCGGGAACGCAAGGACCGGGCGGTGGTGGTGCCGGGCACGCCTGCGGACGCGCCGGCGGGCGAAGCCAAGGCTTGAGCTGGATTTTACGCCAAGGGCGAGGGGGCGGCCTCTCGCCCATTTTTTTTGTCAGGGGGGAACCATGGCCGCTGGTTGGACAATCAACAAGGCTGGCCCGCCGGGCTGGGCGCTGCTGAAGATTTGGCTTGCCCTGATTTTTCCGGTTGCCGCGGCGCAAGCAGCCTGGGAGGAGGTGTATGCCCGCGCCACCCAGCCGGCCGGGGCGGTTCTCTTGTTCAAACCCGTGACTCAAGACACCCAGCGGCTGGCCAGCGTCCTGGCCCCGTTCATTTTGCAGAGCACGGGCACCGACGGAACCGAGGTCACTCGCCAACGTGCGGCGTTTGGCGTGCCCCTCTCAGGACGGCGGGGTACCAACCCGGTGGTTTATTATCGGGAGGGAAAACTGCCTTGGGGAGGTTTAATCCATACGCAAATGACGTACCTCTGGATTTATTCGGCGAGCAGCCCGGGAGAGGAGCTGCCGGTGCAGGGGGTGCGCATTACGTTGAACCAGCAGGGTTTTCCGGTGATTTGGGAAATGCTGGCCGCGCCCCAGCGCCGGCAGGAGGTGTATGTGGCCGGCTCGGTGGAGCACGCGGCGTTGCAGCAGTGGGGTGGCCGCCTGGCCGGGCGGCGTTTTGTCGTGGAGCCGGCGCCGGAAGCGGCCCCCTCGCTGGTCATGCCGTTGGTGGTGGAGGATGCGCCGGTAGTGTTTGGACCGATGATCTATCTGGAGCGTTCCACCCGCGGCCCGCATGCCGTCATTTGCCGGTGCATGCCCGCTCTGGCCACACAGATTGTGGACACCGTTTATTACGACCTGGCGGCCTGGCCGGCGGATGCCTGGAAACGCCTTCGGCAGCGGCGGGAGGGGTTGGAGATGGTCAAACGGCTGGAGGCCTTTGAGCGTCAGCCGCCGGTGCTGCAGTTGCGGCTGCCGGCGCCCGCCGGCACGAAACCCTGACGGCGGCGGTGGGCGGCGGATGAAGGATTGACGCCCCGGGGCAAAACTGGTTCATTGCGCGGCAGACATCCCTATGAGCAATGAGCCGGAGCAGACGGCGGAGGCTGTCCCGTCAGGCGGCCATGAGTTCGAACGCGTGCCCGTGCCGCCGGGCCATTGGAAGAGCCTGCGCTCGTTTCTGGCGATGTATGCCGGCGAGCATGTGGCGGGGACGGAGTTCATGATTGGGCCGCTGTTTCTGGCGGCGGGGGTGAGCGCGTTTGATCTGATTTTCGGGCTGCTGGCCGGCAATGCGCTGGCCACGCTGAGCTGGTTGTTCCTCTGTGCGCCGGTGGCCACACGGCTGCGGATCACGTTGTACCGCAAACTGGAGCAGGTGTGCGGCGTGCAACTAGTAACGCTCTACAACGTGGTCAATGGTTTTCTCTTTTGCATTCTGGCGGGAGCCATGATTTCCGTGGGCGTTACCGCCCTGGGGGTGCCCTTGAATTTGAAAATGCCCGGCTTGCAGGATTGGATGCCCAACAGTGTGGCCTGGGTGGTGGGGGTTCTGGCGGTGGGCGCGGTGTTCACCTATGTGGCCGCCCGCGGCTACGATGCCATGGCCAGGGTGGCGGAAGTGGCGGCGCCGTGGATGATTGTGGTTTTTCTGGCCTGCGGGCTGGTCACCCTGCCGGCGCTGGGGGTGCACTCGCCGGGGGATTTTTGGGAGGTGGCCAAAACCCGCATCTGGAAAGGAGGCGAGCCGTTTCCGGGGCAGCCGAAATTCACCTTCTGGCATGTGATGTTTTTTGCGTGGACTTGCAATGCGGCCATGCATTTGGGGTTGGTGGACATGGCCATCTTCCGTTACGCGAAAAAATGGACGTATGGCGCGGCCTCCGGCGTGGGCATGTTCATTGGTCATTTCATGGCCTGGATTGCGGCATCGCTCCTGCTGGCGCTGCAAATTGCGCGGGACCCGAACAACACCACCGTGGCGCCCGGCCCGATGGCCTATGACGCCGTGGGAGTGGCAGGGGTGCTGTGTGTTTTAATTGCGGGCTGGACGACGGCCAACCCCACTTTGTATCGTGCCGGGCTGGCGTTTCAGAGCATCTTCCAGAATCACTCGCGTTTTGCCTTGACGCTGGTGGCAGGCGGGGTGGCGACGGCGGCGGCCATATTTCCGGCGCTGGTGATGAAGTTGCTCGATTTTGTGGGCCTTTACGGCACGATTCTGGCCCCCATGGGGGCCATTGTGCTGGTGGATGTTTATCTGCTGGAAAGATGGGGCCTGGCCTCCAACCTGGCGGAGCGCCGAGGATTAAAGTTCAACCTGGCGGCCGGGCTGGCCTGGGTGGTGACGTTGTACTTGTGCGCGGGTTTGAATGTGGGATTGGGCATTCAGGTTTATTTTCTGGCGGTGCCGGCCTGGCTGATGGCGGGCGCCTTGTACCTGCTTTTTTCCAAACTGTTGCAATCGCGTTTATGGGCAAAATCTGGCGAGTGATTGCCGTGGCCGTGGCCGTAAAGGCGCTGGTTTTGATGCTGGCCGCCACCGGCTTGTATTGTGCCGGGGTGTGGAGCCAGGAGGCGATGAAGCACGCCTTGTCCGCGGGGACGGTGATCTGGTTTGGCGCGGCACTGCCGTTGCGTTTCCTCGGCAACCGGGAGCCGTGAAAGATCGGTCGGCATCATCGTTGAAGCGCCAGGGTGTGCAACCATTCGGCGATCCACACCAATCCCACCAGGAGGGCCACCAGTATGACCGTCAAGACCAGCAACTTGAGGTAACTGCGCCGGAGCCGGCGCTGGACGGGATCAGGTTCAGGAGCCGAGGATGAAGCCGGTTGAAGGGCTGGGGAGGGGGAGGGTGCCCCCGGCTCCGGCGGGGCTGCTTCGAGGAGCTCCACCGGGGCTGGTTTCAAACGGGTGGTCCGGCCACAATGGGGGCAGGTGGCGGATTGCCCGCTGTGTTCGGAAGGAAACTCTACACGCCGGCCGCAGACCTGGCACACACCCATGAGGTTTTCCGCCATGCCGCAAGGATAAGGGCGGAGGCCGGGGGCGTCCAGCCGGGTTTGGCGGGGGCGGCTGTTTTGCGCTTTGCCAGGCGTGGCGTGCATGACACAATCCGCGGGCATGAAAATTTTGGTAGTGGGTTCGGGAGGGCGTGAGCACGCCCTGGTCTGGAAGCTGGCCCAGTCACCGCATGCCCGGCAAATGTGGTGTGCGCCGGGCAACGCTGGCATCGCGCAGGAGCGGCTGGCGGCCAATGGCGCGCCGGTGCAGTGTGTGCCGATTGGAGCGGAGGATTTGCCGGCGCTGCTGGCGTGGGCCAGGGAGCATCAACCCGATTTGACGGTGGTGGGGCCGGACAACCCGCTGGCGCTGGGGATTGTGGACCAATTTCAGGCGGTCGGCTTGCGCATCTGGGGGCCTAATCAACGGGCGGCTCAATTTGAGGCTTCCAAGGTGTTCTCCCAGCAATTCATGGAAAGATATGGGATCGCCACGGCCCGCAGCGGCATCTTTGACGAGCCGGTGGCGGCCTCGCGTTTTGCCGCCAGCCTGGGAGGCCGGTGCGCGGTGAAGGCCGACGGGCTGGCCCTGGGCAAGGGGGTGCTCATCTGCCGGGATATGCAACAGGCCGATGCGGCCATTGAGGAAATCCTGGTGCGGCGGGCCTTTGGAGAGGCCGGACGACGGGTGGTCATTCAGGAATTGCTCGAAGGCGTGGAGGTTTCCTTGCATGCCCTGTGTGACGGCAAGACGGCCAAACTATTTCCGGATGCCCAGGATCACAAGCGCGCCCTGGATGGGGATCAGGGATTGAATACCGGCGGCATGGGCACTTATTCGCCCACGCCATTTTTTGGACCGGGCGACGCGATTGTCGTGGTGCGCCAGATTTTGGAACCGTGGCTGAAGGGCTGCGCCGCCGAAGGCATTGATTACCGCGGCGTTTTGTACCCGGGCTTGATGTTGACGCGGCAGGGGCCGAAGGTGCTGGAGTTTAATGCGCGTTTTGGGGATCCCGAAACGCAGGTTTATCTGCCCCGGCTGGAGAATGATTTACTGGAGTTGATGGTGGCGTGTGTAGAAGGGACTTTGGGCAGGGTGGAGCTGAAATTTAATCCTCTGACCGCCGTCTGCGTCATCATGGCCAGCGGGGGTTATCCGGGAAAGTACGAAAAGGGCAAACAAATCACCGGCCTGGAGGACGTGGCTTCCTGGCCCAATACCAAGGTTTTTCATGCCGGCACGGCTCTGGTGGATGGGCGGGTGGTGACCAGTGGCGGGCGCGTGCTGGGGGTGACGGCCTGGGGCAGGGATCTGCCGGCGGCGCGGGAGGCGGCGTATGCCGCCGTGGAGCGCATTCGCTTTGAGGGGGCTCATTACCGGCGGGACATTGCCGCCAAGGCGTTAAAAAAGTAGGCCGGTTTTCGGCCTTAGCGCCACAAGCGGTTGCCCTCCAGGTCGTGGTAAATGACCCGGCTGCCGCGTCCCTTTTTGACGGCCAGACGCTCCAGATAGAACAGGGTAGGCTCGGCGATGTGTTGATTGTTCAGGAATGGCTCGGTGTATTGGATGGCGCCGTACTTGGCCTGGTTGATGTGGTGTTTCTGGCCTACATGGTCATTCCAATCCACGCCTTCTGTTAGAAAACCGTGGGGGCCGTAGTGATGTTTGGCTATGGCGCGCAGGATGGTTAGGCCGTCCAGTTCCCACTCCCGGGCGCGTGAGGGGTTGTCCAACCGGGTGTCCGCCGCCGCTTCAAAATAAGCCAGGGCGGCCTCGGCATTTTCCCAGAGGTAGGCGGTGTCCCAGGATTTTTCCATGTAAAGCAGCCCGCGGGTGGCTACGCCGTTGCGGTCCTCTTTCATCTTGAACTGGTCCAGCCCGGCCAGGCAGACATCGTAAGCAAAGCGCCGGATGGCCTCGTCGTGGAGCACGCGGGCGGCCAGCCGCAAGGTGCGGAAAGCCACGGCATAAGCCACGTTTTCATGGGGATCGTAAGTATCGTGATTGATGCTGCCAAAGATGCCGCCCGCCTGCATGAACACGGCAATTTTCTGGCGCAGGGCGGCACGGTAATCGGCGAGGCCGCGCTCGGTGAGGGCGGCCTGCAGTTGCAGAATAAACAGGCTGTCCGCCGAAGTCTGCCAGAAAGGATCGTTGCCGCCGTCCGGGGATTTGCGATAGATGCGGCCGTCGGGCGTGGTGCGGCGGGGGAACCAGCCGTTGGGCACCGGCTCGACGTTTTGGGCAATCCACTGGGCGGTGCGGGCGGCGGTTTGCATCATGCGCGGGGCACGCGGGTCGGTGCCCAGGTCGTCAGCAAAAATCAGCAGTTGAAAAGCCACCTTGGCCATGGAGCCGGGGCAGAACCATTCCGAGTGGTGCTTGTAATTGAGACAGAACTTGCCGGTGGTGGTTTCGCGGTAACCTGTGATGAAGCCATTGGTTTCATTGATAAAACCGCAGTCGAGCACATGGTCCAGAATGCGCAGGGCGGCTTGCTGCCATTGCGAGTTATCCAGAAAACGGCCCCAGCGAAAAATCTCGTGTGCCCCGCCGACGGCATTGGCGGCCCAACCGGGGCCTTCGAGGTTGCCGAAATCATGCCAGCCCATGATTTCCCCCTCCGGATTGACGAAACTGGAAATGGACACCAGGTGCCCGCGGTCATCGGGCTTCAAGGTTTTATTGAGCGTAAATCGGAGCGAGTCCACCACGCTGCTGACGATGGTATAGCGCGGATTTTCCGGGACATAAAACAACCGTTCTGGCGCCGCTGCATGGGTTGCCAACGCGCTTGCAAGCCAGACGGCGCCCCAGGCCCAAAGGCGAATTTTCATGGTGAGCATGTGCATAATACTAACGGGCAATCTTTGCGGAGGAAGTCAGAAAATGCTGCTTTGAGCAGATTGCATCGGAACAATAAAAAACCCCTCCGTTGCCGGAGGGGTATGTTAAAGATCAGGTATTTCAACCCTCGCTTTATGCGCCAGGCGAGGACGGCGACGACGGCGAGGATGGCGCGCCCGTCGGGTGTCCCGGCTGCTGCGTGGGCCGCTCAGTCGGATTGGGCGTCGGCAGCGGCTCCACTTGGAGGCCCGGAGGCGGGGCGATGGGCGGCATATCCCGGACCTGCTGCCACACCGGATCATTGGGTTCCACAGTGCGCACTTGCGGCTGCTCACCCGCTGCGGCCGGCGGGATGAACACCTGACCCGCCTGCACATCACGCACGATCGGCTGGCCACCGGGCGGGGTGTAAGTCACCCGAACCACACCGCTGATGACATAGACCACGCCGCTGGCGCTAATCTTAAATTCGGTACCCCGGATACCGCATACCCCGTTGGGGATCTTGACATCATAGCGGGAGGCGGCGGCGAGCTTTTTGACGTTGCCCAAGATGGTGCCCGCCTTGAGGTTCAATTCGGTTTCCACAATGACTTCATCCTCGGCCCGGCTGTAATTGAGCTTGTCAATGCCCATGGTGGTCAATTCGGTGATGCGCACCACCGAGCCGATGTCACTGAGGAAAAGATCCACCTGCGCGCCGCGGCCGGTCTCGACGATAGCCCCGGGATTCAGCACCATGCCAGTCTTCAATGGGGCCCAGTCGGCGGCGGCATTGGCTTTATATTGAGCCTCCCCCCGGACCTGGCGCACCTTGGCCTTGCTGGCCTTCATGGCCTGCGCTTGAGCTTCCATGGCCACGACGGCCATGATCATCGCCACCCCACATGCGATAAGACGTTGAGCCAGTTTCATAAATTATCTCCCGCTGATTGGTTGCACTACTGTGTACTTAATTCGTGCCGCAACATTACCTTTTTGGCGGGGCTTGTCAACCGATTTATTCGCAAGAATTTGTAATTTTTTCGGCGTTGACGCCCCCCGCATTGTCTCCTATGTTCACCGACTCGCCGCGGGGCGGGCCGGCTGTGGTCCGGCTGGCCGCCGTGGGCATTAGAAAGGCACGATTTGTGAACGTAACGGTAGAAAACATTGGCCCCTGCAAACGTTTGTTGCGGGTGGAAGCAGACGTCAACGAGGTGGAGAAAGGTTTTGAGGAGGTCATCCGCGATTTTCTCAAACATGCGACCCTGCCCGGTTTTCGCCCCGGCAAAGCCCCCAAAGACATGGTGGTGCGGCGGTTTGAGAAGGAAATTAAGGAAGAGGCGCAAAATGCCTTGCTGCGAGACCTTTACAAGCAGGCGGTGGAGAAGGAAAACCTCAAGGTGTATCACCTGCAGGATGTGGAGGTGGTGAGCTTTGGCCGGGGCCAGCCCATGCAGTTTACGGCCACCGTGGAAATTACCCCGGAGTTTCAACTCCCCAATTACAAGCAGATTCCAGTCACCGTGGAAACCCGCCCGGTCACCGAGGCGGATGTGGACAAGGCCTTGGAGGCCCTGCGCCAGCAACAGAAGAAGTATCAGACGGTGGAGCGCCCGGCCACGGCGGAGGATGTGGTGGTCATTGATGCCAGGGCCATGATTGATGGGCAGCCGCTTTCTCAGAAATTAGGGGCCAACCTGGCCCCATACGAAACCATCAAGGGATTTTGGGTGGGGGCCAAACGCGAGCTGGGGCCGAATTTCTTTGCCCAACTGGTGGGAGCCAAAGCCGGAGACAAACGCACTGTTCAAGTCACGTACCCGGCGGATTTTTCCACCAAAGAGCTGGCCGGCAAAACCGTCACTTATGAAGTGGACATCCGCGAGGTGCGGTGTGAGGTGGTGCCCCCCATGGGCGACGAACTGGCCAAGGAATACGGAGCGGAAAACCTGGCGGCCTTGCGGGAGGGAGTGCGGAAAGACCTGGAAAACGAGGCGAAATACCAACGGAAAAACCAGATTTCCAACCAGGTGGTCAAATACCTCATTGAATCGGTCAACTTTGACCTCCCTGAAACCGCCGTGCAGGAGGAAACGCGCGGGGAAGTGTACAACCGGGTGGCCCGCCTGCAGCAAAGCGGATTGTCTCCGCAGGACATTGAGCAGCAGAAGGACAAGATTTTTTCTGCCAGCCAAGGCATGGCTTATGTTCGGGTCAAGCTCGATTTTATTTTGGGCAAGATTGCCCAGGCCGAGAATTTGAACGTCACCAAAGAGGAATTGGGCAGGTATCTGAGCGTGCTGGCTTATCAACGGCAGGCCAATCCGGCCCAGTTTCTGAAGGAGATTGAGCAGTCGGGCGAGATCAACACCATCGTCCATCGCCTGTTGATGGACAAGACGATGGACTTTTTGGTGGAGCAGGCGCAGGTTACGGAAGTGGCCGCCGCCACCACGGAAACGCCAGCCACACCTCCGGCCGGCGGGGCCTAAAGGCTCACGCCTGCGGGGAGCAGGGCTGCCGTCTGGTGTTCCATGAGCATGCCCCATAAAATTTCGACCCTGCTATACGGATTGGATGCCGGGGGGCGGGTGCTGCTCATGGAACGGGCGCAGGAGCCTAATCTGGGTTTGTGGAGCCCGCCGGGTGGCAAATTACATACCGCTGAGGGCGAATCTCCGCACATGTGTGCCTGCCGGGAGGCGCAGGAGGAGCTGGGGCTGGCCCTGGCACCCGCTGATTTGCATCTGGTGGGCATTGTCAGCGAGCACGGTTACGCCGGCCAGGCGCATTGGTTGATGTTTCTCTTCGAGATTCTGCCGGTTTTAACCCACGTGCCACCGGCCATCCGGGAGGGACGGTTTGCCTTTGTCTCCCGCGAGCAGTTGGAGCGTCTGCCGGTGCCGGAGACGGATCGGGAGCAAATCTGGCCGTTGTTCTGGCGGCATCGGGGCGGTTTTTTTGCCGCGCACTGCCATGTGCACGCCGATGGCCGGCGGGATTGGACGCTGGAGGAGAGCCGCCCTGCGCATGTCTGACCCTGAGCCTATCGATTTGCACAGTGATGCCTACTTCATGGGCGAGGCCCTGCGGCAGGCGGCGCGGGCGTTTGCTGCGGAAGAGGTGCCGGTGGGGGCGGTGATCGTGCGTCAGGGACAGATCATTGCCCGGGCCTACAACCAGGTGGAGCTGCTCAAGGACGCCACCGCCCACGCGGAAATGCTGGCGCTGACGCAGGCGCAGGAGGCGGTGGGGGATTGGCGGCTGAACGATTGCACGCTGTATGTGACCAAGGAGCCTTGTGCCATGTGCGCCGGGGCGCTGGTGCATGCGCGGGTGGGGCGGGTGGTGTATGGGGCCCCGGATCCCAAGGCGGGAGCGGCCGGCGGCGCCTTAAATTTGCTGCAGTTTCCCACCTTCAACCACCGTTGTGAAATCACCGGGGGAGTGCGCATGGAGGAATGCCGCTCGCTCCTGCGCGAATTTTTTGCCCGGCAGCGCGCCCTCAAGGGAGGCGCCGGTTCAGCTAACGGCGATTAGGGAGACGCGCTCATTCTTTTCGTTGCGGGCGATGCCCTGAGCGCGGGGATCGAGGTGGGGCTGGTTGTCCACCATGAAGACATAACGATGATGCCCATGAGCCAGCTCGATGGTGGCCATCCAGGCCCCGTCGGGCATGCGCCGGAGCGGGTGGGAGGTGGGATTCCAATCGTTGAAGTCCCCGCACACCGTGACGGAATGGGCCTGCGGGGCGACAAAGAGGAAATTGATGGGTTTCTTGACCTTCTGAGGCGTGGCCCGGCGGAGCGGGCTGTATGTGTTCACATCAAAATGCCGACTCATAAATCAAACTGTCCAAAGCGCAGGGCAATAAGGAATGGCGTCGAAATGGGCGCACGTCAAAGTTATTTTTTAATTTTGTTACTTAAAGTCGGGGGTGAGGTCAAAAAACGGGCCAGGAGCGGCCGCAACTCCCGGATGGTTTGGGCGGGCCAGAGGCGGCGGTCCGTGAAGATGGCGTGCTCCAACGCCCGATGACACTTGCAGCCGGGCTGGCGCGGAATTTCCGGGATGGCCCGCGCGATGATGGCCCGGGCCAGGGCGGTGTTGTGGTGCAGGTTGTCCAGAATCATGGACAGCGACACGTGCTCCTCCTCCGGGCTCCAGCAGTCGTAGTCCGTGACCAACGCCATGTTGGCGTAGGCAATCTCCGCCTCGCGGGCACATTTGGCCTCACCCAGGTTGGTCATGCCGATGACCGCGCCCCCCAGTTGATGATTGCGCAGCGATTCGGCGCGGGTGCTGAAGGCCGGCCCTTCCATGCAAACGTAGGTGCCGCCGTTGTGGACGCGGGCCTTTTCCGCCCGGGCGCAATCGTACAAAATGAAGCGCAGCTCGTGGCAGACAGGCTCCGCAAAGGAGATGTGAGCCACAATACCCCGCCCGAAAAACGTGTGAGCGGTGGATTGCTTGGTGCGGTCCAGAAACTGGTCCGGCAGGACGATGTCGCGCGGGCGGTATTTTTTTTGCAGGGAGCCTACGGCGCTGACGCTGAGAATCCAGGCCACCTCCAATTTTTTCATGGCCCAGAGGTTGGCACGGTGATTCAACTCGCTGGGCAGGAGACGGTGTCCCCGGCCATGGCGGGGCAGAAACACCACCCGCCGGCCGGCAAACTGGCCGGTGAGCAGTTGATCGGAGGGCGGGCCGAAGGGCGTTTTAACCGTAATCCATCGGGTCTGGGACAGACCCTCCAGCTCGTAGAGACCCGTGCCGCCAATGACGCCAATGGCCGGAGCGGTGTCGGACATGGTGGAAAGGTGGGTGGCTGCCGATGGCGGGCGCAGCCATCGGCAGGTTCCGTTTGCCTTAGGCGCCGGTCGCCGCAGGTTTTCGACCCGCCGCCGCCGCGCGGGCGGCCGCTTTGCGGCGTTTGATGTAGGCCAGGCGGCGGCGCCGTTTGATTAGTTTGTTGTATTGCTTGCTCATAGCTCGTTTTCGTGTTTCGTTTTGCTTTACTTCAAAGCAAGAATAACGTTTGTTAGCCCGCGATGATGAAGATTTGCCCGTTGCGGTTCAACACCAATTTGTGGCTGAGCCTCGTCCTCGGGCTGGCTGTCTGGGGGACCGGCTGCCGGACGGCCGAGCCGGAGGCCAAAACCGGCACTGCTCCCGCCCGCACGTCCAAGAGCCGGAAAGAGGCCAGCACGCTGCGTTTTCACTACGTCATCAACCCTGACGGCACGCCGCGGTGCATCCCCATCACGGTTTATCGAAACCACCCCATGACGTTGTACATTGATCGTTCACCGTTTTTGTGGGAAGCCAACATCGTGAAGGCGGAAGTGGTCACCAACCTGGGCACGTATGCGTTGCGGGTGGAATTTGATCGCTCCGGGGCGATCGCTCTCGAGTCGGTGACCACCGCGCAGCGAAGCCGGCATATTGCGATATACAGTGATTTTGGCGAATCGCGCTGGCTGGCAGCGCCCCTGATCACTCAGCCGGCCACCAACGGGGTGTTTGAATTTACGCCGGATGCCTCGTTGGAGGAAACTCAGCGCATTGCCCGCGGTCTGAACAACCTGGCCCGCAAGAAGGGGACCTGGTTGGACCGAAGCAAACCCATGCCATGAAATGGGCGTTGGTGAGGTGGGCAGTGGTGGCTGCCAGTGTGGCGGGGGCGGGCCTCGCAACGCACGGGGCGGAAATGTTTCATTTGCCCACGCCCAACCAGGCCATTTATCAGGTGGGCGACATGGAGCGCTATTATGTGCCCACCACGGGCCGCACGTGGGAGAGTGGCACGTTTGGTTGTGTGCGCTCGGAGGGGCGGCAATTCCATGAGGGCATTGACATTCGCCCGGTGCGGCGGGATCGCCGCGGGGAGGCGGCCGATCCCATCTATGCCACGGCGGATGGCACAGTGGCCTATGTGAATCCCCACGCGCATCTGTCCAACTACGGCAAATACCTCATTTTGCGGCACGTCCTTGAGGGGGTGGAGTTGTACAGCCTTTATGCGCACTTAAGCCAGATTGCGCCGGAGCTGACACCGGGGCGGCCGGTGCGTGGCGGCCAGGTGATCGGCATCATGGGCCGCACGGCCAATACGCGCGAGGGCATCAGCCGCGAGCGCGCTCACCTGCATTTTGAGCTGGCCTTGCTGTTGAATGATCAGTTCAACGAGTGGTTTCGTAAAAACCACCCAGGCGAGCGCAATGATCATGGCGTGTGGAACGGCCAAAATCTGGCGGGGCTGGACCCCACGCAGATTTTGGTGCGGCAGCGCCGGCCCGATTTCAGCTTGTTGCAGTTCGTGCGCGGGCAGACGGAGTTGTGCCGCATCTGGGTGCGGCAGCGGGATTTCTCCTTTGTGCGCCGTTATGCCGTCTTGATGCGCCGCAATCCACTGGCGGAAAAGGAGGGTGTTGCGGGCTATGAGCTGGCTTTCACCTACAATGGCCTGCCCTTTGAGCTGACCCCGCGGGCGCCTTCGGAGACACGGCATCTGGGCGAAACCGCCCTGCTGTCGGTCAATGCGGCGGAATTCCGTCGGCAGCCCTGCCGCAAACTGGTGGAGGAACGGGGGGGACAGTTTGCCCTTTCCGCCGCCGGGCAGAAGTACCTGCAACTGCTTTTATTTTCCGGTCGCTGAGGCGGGGGCCTCATTTGCGCCACCATCTCTGTAGTTTTTCACGCCAGCCTTTGGCCGATTGGCGCTCCACGGGGGAAGCCTCGGGGGGTGGCAGGTCCCGGGGAGGTTCTGAAGGAGAGAGGGCATAGAGGCCCGGCACAATCATCCCGGCAAACAGCCCTGCCTTGCGCAAAACCGGCAGCAGCGAGCTGCCCGGAGGCGCGGCCAGATACACCCAGCTTTGCGGTGTTAACAAGGCCAGCAAGGCCTGGGCATCCTCGGGCTTAAATGCAGCATGGCGGCTTCCGGTGTCGGGCCACAGAAAACCGGGCAGGCATACCACCTCCAGGGGAGGGGCACCAGCGGGCAGGCAGGAGGCTCCGGTATCGGCCAGCCGTAGAAATTGCGGGAGCCGGGCAAAGACCTCCAAGCCTTCCGGTGCCCGGCGCAAAGCGCCCACCGCCACACCGCGCAAGATGCCTTGT
This sequence comes from Verrucomicrobiia bacterium, assembly GCA_026414565.1. NCBI lineage: Bacteria > Pseudomonadati > Verrucomicrobiota > Verrucomicrobiia > Verrucomicrobiia bacterium. The sequence goes on from JAOAIT010000009.1 coordinate 89,233, forward strand.
TGCTGGCGCACTTTGGCCACGGCTTCGGCGCCGGCGTGATCCAGGTGGGCCAGAAGCAAAAGCTCGCGGTCCAGCAGTTCCAGGAGGTTGAACAGCCCGTAGAGTTTGGCTTCGCCAAAACCGGCCCCTTGCGTGAAATGCTCCATCCAGCGTTGGAGCGCTTCGGCCTGTTCGTGGCGGGTCATCTCGGGAAAGAGATGATCGGCCAGCACCTTGACGGTGGAATCGTAGCGGGCCAGTCCGCTGATAAGCTGGCGCAGCATGACGCAGGCCAGCTTGAGCTCATCGGCCTGGCGCTGGGGGGCGTAGGTGGTGAATTTGGCCAGGTAGGCCTCCTTGCTCAGCACCCGGACGCGCGTGGGCTCCAGCGCAAAAGCATCGGCGGTGCGCTGGACGGGCAGCAGAAAGGGCAGGTTGCCGAAAAACTCGTGGCGTCCCAGGTGGACGACGGGGCGGCCGTTTTTGGAGATGAGCACCCGCCCGCTTTCCACCAGAAATGCCTCGTGGGCCTCCTCGCCCGCGGCAAAGAGGCGGGTGCCGGCAGGATAGTCGCGGGCAGGGGTGCCAGCAAAATCCTCTGACAGCAGGCCCACCTGAAACGGGGCAAAGCGTTCTTTGACCAGCGCCCGGGCCGGATTGGCGACTTCGTCCACGAGCCGGGCCAGCCGCCAGCGGTCCATGACGTTCATGGCCTGCAACACGCGGCGGGCCTTGTCAAGCAGGACAGTGTCAGGCGAGGCGATGGCATGCAGCAAGCCAAAATCCACGCTGGTTTTGTGGGCTTCGGGCGGCGGATGCCCGGCCAGGAGGGCATCCAGGTACTGCTCCAACAAAGCGGGTGGCAGGGGCGCAGGAGGGGCCGAAGCGAGGGCGGAAAGGTCTTTGTTGGCGGCGGCCATGGCCTGGTGTTGGTGCGGGTTGGACCGCAGGTGGAGCTTATCGGCGGAAGGATTTGAGGCGCAATCTTTTTTTCCAGACTTGACCTCTGGCGGGCGTTGGGTAGGCATAAGGCGGCTTTCAGGTGATTGAGGGATTGAAGGACATGAAAAAAAAGACGGAAACCAAGCCGGTGCGCCGGGTGTTGGTCATTCTGACCAACCGCTTCACCCCGCTCAAACCCGGAGTGTATGTGGAGGTGGAGTGCAATCCGAAAGGGGACATCCTTTCGGAGAAAACCTTGAAAAAGGAGCCGAAGGAGCCGGTGTATGATGAGGTCTGGATTAATGATGAGGGCAAGAAGAGCCTGAGCGATTGCACCAGCTTCAAGCGCGTGTACCGGCACAAATTCGAGCGCAAGGCGTGAAGCGGGCGGGGGCTGCCCCGGGGCTCTTCGCTGATGCTCCGGCCCCTCCAGTCTTGCGCCGGGGCCGGCGTGGCGTATAAAGGGGGCATGAACACGCCTCGCTGGTTGACGATCGGTCTGGTTTGTTTTTGGGGGGGAGTGCATGCCGGCTTTTCTGCCGCCGCTCAAATTCCTCCAGAGTGGGAACTGGCGCAGAAATACACCAACATCCACCGGTTTTCCACCCTGTTCACCGCGCAGGATGTCCGCCGTTATCTGTCCTCGGACGAGGGCTTGCAACAGGCGATCCAGTGGTGCAAACAGACGGCCATTACCAAGGTCTATCTGGAGTCCTATCGGGATGGCTATACGGCTGAGCGGGAGGCGTTAATCAAGGCGCGGGACGCTTTTCAGCAGGCGGGTTTCCTCGTTTCCGGCTGCGTGACCCCCACCAAGATTGGCAAACTCATTCCCGGTTGGGGCAACAACATCTCCTGTTATACCGATCTTCCCACCCAGCAGCGGGCGCGAGAGATCTATACTTACGCGGCCGCGCTGTTTGATGAGACGATGATTGATGATTTCTGGTTCACCGAGTGCACCTGTGCGGAGTGCGACACGGCGCGGCGCGCAAAGGTGGTGACGATTGGGGACCAGAAATTTCCGGTGGCAGGGGATACCTGGGCGGATTATCGCGGCGAGCTGATGCTGCAGCTTTCCCGCCTGTATGTGTTGCAGGCAGGCCGGCAGGTCAACCCGCGCGCCACGTTCATCCTCAAGTATCCGCAGTGGTATGACTACTTTCACGTGCGCGGCTACGATGTGGTGCGGCAGACGGCCGAATTTGATCGCATCTGGGTGGGCACCGAGACGCGGGATTATCAGGACAAACGCTGGGGCGGCACCGTGCAATACGAGGCGTATTTCATCATGCGCTGGCTGGGCGGCCTCGGTGGCGCCAAGTGCGGGGGCGGTTGGTACGACTGGCTGGGCACGACGGAAAAAACCTATCTCGAGCAGGCGCGGCTGACCATCCTGGGCGGCGCGCGGGAGAGCCTCCTGTTTTGTTACGGCGGCTTGCAGGGCGGCACCGGCCCGAAGAACATCGAAGCCCTGCGCGGACACCTGCCGCGGCTGTTCAGCACGGCGGCGGACGTGGCCAAACGCCGGCCGGTGGGCATCGCGGCCTACAAGCCGCCGGGCAGCGATCCCGGCAAGGAGCGTTATGTGTATGATTTTGTGGGGATGCTTGGCCTGCCCCTGCTGCCATGTCACGAATTTCCCACCCAGGCGGAGGCCGCGTTCTTTTCGGTGCATTGCTTGAAGGACGAACAGTTGGTGCCCAAGTTGCGGGCGTTTCTGGCGGCGGGCAAACCGGTGTTGATCACTGATGGCCTCAAGGCCCGCCTGGAGGGGCAGGTGGACTGGAGCAAAGGGGAGGTGCAGGTGTTGGAAGTCAAAGGAGATCCCAAGCGGTTGTTGGAACTGAGTCGGGAAGAGCTGGACAAATTGCGGCTGCCGCTTTTGCGTCCGCTCAAGGTGCGCTTCAGCGCTCCCGGCAAGGTGTCGCTCCATTTGTATGCGGATGGCAGTTGGGTGATTTGCAATTTCAATGATGATTTTGTGGGGGTGGAACTGAATGGCGTGCGGCATCCGGTGGGCGAGCGCGGCTGGCTGCAACTGTGGAAGTGAGCAGTGGCGGGGCAACGCCCAAACCCCAACCCTAGGAAATTTCCCGGGTCAGGGGCGACGAGGGCAACCCGCCGTGGCGATGGGGCCACGGGCGGCATTTACTTTGGATTCGACAGGGGGCCGGAAGGTGATTAGCATGGCGAGGCTTATGAAACACCTTCGCGCGCTTCTGATTCTGGCTTTGGTTTGGGGGGGTGGCGCGGGAGCCGCCCGTCTGTCGGCCGCCACGCCAGGGGGTTGGGACAAGGTGGATCCCGCCCGGCCCAAACAGGTTCTTTATTTTACCAAGTCCTCCGGCTTTGAGCACAGCGTGGTGAAGCGTCCGGCCCCTGATCAGCTCAGCCATTCGGAAAAAGTCCTCACCGAGCTGGGGGAGAAGCACCGTTTCAAGGTGACCTGCACCAAGGACGGGCGCATTTTTACGCCGGAAAACCTGGCGCGTTTTGATGTCATCGTGTTCTACACCAGCGGCGATCTGCTGGAGGCGGGCACGGACAAGCAGCCGCCGATGACGGTGGAGGGCAAGGAGGCGTTTCTGCGTGCCATTCGTGAGGGCAAGGGCTTTGTGGGCATCCATGCCGCCACCGACAACTGGCATCCCCAGCCGGACCCGCCGGATAAATCAACACGGTTTCAATCGGTGGGGGACCGCCTGGATCCCTACCTGCGCATGATCGGGGGTGAGTTCATCCGCCACGGCCCGCAGCAGGTGGCCCGCAACCGGGTGGTCAGCCCGCGTTTCCCCGGCTGCGAAGGCCTGGGCGAGGGATTCTCGTTGAATGAGGAATGGTACACCTTCAAGGATTTTGCGCCGGATTTACACGTCATCCTGGTGCAGGAAACGCGGGGGATGAAGGGCATTGATTATCAGCGGCCGGATTTCCCGGCCACTTGGGCGCGCAAGGAGGGCCGCGGCCGCGTGTTTTATACTTCGCTGGGGCATCGTGAAGATGTCTGGACCAATCCGCTGTTCCAAAACCTCCTGCTGGGCGGACTGGGCTGGGCGGCGGGTTTGGTGGAGGCCGAGATCGCTCCCAACCTGGAGCAGGTCACGCCCGGCCATCGGCAGCTTCAACCCAAGGACGATCCCAACGCCAAAAAGGCCGCTGCCCCTGCGCCGGCGGCCAACCCCAAATAAACCCTCCGCTCTATGCCGCGCCGCCCGCCACCCCTGACGGACACGTTGTGCCTGCGGTGCGGCCTGTGTTGCAATGGGGTGCTGTTTGCAGATGTGGAATTGCGCCCCGGTGACGATCCCGCGGCGCTGACCGAGGCCGGCGTGCCATTGACCTGCAAACACGGCAAAATCAAATTTCCGCAACCGTGTCCGTGCCTGGAGCAGGGGCGTTGCCGCATTTATGAGCAGCGTCCCATGCGGTGCCGCGCCTTCGACTGCCGTTTGCTGCAGCGGGCGCAGGAGGGGAAAATCGCGCTGAACGAGGCGCGCTACCTCATCCGCATCACGCGGGAGCAGGCCGAGCGCGTGCGCCGGCTGGTGCGCGTGCTGGGCCAGCGCGACGAACAAATGCCTCTGAGCCGCCGTTACCAGGCCGTGATGCGCGAGCCGCTGGACCTGTCCCAGGGCGAACGCCATCAACGCCGCCGCGGCGATTTGCTGCTGGCGGTGTATGAGCTTACCCGCCTGCTCGAGCAACATTTCCTCGGCACCCCGCCGGTGTCGGACAGATAAACCACGAGAGCTTGGGGAATCCCTGAAGGACCTGAAGCAGCACGATGACCCACGGACAAGAAGCCGAAACTTTTGGTTACCCAGTATGTGCCGAATCCTTCCTGCTGGAGGTTGTTGGGCACAGACTGAAACAGCTTGTGGGCTTGCACAGAAAGTGACGGGTTGAGGTAGAGCTGGCGACGATAACTGTTCACAAGAACAAACGGCCATTAAGTTGTAAAGTCATGCCGAACAACAGCCCAGCACATAACCTTTCCAGGGCATGGTACGGTGCATCCATCGCGGAATTCATGGCCGCTGGGAATGACGTGGTTCTTGGTCAACTGACGCAGAACTGTGATTGCGATATTCCCCAGCCCCAGAAGAATGCCTGGCTTTGCCAAATTGATATACTTCGCAGCCAAATCGAAGGACTGCGAGGGGCGGTCTTTTTCGAATTTAACATTCCGCGCATGGGGCGTCGTGCGGATGTTATCTTGCTTGTTGGCCCCGTGGTCTTTGTACTGGAGTTCAAAGTAGGAGCGCAGAAGGCGGATTCTTCGGCAGTCAGTCAAGTATGGGACTATGCTCTCGACCTTAAAAATTTTCACAAGGCAAGCCATCCCCTTTGCATCGTTCCGGTTTTGATTATTACCGAGGCCAAACACACTCCCTCTCTTCGCTGGCTTGAGGATGCGGATGGAGTGGTCCGTCCGCTTATCACCAATGGCTTCCGACTGCGGGAAGTCATCAACTTCGCTCTGGAAAACAGGCATGGTACTGAAATTGACGGCCACGCATGGATGAACGCGCCCTACCGGCCCACGCCTACGATTATTGAAGCGGCCCGCTGCTTGTATGCCCAACACTCTGTGGGAGCTATTGCCCACTTCGACGCGGAGGCACAAAACCTGGGCGTGACTTCCAAAAGGATTGAGGAGCTGGTGGATGAAGCGCAGAAGTACCGTAGAAAATATATTTGTTTTGTTACTGGTGTGCCCGGGGCAGGAAAGACATTGGTTGGGCTTAATGTGGCAACCCATAGACGTGATGGCGGAAATGCTGCCCATGCAGTGTACCTTTCAGGCAATGGACCGCTGGTGGCAGTTCTGCGGGAGGCCCTTACGCGGGATGAACTTGAGCGCGTGAGATTGAGAGGTGAGAACGTTCGCAAGGGCAGGATTGGCGAAAGTGTCAAAGCTTTCATTCAAAACGTGCATCACTTCCGCGACGAAGGACTGGCGGATGATCGCCCGCCGCCCGAGCATGTGGTAATATTTGACGAGGCTCAAAGAGCGTGGAATTGGAAGCATACAGCCAATTTCATGCGGAGGAAAAAGCGGATCAATTCCTTCCGGCAGTCTGAGCCGGAATTTCTCATTTCCTACATGGATCGTCACCAGGATTGGGCGTTCGTTGTCTGCTTGGTGGGTGGGGGGCAAGAGATTCATACGGGCGAGGCTGGCATTGCGGCATGGCTGGATGCTGTGCAGCAACATTTCCCTCACTGGCACATGTTCATTTCTTCGCGCCTGACAGATTCCGAATATGCCGCAGGCAGGGCCCTGGAGAAGGTGCGCACTCATAGGCATTATTATCTGGATGACAAATTGCACCTGGCTGTCTCCATGCGGTCTTTCCGAACCGAGCGCGTCTCCCATTTTGTCAAAGCTCTGCTTGATGGTGAAAGAGACCAAGCTAGAAAATTATATGAGGAATTTGCCAATCGCTATCCAGTGGTCTTATCCCGGGATTTGGAAGCAGCGAAGGCGTGGATTCGCTCCCGGGCCCGCGGTTCAGAACGCTATGGCTTGATGGCCTCTTCCAAGGCCATGCGTTTGAAACCTTATGCCATAGACATTCGGGTGTCGGTTGATCCCGTGCATTATTTTCTGAACGGGCCGGAAGACATTCGCTCCAGTCTGTACCTTGAAGACGCCGCTACCGAGTTTCAGGTACAGGGACTGGAGCTGGACTGGGTTTGTGTCAACTGGGACGCCGATTTTCGCTTTGAGGAGGGCGCGTGGAAACATCACGACTTTCGGGGCAGCCGATGGACCCGGATTGTTAATCCGGATCATCAAGCTTACTTGAAGAATGCCTATCGCGTGCTTTTAACCCGCGCGCGTCAAGGAATGGTCATTTTCATCCCTCCTGGCAATGGGGCGGATGCAACACGTGTGCCCGCTTATTATGACGGTACATACAATTACTTGCGTGAGCTGGGCATTCCAGTGATTCCGGCATGACCTTTGTCATTCGATCGTTGGCCGATGCCCCATGGCAAGGAACCCTCGGTGTGGTGCACTTGTACGGCGCAAGCATTGATTTTCATTCCCACACCAGGTGAGTAAGACAGAAACCGACTGCTTCAGGCCTGAAGTGAAAAGGTAAGCCAGCTTCCCAAAATTAAGGCCGGGCTTTTCATCGGCCACCGGTGTCGCCGGGAGCAGGGGGATGGCAAAGGAGGCTGGGCAGGCGTTGGGGCTTGGGCTAGGTGGGCAGGGGGGGAGGGGGGCGGCGGATGAGGGTGTCGCGTTTTTCCCAGGCGGGATCGGGATGGGGGTGGTCGAGCGTGTAATGGAGGCCGCGGCTTTCGGGGCGTTGGAGGGCGCAGGCCACGATCAGCTCGGCCACGGTGGCGATGTTGCGCAATTCGAGCAGGTCGGCCGTGACGAGGAAATCCCAATAAAACTCCTGAATTTCGGCCTGAAGATTGAGGATGCGGTTGCGGGCGCGCTGGAGGCGTTTGGTGGTGCGGACAATGCCCACATAGTCCCACATCACGCGGCGGATTTCGTCCCAGTTGTGCGACACCACCACCATTTCATCGGCGTTGGTAGCATGGCCGCTCTGCCATTGGGGCAGGTGCTCGGGCGGGGGGGGGAGGGGGGAGCGCAGAGCCAGTTGGGCGGCGCGATGCGCGCAGACCACGGCTTCGAGCAGGGAGTTGCTGGCCAGGCGATTGGCACCATGGAGGCCGGTGCAGGCCACTTCGCCAATGGCCAGCAGGCCGGGCAGCTCGGTCTCGCCGTCCACCGTGGCCAGCACGCCGCCGCACTGGTAATGGGCGGCGGGGACGACGGGGATGGGCTCCTTGGTCATGTCAATCCCGTACTTGAGCAGGGTTTCGTAGATGTTGGGAAAGCGATTCATGACGAACCGGGCCGAGAGATGCGAAATGTCCAGGAGCACGTAATCCGCGCCGGTGCGTTTCATCTCGCTGTCAATGGCGCGGGCCACAATGTCGCGCGGGGCCAGGGACTTGAGCGGATGCACGTTGTTCATGAATTCCTCGCCGGCCAAGTTTTTCAGCACGCCGCCTTCGCCGCGCACGGCCTCGCTGATGAGGAACGATTTGGCTTTGGGATGGTAGAGGCAGGTGGGGTGAAATTGGATGAATTCCATGTTGGCGATGGGCACGCCGGCCCGATAGGCCATGGCCACGCCATCGCCGGTGGCGATGTCGGGGTTGGTGGTGTAAAGATAAACCTTGCCGCAGCCGCCGGTGGCGAGGACGACCACGCGCGCGGCAAAGGTGTCCACCTGCCCGGTGGTTTTGTTGAGCACGTAGGTGCCCACGCAGCGGTTGGGGCCGGGCAGCCCCATCTTGGCGGTGGTGATCAGGTCCACGCCAAAATGGTTCTCGAAAATGTGGATGTTGGGCTGGCCGGTGCAGGCCTCCAGCAGGGCGCGTTCAAGCTCGCGGCCGGTGATGTCCTGGGCGTGGAGGATGCGGCGCTTGGAATGGCCGCCTTCGCGGGTGAGGTCGAGGGCGGCATGACCGGGCGCGGCGGGATCAGGCCGGACACTGAAACGCGCCCCATATTCGATCAGCTCCGCAATCCGGGCGGGGCCGTCCTGCACAATGGTGCGGACCACTTCTTCCTTGCACAGCCCGGCGCCGGCCACGAGGGTGTCGCGCACGTGTTCTTCAAAGCTGTCCTCCTTGCTCATCACCGAGGCGATGCCGCCCTGGGCATAGTTGGTATTGGACTCCGCGCGATTTTTCTTGGTGACCACGGCGACGGTGCCGCCGGCGGCGGCTTTGAGGGCAAAGAACAGTCCGGCGATGCCGCTGCCAATGACGAGAAAATCGTAATGCTTCACGTTGCCCATACCGGGTTTCACTCATACTCCGTTGGCGGGAGCATCCCAAGCACTTTCTTATAAGCACGGGAACGCTGGGGCATTGTGGCGGCGGGTTGCCCTGGGTGGCGTTTCTTGGGCAGCAGAGGCATCTTTCGGGGCTGGTCGCTGAGTTTTTCCTGCTGCCAGGGCGGGCAGGTTTGGCTTAAATTGGGGCCATGAGCGGTGCCTCCAACCCCCAGGTGCCGGCGCAGGCCGCCCTGCCGTGGCCGACGCTGCTGGTGCTGGGCGGCGTGTGGTTTTGGGTGTGTCTGATGCTGGCGCCGGAATGGGAGATCAATCCGCAGTACAGCTACGGGTGGGGCGTGCCCTTGCTGGCGTTGTATTTGTTTGCGCGGCGCTGGCCGCCCGGCCCGCCTGAGCCGCCTGCCACGCCCCATTGGCGATGGCTGATGGCGGGCCTGCTGGTTGTCTGCCTGCCCTTGCAGGTGGTGTACGAGGCCAACCCAGATTGGCGGCTCCTCACCTGGGCGGCGGCGGTGCTGGGCGTGGTGACCAGCCTGCTCATGCTGTGGGGCGTCGGAGGCCCGGGATGGGCGTGGCGGCTGGCTTTTCCGATCTTTTTCATGTTAACCTCAGTACCGTGGCCGACTGGATTGGAGACGCGCGTAGTCAATGGCCTGCTCAGTTTCATTACAGGCGTGACCACCGAGGCTTTGAACTGGCTGGGGGTGGCGGCCTTTCGTCAGGGCAACATCATTAAACTGGCCAGTGGTTTGAGTGTGGGCGTCAACGAAGCCTGCAGCGGTGTGCGCTCGCTGCAAACGGCGGTAATGGTGACGCTGTTCATGGGCGAGTGGTTTCGGCTGCGCTGGGGGGGGCGCGGGGCGCTGTTGGTGGCGGGCATAGCGTGGGCGATATTTTTGAACATGCTGCGCACGGGCTGGCTGGCGTGGTTGACGGCCCGCCACGGGGCCGAGGCCCAGCGGAGCTGGCATGACCCGGCGGGCCTGCTGTTGTTTGGTTTGTTGGTGGGCGGCGTGGCCCTGATGGGCTGGCTGGCCCAGCGCGGCAGCCGGCCTGACGAGCCTAAAACTTCCGTGACAGATGCCGCCGACGCCGCCTGGCTGCCCCGGGGCTGGGCTTTCGCGTTGTGTGGCTGGCTGGGACTTTGCCTGGGGGTGACGGAGGCGTGGTATCGCTGGCATGAGCAGGAGCGCGGGCCCCGGCTGGCGTGGCGCGTGCGTTGGCCCACGGACGCGCCAGGCTTCCAACTGCGGGCGGTGGACGAAGAAATCCGGGTCTTGCTGCGCAGTACGCAGAGCGAATCGGCCTTGTGGGAGCGGGGCGGGGGGGTGCACTGGATTTTGTTTTTCAACCGCTGGGCGCCCAGCCGGGTGTCGTCGCTCATGGCGCGGGTGCATCGGCCGGAGATCTGCCTGCCTGCCACCGGATTTGAACTGGTGGAGCGGCAGCCAGCGGCGCTCTTCCCCGCGGGCAACCTTGAGCTGCCCTTTCGCACGTATGTTTTTACGGGGCAGGGGCGCACGTGGTATGTTTTCTTTTGTGTGATGGAAGAGCGCCCCCTGCCCGGCGGCGGCTGGCCGGAGGCCGAGCCAACCCGTTGGCAGCGTTTGCGGCAGGCGTGGCTGGGGCGGCGCAATTTGGGCCAGCAAGCCCTGGAGGCCGTGCTGACGGGGTATCCCAGTCTGGCCGAGGCCCAGCGGGCATGGTTGACGGAATTGCCGCGGTTGATTGTAACGGAATAGAGGCATGAGCATTTTTTTACCGGATCCAGAGGCTCCGCCCCGGTGGTGGCGGCGGGTGCTGTGGGTGGTGGTGCTCCTGGCGCTGGTGGCGGGGCTGCTGCTGGCGCCCTCCGCCTATGAGCGCTTGAAAGTCCGCCGCGCCCAAGCCATGGCTGAGCTGGCCCGCAGCCATCTCACGCGCAAGGACTTTAACGCAGCGGTGGAAACCGCCCAGTCGGCCCTGCATTTGAACCCCGCCAACCGCGAGGCCCTGCGGGTGCTGGCACTGGTGTTCACCGAATTCAAGCGCGAGGAGGCCTTTAGTTTGTGGGAAACTTTGTGGCGCGGCCAGCCCCCGCCGCAGGAGGAGCGGGACATGCTGGTGGATCTGGCCCTCTTTTTGCGCCGGTGGGATAAAGCCGAACAGTATCTAATTCAAGCCCTGCGCGAGACTCCTGAGCGGCCGGCCACCCTGCGGCAGGCGGCGCATTTTTTTGAGCAACGCGGACAAACCGCGCAATCCATTGCGGCCTGCCGTGCCTATCTGGCGCTGCAACCGGCCGATGAAGAAATCCAGTTGCTGCTGGCCCGCCAGCTTTTGACCCTCACCAACTCGGCGGAGCAGGCACAGGCCAGGGCCATACTTCGACAGCTCACCACCTCCACCAACCAGGGCACGGTCCTGGTGGCGGTGGGCTTCTGGTCCGGCGCACGGGACATGACGCCGGAAGAGGCGCAATATTGTCGGGAACGCCTCCAAACCCTGCCGGCCGGGGTGACCCGTGACTTTTTATTGCAAGACCTCGCCCTGCGCAGTGCGCCGCAGCGCCGGGAGGAGATTATTGCCGAGACAATCAAACAGTTTCAAAAGGGGGGGGAGGATCGCCTGCTGGGGTTGGCCCGCTGGCTCAATGGCCGGGGCGAATACCTGCGGGTGCTGGAGGTGCTGCCCGAATCGGTGGCCTTCAAGAATCAGGACTTCTTCCTGGTTTTTTGCGATGCCATTGCAGGTCTAAGTGACTGGCCGCGGTTGCAGGCCCTTCTGGCCAATGACCAGGTGCCGCTGCCCGGCTGGCTGCGGGAGCTGTACCGTGCGCGGGTGGCCATGGAATTGGGACGGGAAAACCAGGCCGTGGCCCACTGGGATCAGGCGCAGAGCCAGGCCGCCAATCTGCCGGAGGCCCTACTCTACCTGGGCGAATACGCCGAGAAAATCGGCGCTGTGGCCGAGGCTGCCCGCGCCTATCGGCGGCTGGCCACGTTTCCCACTTATACGCGGCGGGCCTATCTGGCGCTCATTCAACTTTATGAAAATCGCGGTGACACCGCCGAATTGCGGCGGTTGATGCAGGACATGGTGAAACTCTATCCGGACGATGAGGCGCCCCGCAACGATCTGGCCTACTTGGAGCTGCTGCTGGAAATTAACATTGAGGGGGCGCGGCAGGTGGCCGAGTCGCTGGTGGCCAAACGACCGGACATGATGGCCTACCGCACCACGCTGGCCTTGGCGCACCTGCGGCGCAAAGACTATGCGGGTTTACGGGCTGCCTACCAGAAAAGCACCCTGGTTTGGGATCAAGCCCTGCCCGGCTGGCAGGCGGTTTACGTGGCCGCCCTCGGGGCGCTGGGCGAAACCAATCTGGCCCGCCAACTGGCGCCCACCGTGCCCTTGGCCCGGCTTAAACCCGAAGAGCGCGAGCTGTTGCGCCCCTGGTTGTAGAGCAAGGCGCGTGGCGGCTAGCGCTCCTCTGTGCCCTGCGTTTCCAGGGTCTTGACCAGGTCTTTTTCCGCCAGCACCCAATCCTGTAGAGTCAGCTCGGCATGTTTTAATTTATCGGCGTACATGCGAAAGGCATGCTGGCGCACCATGTCCTTGGTAATGCCGGGAGTAAAAGGCTCCGGTTGCTTGATCGCTGATTGTGTTGCGTTGCTCATGCTTTCCTTTCCGCCCGGGGTCTGACGCAATATACGCCAGCGGCCGGAGGATGACAAATGCAACGTTGGGAAAAACCGGATTTCGGAAATCAGGATGCCCCGGCCGGGATGCGCGGGGCGAAGGCATTGTTGCCGCTGAAGGCGCGCGGTTGACGCCGGCATTACTGGGGTTTCAAGACGCAGTTGCTGAGGTTGGGATCGCCGGTTTGCTCCATGTGCCGCTTGAGCTGGCGTTCATTGTATTGATGCACACTGCCTTCAGCCAGGCCCACGTTGCCCTTATTTTTATGAATGTCGCTGCCCCACCCGGAGGTGGTGTAGGCGCCGTTGACGCCAAAAATGGTGATTACGCCGCGAATCCCGGCCACGTCGCAGTTGCTGTTGTCACTGCTGCCAATGATGTTGCGATCCAACACCAGATGCATGTTGGGCAGGCGGACGGAGGCCTCCGGCCCGATGCCAAAACTGAGGGCATTGTTTTGCATGCCGGGCTCGGCAAAACCATCCGGGCCGCGCCCGAAATAGTTGGCGGTGGTCCGGTTGTCATCACTGGGGCAGTGCAAGACCTTGGGCGTGACCAGCTCGTTGGAGATGGCGTAGAAATGCAACCACGTGGAGCCAAAGCCGCGCGTGCCGCCGTCGCTGCTGTCCACCCCCCAGGGGAATCGGTCGCCGTTGTCGTCCGCAAACATGGTGAAGGCCAGCACCACCTGTTTGATGTTGCTGACGCAGGCGATGCGTTTGCCCTTGGCCTTGGCATTGGCAAGCGCGGGCAACAACAGACTGGCCAGGATGCTGATAATGGCAATGACCACCAGAAGTTCAATCAACGTGAAGCCAAAACGCCGGCTTCCGGCCGATAAACGCGAGCTCATGCAGTACTAATACGCCTCGGCTGCGGCCTTGGCAAGCCGCCGCCTTCATCTGGCGGCGCCCTTTGCGGACGCCCCCGGCATCCCGGCGGAGGGGTCCGACGCCCAGTTCGGCATTGCAGCCGGGGAGGGTGATCGTTAGGCTGTCCCCGGCACATGGACAAGGCAACGCGCAACAATTCCGAGGCAGAACCGGCCCCTCCTCCCAACACCTACACCCTGCAGCTGACGCCGGCTCAGGCCAACGCTTTGAAGGAATACCTGGCCGCCCGGAATTATGTGCCGCGGCAGGCGCCCTATGCCGACTTTGCCTATGCCACCCCCGAGCTGAGCCTGGCTTATTATCCCCGGCGGGGCCGGCTGGTGGTCCAGGGCAAGGGAGCTCATGACTTTGTGGAGTTCGTGCTGGAACCGGAGATTTTACAAAGCGCCCGGCTGGGCTACGAGGAGGTGCACTCACCGGAGATGAACATGCCCCGGCTGGGGGTGGACGAATCGGGCAAGGGGGATTTCTTTGGCCCCCTGTGCGCGGCGGGCGTGTATGTGAATGCGGAGATTGTCAAAGCCCTCCAGAAAGCCGGGATTCGCGATTCCAAAAGCGTGGGCAGCGACCGGGAGATTGCACGCCTGGCGGGCATCATCCGCCGCACCCCGGGCTGCGTGTACCGCGTGGTGCCGATTGGCAATGAGGCGTACAACCGGATGTACGTCAAAATGAAAAGCGTGAATCGCATCCTGGCGTGGGCGCATGCGCAGGTCATCGAGAATTTGTGCCTCGTCAAGTATCAGATGCAGCCTCCGCCGGCACTGGCCATTGTGGATCAATTTGCCCATACCGAAGACACGGTGGAACGAGCGCTAAAAGCGTTGGGACGCGAAATCGAGGTCAAACAGCGGCATAAGGCTGAGAGCGACGTGGCGGTGGCGGCGGCCTCCATACTGGCGCGGGATGAATTTGTGCAGCGCCTCAAGAAAATGGAGCAACGCTACGGCATGGTTTTTCCCAAGGGCGCCTCCGATAAAGTGGAGGCGGTGGCCCAGGAGTTTGTCCAGCGCCATGGCGCGGAGGAGTTGCGGAAAGTGGCCAAATTGCACTTCCGCACGGCCTATCGCGCTCAGGGGTTGCCTGAGCCGCCCCGGCAGGAATGGAAGGGACGGCGGAGTTAATTTGCCTCTGCTGCTGGCCCAGAGCCTAGGGACAACGAGAGAGAGCAGGGAATCCGGCTGCCTCACATTTTACGCTGAAGGATAAAGATGTGGGGCGTGGGGCGGTCCTGCGCAGGTGCTCCAAGGCTTACTTTGGCGGGGCGTAGCCGTGGGCGCGAAACCACGCAATGGCCTCAGCAAATGCCTCGCGGGGCGGAGTCTGCGGCAGGCCCAATTCCCGAATGGCCTTGGCGGGGTTGAAAAACATCTTATAGCGGGCCATGCGCACCCCGGCCAGCGGAGCGCGGGGGGGGCGGCCGGTCAGGCGCGCCAGGGTCTCGTCCACGCAGGCGGCCAGGAAGGCCACAGCGTAGGGGATTTGCCAGCGGGGAGCAGGCAGACCCGACAGTTCCGCCAGGGTTGCCAGAGTTTGGCGCATGGTCCAGTTGCCTTCGGCATGCCCGAGGATGTAACGCTCGCCCACCCGCCCCTTTTCGGCGGCGAGCAGATGGCCCACCGCCACATCGCGCACATGCACCCAATTCAGGCCGGTATCCAAATAGGCGGGCATCTGGCGGCGGAGAAAGTCCACGATGATTTGGCCCGTGGGAGTGGGCTTGGTGTCGCATGGGCCGATGGGGGCGCTGGGGTTGACGATGATGACCGGCGCGCCCCGGGCGGCCAGTTCGCGCGCCACCTGCTCGGCCTGCCATTTGCTGCGCTTGTAGTGATTGCTCATTTGCGCTTCGGAAACGGGGGTGTTTTCGTCAGTGGGCACCACCGGATGAACCCCCGGTTGGGGCAGGCCGATACAACCCACCGTGCTGGTGTACACGAGACGTTGACAACCGGCAGACCAGGCCGTTTCCAGAATCCGGCGGGTGCCTTCGACGTTGGTGGCGTACATGGGGCGGTAGTCGGGCAGCCAGAGATGATAGCTGGCGGCGACGTGAAAGCACCAGTCACACCCGCGCAGGGCGGCGGCATACGTTTCGGGCTGGGTGACGTCGCCGGTGATGCGCTCGTACTCCAGGCCGGCCAGCGCCCGG
Organism: Verrucomicrobiia bacterium; assembly: GCA_026414565.1. NCBI lineage: Bacteria > Pseudomonadati > Verrucomicrobiota > Verrucomicrobiia > Verrucomicrobiia bacterium. The sequence continues at coordinate 104,718 of JAOAIT010000009.1, forward strand.
GTATCAGCAGAAGGCCGCAGAAGGGCGCGCACCCGATGCCCGCGGGCAATGAGTTCCTGGACCACATGGGCGCCAATAAAACCCGAAGCGCCGGTGATAAAACAGTTCATGGCTGCGGTTGTAACAGGAATGGCGGTGGTGGCCAAGTCTGGGAACGTTGCCGGGGACGTGGTGCCGCGACCGTCGGCGGACGGTGTTGGGGAAACAACCAGACTGGCAGGCGAGGAGCTTCTGAGGAAGCTCGTGGCGGTTGCGCATCTTCTCCAGCTTTGCCCCGGGAGGGGGGCGTGATTTGCCCAGCCTTTGCCCCACTCGGCACTTTTTGGTTTGACACTATTTTTGAATTAATTAGGATAACAAAACTCTAAGCAAAGCTCTGGCCAGTAGCAAAAAAGGCCCGTGAAGGTTCAAATTCAATCGGAACTCCAAGGAGGAAGTGTATGATGATGCGACGACCATTGCCCCTCACGGCGCACGGCTTCACGCGTACCGATTTGGTGGTGGTACTCAGTGTGTGCGCGCTGCTGCTGCTTACCGGCGCCAGTTTGCTGGGCAAAACGCAGGCTGGTGCCCACCGGGCCACTTGCACCAACAACCTGCGGCAACTGGGTGTGGCCATTTTAAAATTTGCGGCTGAACACAACGACATGCCCCCTTGGTTTACGCCGGTTTCTGAGGGGGGCAGTGGCGGAGCAAGTCTGGTGTATGCACACATGTTTTTCCTGTCCAACTATGTGGACAGTCCGCGGTTGGTGGTCTGTCCCAGTGACCCGGAAAAACGGCCGGCGGTGGATTTTTCCGCCAATCCCAATGGCTTGGCGGGCATGAGCAATAGCGCCGCCGGCTATGTCATCATGACCGAGCTGGATATGAGAACCGGCGATAGTCCCTTGATGGCGGACCGTCTCATGGGGGGGGGAAGTGAAATCGGGTCTTGTCCGGGTTCAGGTTTTACGCTTTCAAGCTTTAAGTCCAATTATCCGGTTAAACGGAATCGGATTGTTTCCGGTTATCCGCCCCCTTTTTGGTTGCCTCAACTGCACGCCACAGCCTTGGGCAATGTCTTGTTTGCGGACGGACGCGTGGACTCCTGTGACTCAAAGGGTTTGGTGCGGGCCTATGAGTACAATCCCTTGGATAGTAATAAAAGCGGCTGCACAATGATTCCTTAAAAACCTTAAAGGAGGACCCATGACTTGCCGCATTTTAAGTTGCGCCATCTTTATTGCTTGCAGTTGTACACTTTCTCTGGTGTCAGCCCCCGGGCCGGTCGGTGTGGCTTCCGCCCTCCCACAGTCGTCGCGTTCGGGAGCCGGACCTTCTTTTCATCCCCAGTTCAACGCCACCGGCCGTTACCTGGTGTTTGTGAGCCAGGCAAACAACCTGGTCACCAATGATGATCGTGGCCCCCATTTGGACGTGTTTGTCCGGGACCCGCAGACCCGGCAGACGACGCTGGTGAGTGTCAGCACCAACGGCTGGGGCGGTGCCAATCAGGATGCCAACTACCCGACTCTCTCGGCTGATGGCTGGGCGGTTGTTTTTGCCAGTGCGGCGTCCAATCTGACGCCGGGGGATACCAATGGCTACAGCGACATATTCCTGCGCGATCTGCGTCAAGGCGTGACCCGTCTCATCAGTGTGGCGGAAGACGGGATTCAAGGTGGCAATGGAGATTCCACCCTGCCTTGTTGGTCGGTTGACGGCCGGTGGGTGGTTTTTGCCTCCCGAGCCACCAATTTGGTCACGGCGGACTATGCCGGGTCTCACTACCAGATCTTTGCCCGAGACTTACAGGAGGGGCGGACGGTATTGGTGAGCATCGGCGAAAACGGCGGCCCGCCCGCCAGCGGTCCCTGTGAGGCCCCTGGCATCAGCGCGGATGGCCGGTGGGTGGTGTTTGTGTCGCAGGCCACCAATCTGGTGGCTGGCGCAACCAACGCCCAGGGGGAAATTTACGTGCGCGATGTCACCCTGCAACAAACGCATTGGGTCAGTTCCAATGCCGCCGCCTGCTTTGCCACCTCCACCAATGTTTTTCGTTGCTTCAACCCCGTCATCAGCCGGGATGGGAGCATGGTGGCGTTCAAAGCGGCTCCGACCAATGCCGCCGGGGCGCTGCTGTTTTGCCATGAACTGGCTACGGGGACCACGTGGCTCATTTCCAGCAACACGCCCTTGGAAGCCTGGCCGGAATTAAGCAGCGACGGCCGGTGGCTGGCCTATGTGGACAGCCAGATCAGGGCTCCCTACGATGCCACCTCCACACACTTGAAGATATGGGATAGGTCGTTGCAAAGCTCGCGGTACGTCGAAATCAGCCATTCCGGCCAGACCAATTATCTGGCGGTGTATTCTCCGGTATTTTCCGCTGACCAACAGTTTGCCGCTTTTCTGGTTGCGCCCCGGCCGCCCACGGTCGGCCTGAATCCCAATGATCTTCGGGTTTGCCAAATCTATATTGCGAATTTATCCCAGTTGGAAAGCCGGCTTCTTACTGTGGGCCGTAACGGACAGCCGTCCCCGGGTTTGTCTGCCGACAATGCGCCGGTGATTTCCCCGGATGGCCAATGGGTGGCCTTTGACAGTGTGAGTGATGCGCTGGTGGCGGGCGATGCCAACGGTGCCTCGGATGTGTTCCTGTGCGATGCGCTGACCGGCCGCCTCGAGTTGGTGAGCCTGCGGCACGAGGACAAACCTCAGCTCACCGCCACCGCCCAGTGTTACATCGAACCGCAAGGAATCTCCGCCAATGGCCGATATGTCATGTTTTCCTCCTTTGCCAGCTCCCTTTCGCCGCAACACACCAATTTCCATCGGGCAGTTTACCTGATGGATTTGCATACTGGAACCAACAACTTGGTCATACCACCTTGGAATGCGGCTACAAACAACAACCCATACCCCCTGCGCCTGCCAGTCATCAGTCCTGATGGGCGTCGCATTGCCATGCTGGGCCGTGTGGCAATAGACGGTGGTTCCGTATCCGCTGGTGCTGGCGCACCAGACGGCTGGTTGTATGATGCCAAATTTGACACTTACAAACAACTTAATGTCAATCCCACCGGGGGTGTGGTAAGCGCTTGTTTTCCGCTTGGTGATTATGTTTTCGAGGCTGACCAAGGGGTAAATATGTGGTGGCGGATGGCTTTTAGTCCCGATGGGAACACGCTGGCCTTTACGGCCAAAAATCTTGAGTTGGTGGGCCAGAGTGGCACGCAGTATTACGATATTTATTTATTCGACCTCTTCGCCCAAACCGCACGACTCTTGACGCAGCCAGGGGTTGGCAGCCTTCCCGGCGGCGGCAACAATCACTCCATGAGGCCTCAATTCTCGCCTGATGGCCGCTGGTTGGTCTTTAGCACGCGGGCGACTGATTTAATGCTAACCAACGATATCGCCGCGCCCACTTACAAGCTGTACGCATGGGATTTCCATCTGGCGCAGTACCGCCGCATCAACAGCTTTGGCACCAACATCTTCATCGGACCAGATTCCCGATTCGTGGTCTATAACAGCCTGCCAGCCAGCCAGCCCAGCTCCGTCTATTTGCATAATCTGTATGAAACACCTATTTACAGCTACCTGATTTTCGCCGGCGGCCAAAAGCCTGTGCTCAGCTCTAATGCGGAGGTTATTGCTTTCCAAACGCAACCCACCAACGGCCTGACCCACATATTTGCCACCAATCGCGTCAGTCGTACCCTGCAGCTCGTCTCGGTCGCCCCGGACGGCGTTACGCCCGGCAACGGGCCTTCCGGGCCGCCGCAAATCACCCCCAACGGGCGTTATGTTCTCTTTGACAGCAAAGCCAACAACCTGGTTTCCCATGATTTCAATCAATACTCGGACGTTTTTCTGCGGGACCTCCAGCTGGGTGTCACCTATCTCCTGAGCGCCAATCCCAGGACCGGCCGCGCCGGCAATGGCCCCTCCACTCAGCCGTTGCTCAGCGCTGACGGCGGCACAATTGTATTTGCCAGTCATGCCAGCGATTTGGTGCAGGGGGATTATAATGCAATGCAGGACATTTTTGTGGTCCGGCTGGCCGGGGGGGACACTGATGGTGACGGATTGGATGACGCGTGGGAGCTGGCCTATCTAAACACGCTGATGTTTAACGGCAATGATGATTGCGATGGCGACACGCTGACCAACGCGCAGGAGCAGCGGGCGGGCACGGACCCAACCAACCGCGGCTCGGTGTTGCGGGCGTTGGTCATGGGGATGCCGGGGGGCGGGAGCACGACGCTGCTGTGGCCGGCGGCGGCAGGGCGAACGTACAAGGTGCAGTACAAGGCCTCCCTGAACGACCCTGCATGGACGGATTTGGAGGTGGCGATTGAGATTACGGGCAACACGGCGCGGGCGGTGGATACGGGCGCTGGGCTGTCGGCTCAGCGATTTTACCGGATCGTGATTCCTTGAGAGTGCAAGCTTCTGAAGCTGTTGCCACGCCCTCGTTGGTTGCCTGGGGTTGGGCCCTGGGGGTGACCTGACCAAGCAGGTGGGCCGGCGCGGCATACCCGCACTGGCCAGAAGGTAAAAAAAAGGCCTTGTCTTAAACTGGCGAGTACTATTTAATATTCTTATGAAAGTCGTGGCCAGCCATCGTCGTCCCATTCTTCTTTTCACCCTTGCTCTGTATGTTTTTACAAACATCCTGCACTCCGCCGCACCGGTGGTTTCCAATGTGCGGGCGTCGCAGCGGCCGGGCAGCAAGCTCGTGGACATCTTCTATGACCTGAGCGATCCCGACAGCAGCGCCATCACCATTTTCATTCAAATTTCCGCCGATGGCGGCGCGACGTGGACCGTGCCGGCGCGCTCGTTTTCCGGGGCACAGGGCGGTGGGGTGACGCCTGGCGTGAACAAATATGTGGTCTGGAACGCGGGAGCGGATTGGGACGGTCAATTTACCACCAACTGCCGGGTCAAGATTTCCGCCAACGACGCCGATCCCCAAGGCTTTGCGCTCATTCCCGCCGGCTCCTTCACCATGGGCGATCCCTTTGCGGAGGGCTACACAGATGAACGCCCCCTCCATTCCGTTTACGTCAGCGCGTTTTACATCGAGAAGGCCGAAGTCAGCAAATCGCTTTGGGACAGTGTTTATCAGTGGGCGGTGACGCGGGGATACACCTTTGATAATGCCGGTGGGGGCAAAGCCGCCGACCATCCGGTGCATGGCGTGAATTGGTTTGATGCGGTGAAATGGTGCAATGCTCGTTCGCAAGTCGATGGGCTTACTCCGGTGTACTATACAGACGCCACCCTCACCAATGTTTATAAGACCGGCCAGCGCGTGCTTTATGTCAAATGGAATGCGAACGGCTACCGGCTGCCAACCGAGGCGGAATGGGAAAAAGCCGCGCGGGGCGGGTTGAACGGCAGTCGGTTTCCCTGGGGAGACATCATTACGCACAACCTGGCAAATTATTTTAGCCAGTACGTTTTTACCTACGATGCCAGCCCCACAAGAGACTACCACCCAACCTACAATACCGGAAGCTTTCCCTACACCAGCCCGGTGGCCTCGTTCCCGCCCAACGGGTATGGCTTGTACGATATGGCGGGTAACGTCGCGGAATGGTGCTGGGACTGGTATGACAGCGGTTGGTATTCCAATTCCGGCGCCACCCAGGCCGACCCCAAAGGCCCAACGACGACGGGCTATCGTGTGCATCGGGGCGGCTCTTGGTACTCTGCTGCCAACATCGCTCGGTGCGCGTTTCGCGGCAGCGTCGCGCCAAGTTTTGTCGCTACCGACCTCGGTTTCCGGTGCGTGAAAGGGTTCTGATTCCAACTTTTCCGTCCTCGGACAGCGAACAGGCTTAATCTGGTTAATTATACAAAAAATGGTAGCGCCCTCAAAAAACGCAAGCCCACCCAAGGTGCGATTTCTTCAGGTTTTGGCCTTGCTGCTTTGGATGCTCGCCACCTTCACCGCCCATGCCGGCGAAGGCCTCGCGCATTCGACGAACTTTACTTTGGACACCCGGCCTTACTTGGGGCCGTTTTTTAACCAGCCGTCAGCCACTTCTGGATTGTTCACGGTGGACACACGGAGTCTCGGCGGCGGCATGGATGGGCCGGTGGTTATTTACCCGACGTTGGCGTTCAATGAGGAAACGCGAACCCTGTCCCTTGCGGCGCGCATCCACGATCCCCTGTATGGCAGGATTACGGCGGGCGATTTTGTGTTTGGGGTGGTCTCGCCGGTGGGCGTGGTCGTTCTGGTGGGTTCCGGAACTTATGAAGCCGTATCGGGCCAATGGCTCGCCAGCGCCACGCTGCCGGCAGGATTGTGGCCTGGCCAGTATGCGGTGGATTGTTTGATCCACACCGACCGCCAACGCCGGGGCACGGCCTCCGCCCCGCTGACCGTGGCAGCGTCCACGGCAACCCTCAACGGCACGGTACGGCATCGGAACACGCCCACCCCTATTGCAGGAGCGCAAGTTGCCTTATTTGAGGCAGGCGGCGTTAACGGGTTTTGGACTTTGGTGCATGGCGAATACGGGGGGCATATTCCGCCACTTGCCACCCTCTTGTCACGATTGACCCCGGTACGCCCGGTGGTCAAGACAGGCGCGGATGGGGTTTACGCGTGGAATGATGTGCCGGTAGGGAGCGCATACGTTATTGTGGTCTCAGCCAACCAATACCAGCAGCAATACGCCAACGTTGCCTACATCAGCCGCGCAGGCGCGGCGATCACCCGCCACATCCGGTTGTGGTCAACGGCGGCCACTTTGGCCGCTTTATCCGGAGAAGTAACAGAGTTGCAGGAGGCCGCGGAAGCGGTGCTGAATTATAACGCGGGCCGCATGGCAGCCCTCTGCAAAGCCGTGCAGGACGACAATTTGCTCACGGAGCCGGAGGCACTAGACGATGCCACGGATTGGGCCGGTTACATCAGCACGCTAAATCCGGGGCGCGAGGTTGTGAATCTGGGACGGACCCTTGGCGGCGTCTCCATGAAAACGGCGGTGAAAGTCGTGCTGGCGTCCGCGCTGGAGCGTTACGCGGAGGGCATGATGATGGATGCGGTTCGTAGCCTCCATGAGAAGCTGAGCCTTGATTTGACCAACAAAACCTTTCCCGTGACCAAGGGGGATTTTATCGCCTCGGCTTATCATGTCGGGCACCAGAATCTCCTCAACGCCAAAGCGAGCAATTTCCTGACGGCTGCGGCAACCACTTTGCCCAGGGCGGATTTTGATTTTGGCCAGGCCCGGAGGCTGCTGCGTGAGCAGACGGCCAGCCTCCAGGAGGTTCCCCGTGGCAAAGCGGTTTTTATCGCCTATCCCCGGGCGTCAGATGGTATCGGAGTCTTCAAGCTGGAAACCATGGTCAACCAATATCACCGGCTGGCGGCCATCGAACATACTGCGGCGGCGGGCGAAGCAGTGCTCGGAGCAGTGCAAGCGGTTGGATCGGCGGTGGTGTTGGGTTGCCTGGTGAGCAAGGTAGCCGCCCCGCTGGCCGGCATCAGCGCCACGGTCGCCAAAGGCGCCGGTTATGCCGAATACGCGGTATCCTCGGCGCGCATCGGGCTCAAGCGGCAGATGGCGTTGGTGTTTATCAGCTCTTTTGGCGCGTACTATGAGGACAACAATGCGGCGGTCACAAGTTTTGGCAGCGCCAGTCAATTTTTGCTGAATGAGGCCGCCGCGCCGGTGTATTTGAAGGCCGCAAGCACCTTCTCTGCAGATACCACGGTTGATTTAAAACTATCGAGCGCCTTCGGCGATGAGTACCTGTTCTCCTGGGGCCTGCCCAACCTGGATGTGGCCCGGGGCACCGCGCGCGTTACCGTGCGCAACACCGGCAACACGCCTGCTGATTACCGGGTGGTGGGCTATACCATCTGGTCGCCGATGACGATCAAAAAGTTGGTGGGTTTGGATCAGGCGACCCTCCTGACATATAGCTCATGGGCCGGGACCAATCAGGTGCCCGCTGGAACCAGTGTTGAGCTTCCCCTTGATTTTCAAGGATACAGCCGCAATTTCCTGAGTCAGTTGCGTCCGCATTATCTGACGGTGGACATTTACAGCGGCCCGTGGCGGGCGGGCACCCAATGGAAGCCGTTTTATGTCTTTGGGCTGGGAGAGGTGTTGCGCCCCAAGACATGGAGTGCCTCCGCCCTACAGCCGCCCCAAGGCGAAGTGGTTGCCCCGGCGGCGTCCCGCCACGGGCAGTTGCGGATGAGGGAGGTGCGTGCCAAGGTCAGAAACGCGGCGCCGTTGATGCTGGAAACCTTGTCTGCGCAAAACAACGCCCGAAGCGTGGAATTTGCCGCCGGAACCAATCTCTTCGCGCTGGATCTGCAACTGTTTGCTCCTCCCGAAGCCGAGGTTTCTTTGCTGGTTACCGATAGCCAGGGGCGGCGGCTGGGTTTTTCTTCCACCCATGGTCTGACTCACAACGAAATCGCTGGCCACTTAACGGACACCTCCCGCCGGCCCGTTTCATTGCGTTTGCAGGAACCGCCCCCTGGAGAAAACTACCTGGTCACCGTGGCGTGGCTGAATCCGGGCCCAAGGCCGGTGACAGTTGGATTGTTTCAGGAGCCGGTTGAGTACACGGATGCCTTGCTGGTCGTCAATCCAGCGCGGATTGTGGTGGACTGCGCCGGGATGGCGCAACCCACGGTGGATTTGATGGTGGCCGAAGGTTCGCAGCAGCATCCATTGACCAGCGTCACCGCCACCCTCACAAATCTGGTGCGTGTTGGAGGTGCCGAGCAACTGACGTTGCTGACCAATGCGGTTCAAACCGTGGCAGATCTCGGCGCGGGCGAAACCGCGATGGTATCGTGGCCCATTCATTTGCCCCCCCATGCCGGGCGCGGCAAGTACACCAGCATGGTGAAGCTGACAAGCGCACAAACGGCCGATTTGTCGCTGCCGGTGATTGCCTTGGTCCGCAAGGCATCCAACATCGTCAGCCTTCTGGGTGGAACCCAAGTCAACGAGGGAACTCAGCAGAGCATCATCATGCTCAACACCCATGGGCAGGGATTCACCTGGCTGCACGTGCCGAAAGGTTATTACGTCCTTCACGCGCAACTGGGCGTGGCCCCCGGCTCGACCAATCTCCTTCATCCAGCCATTGATATCGGCGCAGACGGCCAGACGGAGTGGAGTTTCACAGGTCTCTTTGACGCCGGGGTGGTGGTGGACAATCTTGAAGCTGCGATCAATCAATACCTGGTGGCGCATCCTTCTTCTTCGAATTCAACCATGGTTCCCATCCATGTCACGGGCAACCCTGGCGCTGCCGTACAACTGGCGGGCCTGCAAGTTTACCTGGAAACCCTGCCGGCCGAATGGCGCAGCATCGCCGTACAGCCGGACGGCCAGGCGCGTCTGGAACTGGCCGTGCAGCCCGGCTGGCAATACCGTGTGGAAGCTTCAACAAACCTGATAAGCTGGCAGTTGTTGGAAACCTTTACCGCCACCAATTCCGTGATGCCATTCACCGATGTGAACGCCGCCGGGGCGCGCGTCAAATTCTATCGCGCAATCGCACATTGAGGCGGCCTGCTTTAAACCTGCGCCCGATTTTCCTTAGTTCCGCCAGCGGCACCAAAAAACGGCGGGAACAGGTTCGATTGCCACCAACTGGCTGGCCTTATTGGTAGCGCACTATATGCGGAGTGGCCCTCAGAGGGGGCTTTGTTCCTATTTCGCCACCAAAAACTATCAGCGCCCCCGCACGTAACCCATCACGTTTCCATTCCCATTATAAGCCGGAAATTACACCGCCGAATTCGGCCTATTATGAATCACCGGCGCCACCAAATTGCTAATGCTGAAATCATCGTTCAGAGGAGATGAATTCTGCAGGATGGTTATTGCCTCTTGTTTGGCTTCAAATGGGCCGAGGGTTTTACGCGCTTGCATTTTCTCCGGCGGACCCGAAACCGCTATCCCCCAAAACCATCTCTTCCATAAAGCCTCCTTGCCCGTTGGGCCCGGCGGGACGCCGAAGCTGGCACGCAAGACGCATGCGCTCACACCCGGTCAGGGCAGGGAGACGTTCACGGCATTGGTGCGCCATTCGGGCATGACGGCCCACAGGTTCAGCGGGGAGAGGGCTTTGCCATATCGGATAAAGCGAGAGCTGCCATCGCACATGGCATAGACGGAGCCGGTGCCGCCCCTGGTGGCACCGGGTTTGCCGTGGCGGCCTTGTTCGATTTCGTCCAGGTCGTTGCCAGCGCGTTGGGTGAAATCCATGTAAACATGGGTGGACTGAGTTTCTTTTTCCCCCAGAAGAATGGTGTCGGAGGGGTCCCTGACCACGCCTTCGGGCATGCCGGGATTCCAGGAGCGGCGCATGTAAGCCTGGAAATCGGCGGCGTTGGTGAACACGGTCAGGAAATAATCATTCCAGCCGTTCATCACGTAACTGCGCGGCTCCAGGTCAATGGGAAACTTGGGATCGGCATTCCAGGTGCGCGGTTGGGGATCATCGGAGGGGCAATGCAGCAATTTGGGGTTTTGGTAATATGGGTGCAGGCCGGTCATCCAGCAGGGGTTGAGGGTGCGGGGATAAAACCGCTGCTCATTATCGTCGGAATATAGTTGATGAGCCAGGGCCAGTTGTTTGTTGTTATTTATGCAAAACGTGCGGCGCGCGGCCTCTTTGGCACTGGCGAGGGCGGGCAGGAGCATGGCCGCCAGCAGGGCAATGATCGCAATGACCACCAGCAGCTCAATCAGTGTGAAGGCTTGGTTATGTCGCCGTTTCATGGGTGCCAACAGGATTGTCCGTGATGGTTGGACGCGCAAAAGCCATTGTCTCATCAATCGGTTGCCGTCCAGGGACGTTTAACGCACAGTGACATCCACGGCGTTGGTGCGCCACAGCTCGGTGACGCCCCACATGTTGATGGGGCTGACGGCCTTGCCAAATTTAATGAAGCGGGCGCTGCCGTCAGCGAAGCCGTGATTCGAGCCGGCGCCGGCCTTGGTGGCGCCGGGTTTGCCGTGCCGGCCATGCTCGACTTCTTCCATGTCATTGCCGACGCCCTGGGAAAAGTCCATGTACACGTGGGGCGAGCGGGTCTCCTTTTCGCCAAAGATGATGGTGGTGGAGGGGTCTTTGAGGGCGGTGGCGGGCATGCCCACCCATTTGCCGGGGAACATATAGGCCTGCCAGTCTGCGGCATTGGTAAACACGTTCATGAAATAGTCGTTGTAGGCGTTCATCAGGTAGCTTCGCGGGGCGGCATCCACGGGGTACAACGTGCCCCCGCCAAAACCGGACCAGCGGGCCGGTTCCGGATCGTCGCTGGGGCAATGCAAGATCTTGGCCTGGTTGTAATAGGGGAGCAGGCCGGTCATCCAACAGGGGTTGATGGTGCGGGGATAAAAGCGGTCGTCGTTCTCGTCCACATACAACTGGTGGGCCAGGACCAGTTGTTTGAGGTTGTTGTTGCAGAAGGTGCGTTTGGCGGCTTCCTTGGCGCTGGCCAGGGTGGGCAGCAGCATGGCTGCCAGCAGCGCGATGATGGCGATGACCACCAGCAGCTCAATCAAAGTGAAGGCGCGGGGAAGGTGTCCGGCAGGAAAACCCCAAACTCGTCGCTTTCCCGGAGGATCAGCTTCCAGCCGGGATACCACGGCGTGGCCGTTCTGTTGCGGCATCAAAATCATAGACGCTCTGCAGCGCGGGTTGGTTGCAACGAAATCTGCCCACTGCTCTATAATACCCCTGTTTAGAATCATTGACCAGCAAAAGGGCATTGCCGGATGGCCCCGGTTATGATTCTGCAGGGGATAGGTTCTTCAATTCTGCGATGGCCCGTTGCACCCAATCGGCCTCCAGGTTGTCGGTTTCAAAGCTGTGGCCGATCTCCCGCAGCAGGGTGAGGCGCAATTCACCGCCCAAGTGCTCGCGAAACTCCTGCAAACCTTCCCAAAGCGCCCACTGACCAGTGGAGGTGTGCTGCTCCATGAGCTGCGAATAGAGGGCAAATCCCAACTGGCCGAGCAGATTCAAGATGCGTCCGGCGGAGGTGGCGTCCAACCACCCGGCATGCCGGGCGCAGAGCACATCCACCGCCATGCCCATGGCCACAGCCTCGCCGTGTCGCAGTGTCCAGCCGGAGAGCGCCTCCAATTTATGCGCCGCCCAATGCCCGAAATCGAGGGGGCGGGCGGAGCCAAATTCAAAGGGGTCACCCCCCCGGGCGATGTGGATGACGTGCAATTCCGCGCAGCGATGGATGGTGCGTTGCACAGCCTCGGGCGCGAAGGCCAGCAGCGCCGGGGCATCGTGTTCCAATTGGGCAAAAAAAGAGGCATCTTTCAGGCAGGCTACTTTAACTGCCTCCACCCAGCCGGCGCGGCGGTCGCGTTCGGCCAGGGTGGCAAGGAGGGCGAAATCATTGATCACGGCAAAAGGCGGGGCAAACGTGCCGATAAAGTTCTTTTTCCCGAAGGCGTTGATGCCGTTTTTCACCCCAACACCAGAATCGGCCTGGGCCAGCACGGTGCTGGGCAGCCGGATGAGGCGAATCCCCCGATGTGCCAAGGCGGCCGCCAGCCCCACCAGGTCCAGTAACGCCCCGCCACCGGCTACCATCACAAAGTTTTGCCGGTCCAAGTGATGTTTTTCGAATGCCTGAAGCAGTTTTTGGAGATAAGCAGGGTCATTCTTGACTTCCTCTCCCCCGGGATGCACCCAAGGCGGACTGACCAGTTGCATACGGTCCTGATGACGCGCAAACCAGGCCGGAATGGCGGCCAGCCAGTCTGGCTGTGCTTGGGCCAATCCGGCGTCCACCACCATGAAAACCCGGGGGCGCCGGGTGCCTGCCGAATGTAACACATTAGCCAACAGTGGGTTATGAAGATGAAATAGATGATGGGTAAAGAACACCCGGTGCTGCCAGGTCACCGTAACGGGCTGTTCAATGGGGGGCAGGGGGGCCAGGTTCATGCTTGCTCCTGGCTTTGGACTGTGGCCAGGCGGCGGAGGTAGTCGAAGGAATAAATCCCGGCCTGGTGGCCGTCGGCCCAGAGAAGGTTCACCGCGTAATTGCCCACCGGCAACAGTCGGGTCAATTGGCAGGCCGCAGGGGTGAGCGGTTTGTCCGGGGCTTTATAGACCTTGCCCATGATGTCCATCTCCCCTTTGCAGCCGGCGCACGGGCAATGCCGGCGGAGGAATTCCAAGCCCAAGAAATCCTCCCTGCCATCGTCCCATTTGATGGCGAGTTCCTGCCCGATGACCTGCAAATCCAGCGGTCGCATGGGGATACGATAACCTTGAGGTTGGGGAGTAATCAAGGTGATGAGCAGGGGGAATGAGGCCGGTTTGGCCCGGCTGGGATTCCATGGCCGGAAAGTAATACAAAAGCAGGGAGCCGCGGCTTAAAGAAAGTCGTTGTCAAACCTTTGGTTATGTGCCATTTTATCAAAGCTGAGAATGGCACTGCCTTTGCTGTTCTCTGTCGGTGATTGATGTGTAGTTATCGCAAGTTATTGTCCAACAAGCTATTTGGGTGGATGGTGGTGGCATGGATGGCCATGCCGGGATTGCTTTTTGGGCAAACAACTTATACATGGACGGGCAGCACCTCAACAAATTGGGGGATTACAAATAATTGGAGCCCTGCAAGTGTCCCGAATGCTGCTACGCATTTCGTGGTTTTTAACGCCGCTGGCACCACCCGCTGGGTGGTTGATTTGGGCAATAATGATCGTAGCGTGTTAGGATTGAGCTTTCTCAATGCAGCGGGAAGTGAGTCGTTTAATATCAACAGCGCCAGCGGCAACCGTTTGAACATCTATTCTGCTGGCATAACCAACCTGGACACGGATATTCAGTTCATCAATGCCCAAGTTCGCCTGGCGGCCAATCAAACGTGGTATTCCGAAACGGGAGGGGGGTTGACTCTTAGCAATGTATTGGACTTGCAGAACTTTAGACTCACACTTACCGGCGGAGGGACCTTGAGCTTTAATGGGATCGTACAGGACAACGGAGGGATTACCAACAATGCTAGTGGTCTGACCATTTTTAATGCAGCGAATTCGTTTAGCGGGGGATTGACCATCAACAGTGGCACGGTGCGGTTTGGGAACAATGCGGGAGCAGGCTCCGGCACATTAAGGCTGAACGGGGGCTCCATTCAAGCAGGAGGCGGGGCAAGGACTTTGGCAAACGAGGTTTCGGTGGGGGGTAATTTTGGCGTGGGCGGTACGAATGATTTAACCCTTTCCGGCTCAATGTCCCTGGTTTCCACCGCTCGAGTGGTGACGGTGACCAATGCAGGTTTAACCACCTTCTCCGGTTTGGTCTCGGGAAACGGCCTGGTGAAGTCCGGGTCGGGCACGTTGTTATTGAGCAACAACGGCAACACGTTCGATGGTCTGCGCGTCCAAGCGGGGACGCTCAGCTTGCGGCCGGGGGGTAATCTCAGTTTGCCGAACAGTGGCAGCAGCGTGGCCGGAAGCGGGGACGTGATTATTGACGGGGGCACGCTGTTATTGAATCCCGTTGGGGATGTCATCACCATGAATCGCGAGATTACTTGGACGACCAACGGGGGTATCTTGGACATTGCACGGCCGGCGCGAGGGGTGAATGCGTGGGGAGGTTTTAATGTGAACGCCGCCTCCAACACTCCGGCCATTATTCGTTACAATACTCTGGCCAACACCGTCGGCAACCAGGCGTGGGATGCAGGGCAGGATTTTCTCATTCCCAATGGCAGTCTTTATGGGACGGGCACTGTGGTGTTCGCCCTGGATAATGGAGCGACTTTTCAACTGCGCGACACGAATTTCCTGGGTACGCTCATCATTCGCGGCCCGGCCAATGGCAATTCCAGCGGCAACAGTCTTGCCACCAATCTGGCCCGGCTTTCCTTGAGCGGCGCCGTCTCACCTTCAGATTTTACCAATTTCTTCTTTTATGGTGGATTGATTTTGGAGGGGGCGGTGCAAGTCACCGAGTATTACGATCAACGGCGCATCTCCTCTGATATTTTGATTCGGACCAATGCGCGCGTCAATTTCCAGGGCCGGAGCACCACAAGTGCTGTGCAGGAGGACTACCTGATTCTGGGGGGAAGCGTGCTTAATGCCAACACCTTGACGATCCAGAGCAACGCCGTTGCCACCATTGACATTCGTTTTCGCAGTGACGAGTCGATCAACACGTCGGGCGTGATTCTGGATGCCCGCACGGTGATTGAAGCCGGGGGCACGCTCATGTTCGCTCATTCACGTCAAAACGATGGTTTGTCGGGTATGACCGGCGAGCATCTGGTGCGCGGAAATATTGAGGGACGCGGACGCGGCACGGGGGCGTGTTGCGGCACGGAGGGAGAGTCCATTGTGGATTTGCGGATTGGCCTTGGCAGTCCCAGCCCGAATCTATTGATTGGCGGCTTCACCAACGGCGTGATTTTTGCGCCTTCGGTGGCGCTGGTGGTCAACAGCCCTGATCCCAATTGCTGCAACGGCCTGCGCATCCAGGGGCCGGGGGCTTTCGTGACCAACCTGGTGACCCCCGCCCGCCTGCAAAACTTGCAGGGTACCAACGGGACGCTCACGATTGCCTTCAGTGACAGCGCGGCGCAGACCTTTGCGCCGGGGCCGTCCGCCCCCAGCCCCATCAAGTTGGGCTTTGATCGGACGACCAACACCGTGAACCCGGTCTATACCATTGGCCAGACGGCCAATGACATGGCCAACTTCAGCGGCCTGGTGATCAAGGGCGGCACGGTGCAACTGGGCGCTGATCAGTCTTTCGTGGGCACCGCCGCCATTCGCACGACTCTGGATGTCTGTGGAGGCACGCTGGTGTTGGGCAGCGGCACGACCCCGCGCACCTTGACGATTGAAGGCAACGCCTTGTTGCAGGGAGGCACCCTGAACGGCGGCAGCGGCACGACCAAAGGCACGCTGGTGGTGGGCGGGGATTTGATTTCCAACGGCAGCACGCTGGTCAATACCCCCAACATCACCATGAACCCCGCGGTCAGCGAGACCACGTATGTTTCGGGCACGACTCCCTTGAGCGGCATGGGGGCTTTTGTGAAGAACGGGCCGGGGACAACCGTGCTGGTGAATGAAATCAATCCTACGCGGGTGGTCATCAACAACGGCACGTTGCTCCTGGGCGCGAATGAGCGGATTGGGAATTCGGTCCCGATGACCCTCGCGGGCGGCACCTTTGCCACCGGGGGGTACAACGAGACGCTGGGCAAGCTGACGCTGGATGCCAACTCGACGATTGATTTGGGGGCAGGCAACAGCATTTTGACCTTCGCCAACAGCACCTCCGAGGCGTGGAACGCTTCAGCCATTTTGAGCATTGTCAACTGGACCGGCAACCTCGCTGGTGGCGGCATCGATCGAGTTATTTTTGGCCCTGGTGGTTTGACTGCTGGGCAGCTCTCTCAGGTGCGGTTTGTCAATCCCTTTGGTCTGACGCCTGGCATCTACAACGCCATCATGCTGAGCAGTGGCGAAATTGTGCCGGTGCCAGAGCCGGCCACCGTGGTGGCCGTGGTGTTGCTGGCCGGTTTGATCGGCTGGCGGGAGCGTGCCCGGTGGCTGGTATGGTGGCGCCGGGCGCTGGCCGGCTTGCGGTGATGCTATTCGACGGGGGCTGTTTCACGCCCGTGAGCCGTTGCAGATGCGCCAGGGTGCGCAAACCGAATTCTTTTAATCTCCCCTTTAGCGAGTCAATTTCCTGTGGAGCCAGGCCTGATTGTCATAAGTTTGACTTCTGTTAGTTGCTTATTATTAACGGTTTTTAACCAAAAATTTTCCATTTTTCGGTTGCGCGCAGGTTGATTTTCGTTCAATGTAACAGGGAACCCAATACATAGGACATCTGCCATGGGTGAACAGGCCGTGCAAGTTATCTCTGTGAGTTGGAGAGAAGGGCCGGAAAATGCACTCTTGGTGGAGTCAAACCGTGCAGAAAGGAAAAGTACGTTTATGCAAAAACAAATGCAATTCTTCAAGGATGCAGAAAGTTTTGAGCGGCAATCAATCACATTCTTGTGGCACGGTATAAAAACATGGACTGGAGGGCTGGCCTTGGTTTTGGCTGCCTCGATGGCTCACGGCCAATGGGTGGCCATCAATGACGTGTTCAATGGGCCTCTGACCCACCCCAACGTGACCACGTATGGCACGGTGGCCTCAGGGGTTTCCATCACCGGGAGCGGTTTTTTGAAAAACTTGAACACCGGAGAAAACCTGACCGCACGGTTGGAAATTTACAATGAGAACGTGGTGCCGGCGGGCACCATGGGCACCCCCAACCAAGACACGCCAGCCATGAACATGTTTGGGCCGTATGTGGATTGGAGCACGGCTTCCGGCGGGCAGAACGCGGTTTATTTGGACTCGACCTCGGATGTCATTTACTATCGTTTCACCGGCCTGAATCCGAATGCCCGCTATTCTTTTCACGGCACGGCGGTGCGCAACAATTCAAGCTACACCACCCGGTGGACGCGGGTGACCTTGCAAGGGGCGGAGTCGTTTGACGTGGCGCATCTGACTGGTCCGTCCAGCCCGGGCATTTTAACCGCTCAGTATCCGGGTTCCGGGCTGGGCCCCAATGAGGCGGCGTTCAACGCGGGTTATAACACGGTGGCGGGTGATGTGGTGGGGTGGACGAACATCGATCCGGGCGCCGATGGGGAAATCATCATCGTTTGCCGGGTCTATACAGGCGCCATTCCCAGCGGTACCGCTGCCACGATTTCGTATGGTTTCAACGCTTTGCGGCTGGAAGAGCTGATGACCGGGCCGATCGAGATCGTGCGTCAGCCGGAAACCAACCTGGTGGTGGAGGCCTTCAGTCCTTGGACGCTGGCGGTGGAGACCACTGGCGGCGGGCCGCAGTATCAGTGGTATCGTGGCGTGCCCGGCAGTGCGGTGGCCATCGAGGGCGCCACGCGGCGGACCTATGGCAGCGCCAGCGCCAGCTTGAGCGATAGTGGCAATTATTTTGTGGTGATCCGCAATCAGTTTAATGCCATGACCAGCACCGTCTCGACCGTCACGGTGTTTGTGAATCCCATTCAAATCACCCAGCAACCCACCAATCGGCTGTCGGTGCTGGAATTGCGGCCCGTTAATCTCAGTGTGGAAGTCACCGGCACGCGTCCGCAATTTCAATGGTACAAAAATGGGCAGGCCATTCCGGATGCCACCAATCGCCTATTCACCATTCCGGTGGCCACGGCGGCTGACAGTGGCAACTATCACGTGGTGGTGACCAACATACTTTACGGCGCGACGAGCACGGTGGCGCAAGTGATTGTTTCCTCGGACGCCACACCACCGCAGGTGGTGCGGATCGTGCCCAACACGTTTCATGATAAAATCATCGTCGAGTTTGACGAGGCCGTGGACCCCGCCATTGCCGGCAATCCAGCCAATTACAGCGTAGATCCTTATGTGGATATTTACTCCGCCGTCATGACCAACCAGCGCACGGCGGTCTTGCTCACCGCGCCCTTGCCCCCCAACTCGACTTTGAACTTGCAGGTTTTTGTGCAAGATTTGGTGGGCAATGTGCTGCTGGACACCTTCCCCTTCCAGACCTGGGCCCCGAATCTGGCGGGTGGGGTAATGTTTGATGTCTATTATACCGGCGGCGGGACGGCGATTACCAACCTCCTGCTGAATCCCCGTTTCCCCCATGCGCCCGACAGCAGCTACGTGTTGACGAATTTTGACACCACCATCTTCTGGCCGGATGCCAGCAACGGTCAATCCCACCGGGAAAACTACGGGGCGCGGTTGCGGGGGTACTTCATCCCCGTGGTCTCGGGTAATTATCACTTCTTCATCCGGAGCGATGATGCCTCCGAGTTGTACGTGAATCCCAACGGGCCCTCGGAAAGCGGCAAGGTGCGAGTGGCTTACGAAACGGGCTGTTGCAACGCCTTCCAGGAGCCCGGCACGGCAATCCAGACTTCCACCAACACCTTCCCGCTGATTGCCGGCCGCCCGTATTACGTGGAGGCCGTGTACAAGGAGGGTACGGGCGGCGACTGGTGTCAGGTGGCGGCGCGACGAGTGGGTGATCCCACGCCAGCTAGTCAATTGGTGCCCATTCTGGAAACCGGTGTGCCTTATCTCCCGCCCGGGCTCTATGGGCAAAACAGCTTCCTGGCCGAGCCGCAGGACATCACCATTGAGTCGCCGGCCACGTTCACATTGTCAGCACTGGCGACCAACAGTTTGAATGCGCCCTTCTCCTATCGGTGGCAACGCAATGACGGGGCCGGCTTTGTGGACATCCCCGATGCTCGGGGGCGCAGCATTTCCTTCACCAACGTGACGGTGGCCCAGAGTGGCGCGCAATTCCGGGTGATTGTGGCGGCGGGCGACACCGCGATTACCAGCCGTGTGGCGACGGTCACCATTACCCCGGACGCCACTGGCCCGCTAGCCCTCAATGCGCGGCGGGAGGCGAACCTGACGACCATTGTCATCAACTTCTCCGAGCCGCTGGACCCGGTGAACGCCACGGCCGTGAACAACTACCAGGTGTGCGATGTCTTCCTGCCCAGCCGGTGCGTGAACATCATCGGGGCCACGTTGACGAACAACAACACCACGGTGATTCTGGACACCGAAATGCCCGATTTGGCCGGGACGTATCAGTTGCGCATGAGCGGCATCACGGACGTTCACGGCAACCTTATCCGGCCGCCGACCACGTTGTCTCTGCGCATCGTGACTTCCTACCAGCAAGGTCTTTATGGCTATAGCGGCACGCAGGACACGCAACTGCGTCAGGCCAATCCGGATGACAACTACAACACCGCCACCTCCTTGCTGGTGGATGCTTCAGATGGCGGTGGGGTGGTGCAGGTGCTGCTGGCCTTCCGCAACCTCTTTGGCACCGGCCCTGGCCAGATCCCGCCGGGAGTCACCATCCGTTCTGCGACGTTGCGCCTGTTCTCCATTGACAACAATGCCGAAACCCCGGGGCCGGTGTACCTGCACCTGATGTTGATTCCTTGGGATGCAGCCAACGTAACGTGGAACTCCCTCAACGCCGGCGTGGCCACTAATGGGGTGGAGGCCTCCTCGGCCAACTATGGCACCATCATCCCGAACTTCCCTAATCCCGGCGGCACTACCTGGCAATTCCGGGATGTGGACGTGCTCAGCTCAGTGCAGGCCTGGGCTTCAGGCCAGGTGGAAAACCACGGGTGGGTACTGATCAACGTCAACACGGATGGCTATCGCTTCAGCTCCGCGGAATATAGCGAGGTGCAATATCGTCCGCTGCTGCTCGTGGAATATGAGCCGGCAACGCAAGTTCAACCCGTGCAGATTGTGTCCCAGCCGGCGCCGTTGACCACGGTAAACGAGGGGGCGACAGTGAATCTCGCGGTGTCGGCCAGCGGTACGCGGCCGCAGTATCAATGGTATAAGGACGGCACCCGGCTGGATGGTGCCACCAACGCGACGCTGACCTTGGCGCAGGTTAATGAAACCTTCTCCGGCCGGTACTTCTGCGTCATCAGCAACCTGGCGCCAAGCATTGTGCAAAGCGCGGATGCGCTGGTCGTGGTCAATCCGGACACCAACCGGCCGGTGGTGGTGAGCGCGCTGGCGACCACCAACCTGTCGGAAATCCGGGTGGTATTCTCCAAGCCCATGAATGCGGCCAGTCTGGCGCAGGCCGGCCGTTTTGTGGTGGCGCCGGCTTATGGCGGTACGCCGCTGAACGTCCTGGGTGTGGCTCTGGCCACCAACGGCTTGACCGCCACCCTTACCACCGAGCCGCGCAACGCCTTCGCGTACTACACGCTCACGGTGCGGGATGTGACGGATACGGCCTATCGGCAAAACGTTTTGGCGCCCAATCCTACGTGGTTGATCCTGGGTTCGCAGATCAGCCTTATCGCTCCGATCAGCCCGTGGAAGTACTTTGAGCAGGGCGATGCCGGGGCGGGGTGGACCACGCCGGCCTTCAATGACAGCGGCTGGTCTAATGGCGTGGCCTTGTTTGTCGGCAAGACCGGCACGCCGGGGCAGGGGGACCTCCCGATTGCCACCACGCTGACCATGGGCCAGACCACTTATTACTTCCGTGGCCGGTTCCAGATGCCCGCGCTGGCGCAACTGTCAGGCTTGCAGTCCTTCCAGGTGCTGGTGCGGCCCATCATTGACGATGGCGCAGTGTTTCACCTGAACGGGCAGGAGGCCCTGCGCGTGGGGATGACCAATGCCGGCCCCATCTTCTATGAGACGTTTGCCACCCGGACCCAGGGCAACGATTACCGGTGGGAAGGGCCTTATGCCTTGCCGGTGAGCCACCTGGTTTTTGGCGGCGAGAACGTCATAGCGGTGGAAGTCCATCAGGTGAGCGCCACCAGCAGCGACGTGGCGTTTGCGGCCGAGCTGCTCATCAACGTGCCGCCGGTCGAGCTGCGCCTGCAGCCGGCGGTGGTCAGCGGCGATACCTTCCAAATCAACTGGCCGCCGTTGGCGGGCTTCCGGCTGTACCAGGCGGATCGGGTGCAGGGTCCCTACACGCCGGTGCCGGGTGATCCGGTGGGCACTTACTCGGTGTCCACGCGGGCGGCTCAGGGCAAGTTCTTCCAGGTGCGGAGGGAACCCTAAGCCGTAAGTCAAGACTCACGCAGCGCCCGCCCCTTCAAGGGGCGGGCTTTTTTTGTCATTGCGTTGGCGGGAGGCTCCGGCTTCAATGCGGGCCGTAATCTTATGGCGCCCACCACATCCGTATCGCATTCCCGCGGGTATGTACTGCTTGTTTGTTGCGTTGCCGCATTGTCCGGGTTGTTGTTCGGTTACGACACCGGCGTGATTGGTGGCGCCATTGGCTTCATGCGGGTGAAGTTTGCCCTGGACCCCGTGCAGGAGGGCTGGACGGCTGCCAGCATTCTGGTGGGCTGCATGGTGGGGGTGCTCCTGGCGGGGCCGGTGGCCGATCGGCTGGGCCGCAAGCGCTTGTTGGTGGCCTCGGGGTTGTTGTTTGGCCTGTCTTCCGTGGGGACGGCCCTGCCGCAGAGTTTGTCGGTGTTCATTGCCTTTCGTTTGCTGGCGGGCGTGGCGGTGGGCGCGGCCTCCATGGCGGCCCCCATGTACATTGCGGAGATTGCGCCAGCGGACTGGCGCGGGCGGCTGATCTCGCTGAATCAACTGGCCATCGTGACCGGCATTTTTGTGGTCTATTTCGCCAACTGGTTCATTGCCAGCCTGGGGGATGCCGCCTGGAATCAGGAGTATGGCTGGCGCTGGATGTTTGCCTCCTGTCTGCTGCCGTCGGTGTTGTTCCTGGTGTTGTTGCTTTGGGTGCCGGAAAGCCCGCGCTGGCTGGTCAAGCAAAACCGGCCCGAGGAGGCGCGGGCCACTTTGGAGCGCGTCAACGGCCGGGCGGCTGCCGCCGTGGAATTGGAGGCCATTCATGCCGCCCTGCAAGAAGAGGAGCCGGGCCTGGGGCAGTTGCTCAAACCGGGGCTGCGGCGGGCGCTGGTGATCGGCATTGTGCTGGCCTTTTTGCAGCAATTCACCGGCATCAATGCGTTCATTTATTTTGGCGCGGAAATCTTCAAAAGCATGGGCAGCTCCACGCAGACCGCCTTGATTCAGCATGTCCTGCTGGGCGGGGTAAATTTTCTTTTCACCCTGGTGGCCATTGCGACGGTGGACCGGCTGGGGCGCAAACCGCTGATGGTGGCCGGCTGTGTGGGCATGGGCCTGTGTTTGTTCGGCCTTTATTTTGCCTCGGGCACGGGCGGCGGCAATCAGGGACTTTTGAAGGTGATTCTCATCCTGGGTTACATTGCCTGTTTTGCCCTGAGTCTGGGGCCGGTGACGTGGGTGATTCTGGCGGAAATCTTCCCCACCCGCGTCCGGGGCCGGGCGTTGGGACTGGCGACATTCTGCCTCTGGCTGGGGGACTATCTGGTGACCCAGACCTACCCCATGATGGCGGACAACGACTGGCTCAAGGCGCATTTCCGGCAGGCCTTTCCGTTTTTATTGTACGGCGCCTTTTGTGTGGTGGAGGTGCTGTTTGTCTTATGGTGGGTGCCGGAAACCAAGGGCAAGACCCTCGAACAAATTGAGGCCGGTTGGCGACACCAGCAGTGAGCCTACTTTCAGGAACCGGTGCCGCCCAGATACTTCCACGCCTCCCAAAAAAGGGAGAGAGCAAAGGCTGCCAGCGCCAGGCCCAGCGTTTGCAAAATAAGCCGATAGGCGCGCCCCCGCAGGAAGGCCCGGCCTTTGCCGGCGATGACGGCCATGAGGGCTTTGATGCCGCAGAGGAGCACATAAAAAATGCCAAAGAACACGGCCACGGCGTCCCAGCCCACCTGGCGGGCTTTGAGCAGGGTGGCCGCGCCCACTGTGAACCAGAACAGCCACGGATTGGGGCTCAAAAAGTTGGTGATCAATCCCTTTTGCCAGGAACGCGGCGATTCTTGAGACGTGGTGTCCTCCGGCAGCATGGGGCGCAAGTTTTGCCAGGCCAGGCGCAGCACAAACACCCCTCCGGCCAGGGAAATAAGGCCCAGCAGGGGGCGGAGCTGGGCGGCCTGGCTGGCAAACCAGAGGGAAAGAACAATCACGGGCAGGTCGGTAATCAGCGGCACCAGCGACGTTTTAAGCCCCTCTTTGACACCGTGCCGGAGAGATTGCATCAATACCAGGGTCATCAGCGGCCCAGGGGCAAAGCCGGCGGACAATCCCAGCACCAGACTGGAGGCGATGATTTCCGACATCTGCGGCATTTAGCCCGCCCCGGCGGGCCGTGTCAATTCCGCTAAAAAAACACTTGTGGAATTGGCCAGCATAGGACAATTTCTGCGGTCTCTGGACGATTGCGAAAAGCCGCCTCGTCCGCGTTGGTGGCGCGGGGCGGACAGGTAATTTGGGAATCATGCGTTGGTTAATATATTGCGTGATGCTAACCGGGCTGGCGCTGGCCGGCAGCGCCCACGCCACCGGCACCGCGGTGTCCCCGGCGCCCTGGCTGTTGGCCGCCCAAGGGCTGCCGGAGGCCGCACCGGACATCTTCTCCCTGGGGCCGCTTAAGGTGTCCAACTCGATGGTGGTCACGTGGATTGTGGCCCTTACGGTGATTCTTTTTGCGCGGGTGGCCACGCGCCGCATGGAGTTGGTGCCGTCCGGCAAGCAGAACTTTGTGGAGTGGCTGGTGGAAAGCCTGCATGATTTTCTGGAAAGCATCATCGGGCCGGAGCTGGTGAAAAAGACCTTCTGGTTCTTTGCCACGATCTTCATCTTCATTTTGTTCAGCAACTGGTTTGGGTTGATTCCGGGGGTGGGCACCATCGGCTGGTATGATCCGGAACATCCGGGGCACATTGCCCGGCCGTTGTTCCGCGGGGTGAATGCGGATTTGAACATGACCGCCGCGATGGCGATGATTTTCTTTGTCATGTGGACCGTTTGGGCTTTTCAAGCCAACGGGGCCAAAGGTTTTCTGCTGCATCTTTTCGGGCCCAAGGGCGACACCACCGGCGCTTTGAAGGTACTGATGATTCTGGTGTTCCTCCTGGTGGGGGTGCTGGAGGTGGTCTCCATTCTTTTCCGGCCGGTATCCCTGAGTTTTCGTCTGTATGGCAACATTTTTGCCGGGGAAAACATGCTGGAAAGCATGGCCCGGTTGGTGCCGGCGTTGAGCTGGCTCATTCCAATTCCCTTTTATTTTCTCGAGGTCCTGGTGGGCCTGGTGCAGGCGCTGGTGTTCATGTTGTTGACCGCCGTCTTCACCCTGTTGATTTGCACCCACGAAGAAGGACACGAGAAAGGACATCATTGAGGCGCTGAGGCGCCACGGACACTTTCGGCGGCTGGACCGTGCCGGGAGCGCGGGGGCCGCCGGAAACAACGAAAGGACAACCTATGTTGACGCCAATCCTTGCGGCGGCCGAACCGGTGGCCGAAGCCGTAAAAACGGCGGGCATGACGGGCAACCTGCACATTGGGCTGGCCTGCCTGGGCGCAGCCCTGGGCGTGGGCTTCATTGGCATGAAAGCCTCGGAAGCCGTGGGGCGCAATCCGGGCGCTTCCACCAAAATCCTGGTGCAGGCCATTCTGAGCACCGCCTTTGCCGAAGGGATCGTGTTTTTCGCGATCTTCCTGGCGAAATAATCCAGCGGCGCCGGGGGCCTGGCCCCTGGCGCCCGCCCCTTTTTTCGCAACCACCTTGTATGAACAGCATGCTCTTGTTGGCCGCGGGCACCTTGCAGGACACCGCCCGTGAAACGGCCCTGACCTTCGGGCTGGACTGGCCGCACTTCATCGCGCAATGCATCAGTTTTGCCATAGTGGCCTTCCTCCTGCACCGTTTCGCTTACAAGCCGGTGCTCAAGATGTTGGAGGAGCGCAAGCAACGCATTGCCGAGAGCCTGGCCAACGCCGAGAAAATCAAGGAAGAGCTGGCCAAAACCGAGCAGGCGCGGCAGGAGATCCTGGCCCAGGCCAATGCCCAGGCCAACCGGGCCATCGAGGAAGCCCGCGCGGCGGCGGCCAAAGTGCTGGAGACCGAAACTCAGAAGGCCATCGCCGCCGCCAATCAAATCATCGCCAAGGCCAACGAGGCCAACGCCGCGGAAATGGCCCGCCTGCGGGCCGAGTTGAAGCGCGAAATCGGGCGGCTGGCGGTGCAGGCGGCCATGCAGGTCACCGGCAAGATTCTCACCCCGGAGGATCAGAAACGCCTGGTGGAGGAAACCAACCGCGAGCTGGCGGCCTAGGACTGCTGCCGGCCCCAACATCGGCAACTGAGGTGAACACGTGAAAGTGACCAAACAGGCTCGGCGCGAAGCCAAAAAGCTTTTTGCCCTGTGCAAGGTCAACGGGGTTCTGGACGAAGCCCGGGCGCGGCAGGTGGTGGCCGAGGTGACTGCGCGCCGACCCCGCGGATAC
Organism: Verrucomicrobiia bacterium; assembly: GCA_026414565.1. Taxonomy (NCBI): domain Bacteria; kingdom Pseudomonadati; phylum Verrucomicrobiota; class Verrucomicrobiia; species Verrucomicrobiia bacterium. The sequence continues at coordinate 130,661 of JAOAIT010000009.1, forward strand.
CTGGGCATATTACATCATTTCCAGCGGCTGTTGCGGCTGGAGATCCAGCGTCGCACCGCCCGGGTCGAAAGCGCCGTACCGCTGCCAGCGCCGTTGCGGCAGGGGGTCCAGAGCGGGTTGACCCGGCGTCATGGACCGGGACTGCGGTTTGAATTTGTGGAAAATCCCGCGCTGCTGGGGGGCCTGCGCGTGCAGGTGGGGAGCGAGGTTTGGGACGGCAGTGTACACAGCCGCCTGGCGGAACTGGAAGAGCGGCTGACCAGTTAAGGAGCATTTACAGATCAGGCTATGAGCAACATTCTGCAGGAAATTGAAGCCCAGATTACGGGCATCAAAAGCACGGTGTCCCGCCGCAATGTGGGCATTGTGCGCGAAATCGGCGATGGCGTGGCCAAGATCGAAGGCCTGGACGACGCCATGTTAAACGAGATGTTGGATTTCGGCGACGGGGTCACCGGGCTGGCGCTGAACTTGGAGGAGACCGAGGTGGGCGCCATCATTCTGGGCGATTACCTCAAGGTCAAGGAGGGCCAGGAGGTGCGCACCACGGGCAAGCTGCTGCAGGTGCCGGTGGGCATGGGCCTGCTGGGCCGGGTGGTTAATGCCCTGGGCGAGCCGATGGATGGCAAGGGCCCCATTAAAGCCTCCGGGGCCTACCCGGTGGAAAAGATCGCCCCGGGCATCATTAAACGCCGTTCCGTCAACCAGCCGGTGCAGACGGGCATCATGGCGGTGGACGCCATGATTCCCATTGGCCGCGGCCAGCGCGAATTGATCATTGGCGACCGTTCGACGGGCAAGACCACGATTTGCATTGACACCATCATCAACAATGCCCGCCTCAACCGCGAGGCCGAGCAACGCGGCGACAAGACGTACCGGCCGTTGTACAGCATCTACGTGGCCATCGGGCAGAAGCAGTCCAACATCGCCCGGGTCATCAGCGTGCTCGAGCAATACCAGGCCATGCCTTACACCATTGTGGTGGTGGCTTCGGCCTCGGACAGTGCCACCATGCAATACCTCGCCCCCTTTGCGGGCGCGGCCATGGGCGAATGGTTCATGGACAACGGCATGGACGCCCTGATCATTTATGATGATTTGTCCAAGCATGCCGTGGCCTACCGTCAGGTGTCCCTGGTGCTCCGCCGGCCCTCCGGGCGCGAGGCGTATCCGGGCGACGTGTTCTATCTGCACAGCCGCCTGCTGGAGCGAGCGGCGCGATTAAACGAGAAGAGTGGCAACGGATCGCTGACCGCGCTGCCCATCATTGAAACCCAGGCTGGCGACGTATCGGCCTACATTCCCACCAACGTGATTTCCATCACCGACGGCCAGATTTTCCTGGAGACCGATTTGTTCTACCAGGGCGTGCGTCCGGCCATCTCGGTGGGCATCTCGGTGTCGCGGGTCGGCTCGGCGGCGCAGGTCAAGGCCATGAAACAGGTGGCCGGCCGCATCAAAGGCGAGCTGGCGCAATTCCGCGAGCTGGCGGCGTTTGCCCAGTTTGGCAGCGACCTGGACGCCAAAACGCTGGCCCAACTGGAGCGTGGCAAACGGATTGTCGAGGTGTTCAAACAGCAGCAGTTCAACCCGATCCCGGTGGAGATTCAGGTGGCGGTGCTGTGGACGGTCCAGAACGGTTTCATGGACGATGTGCCGGTGGATAGAATCAAGGATTTCCAGGCGAAGTTGACGGATTTCCTGGTCAATCGCAAGGCGGACCTCATGGCGCAGTTGGAACGGGAGAAGGCCCTGAGCGATCTGCTGGTCAACCAGCTCAAGGCGGCGGTGACGGAGTTCAAGCAGACCTATTAATAACCTGAACCTGCCCCATGCCCAGCACGCGCGACATACGCCGCCGCATCAAGTCGGTCAAAAGCACGGCCCAGATCACCAAGGCCATGCAGATGGTGGCGGCGGCCAAGATGCGCAAAGCGCAGCAGGCGGCCCTCGCCGGGCGGCCGTATGCGGCTTTGCTCAACCGGGTCATGGCCGAGGTTTCCCACCACGCCGGGGACTACCAGCATCCCTTGATGCAGACGCGGCCGGTGGAGAAGCGGGCGGTGATCCTCATCACCAGCGACAAGGGCCTGTGCGGCGCGCTGAACAGCAACCTGCTGCGCGAGAGCCTCAAATTTGATCCGGCCACCACCGTTTTCATCACCGCCGGGCGCAAGGGCTCGCAATTTGTCGCCCGCACCCGGCGGCAACTGGCGGCCGAGTTCAGCTACAAGGACACGCCGCAATTCAGCGAGGCGCGCGCCATTTGCAAGTTTGCCTGTGACCTGTTCACCGAGGAGGAGGTGGATGAGGTGCAGGTGTTGTACACCAATTTCATCTCCACCCTCAACCAACGCCCGGAGGTGCGCACCCTGCTGCCGGTGGGCCGGCTGGAGGCGGTATCGGCCGATTTTGCGGGCGAAAACACCGCCGGGGCTCCGCTGCCGGCCGGCAGCTCCGAGTTTTTATTTGAGCCTTCGGCGGAGCAGGTGTTTCAGGCATTGCTGCCGCATTACCTGAATTTCCAGCTCTATCAATACCTGTTGGAAGCCAAAGCCAGCGAGCACAGCGCGCGAATGGTGGCCATGAAGAACGCCACGGACAACGCCAACCAGCTCATCCGCACGCTCACGCTGCAGTACAACAAAATGCGCCAGGCGGGCATCACCAAGGAGTTGTTGGAGATTGCCTCTGCCACCATGGCGCTCGAATAACCTTGATGGCGACGCCACGCAACCTGATTTAGAACCGCATGAACAAAGGCAGAATCGTACAAATCATCGGCCCGGTGGTGGACGTGGAGTTCCCCGACCAGTTGCCCGGCATCTACCATGCCCTGACGGTGGAGTTCACTGTGTGGGGCCAGCCGCAGAAACTGACCCTTGAAGTCCAGCAGCATCTGGGCGGCAAATGGGTGCGGACGGTGGCCATGGGCAGCACCGAGGGATTGAAACGCAACCTGGAAGTGGTGGATACCGGCGGCCCCATCTCCATGCCGGTGGGCGACGAGGTCATGGGACGTGTGTTCAACGTGGTGGGCGAGCCGGTGGACGAGCGCGGTCCGGTGCATGCCCGGAAGCGGTACCCCATTCACCGGCCGGCTCCCTCGCTGACCGAGCAATCCACCAGTCCGCAAATCCTGACCACGGGCATCAAGGTGATTGATTTGATCTGCCCCTTCCTCAAAGGCGGCAAGGTGGGTGCGTTTGGCGGCGCGGGCGTGGGCAAGACCGTGGTCATCATGGAGCTGATCAACAACATCGCCAAAATGCACGGCGGTGTGTCGGTGTTTGCCGGCGTGGGCGAGCGCACCCGCGAGGGCAATGACTTGTATCACGAAATGTCCGAAGCTGGCGTGATCAATCAGCAGGATCTGGCCAAGTCCAAAATCGCCCTGGTGTACGGCCAGATGAATGAGCCGCCGGGGGCGCGTTTGCGCGTGGCCCTCAGCGGTCTGGCCATTACGGAATATTTCCGCGACGAAAAGAACCAGGACGTGCTGCTGTTCGTGGACAACATTTTCCGCTTCTCCCAGGCCGGCTCCGAGGTATCCGCCCTGCTGGGCCGCACCCCCAGCGCCGTGGGTTATCAACCCACGCTGGCGGCGGAAATGGGCGACTTGCAGGAGCGCATCACCTCCACCAAGAAAGGCTCCATCACCTCCTTCCAGGCGGTGTATGTGCCGGCGGACGACCTGACCGATCCCGCCCCGGCCACCACCTTTGCGCACCTTGATGCCACGGTGGTGCTGGAGCGCTCCATTGCCGAGCTGGGCATTTACCCCGCCGTGGACCCGCTGGCTTCCACCTCACGCGCGCTGGCGCCGGAAATTGTGGGGCAGGAGCATTACGACGTGGCCCGCGGCGTGCAACGGGTGCTGCAGCGCTACAAGGATTTGCAGGACATCATCGCCATCCTGGGCATGGACGAGCTGTCGCCGGAGGACAAGCTCACCGTGTTCCGCGCCCGCAAAATCCAGCGGTTCTTGAGCCAGCCGTTCAACGTGGCCAGTGTGTTCACCGGCCGGGAGGGCAAAACCGTGCCGGTGGCCGAAACGGTGCGCGGTTTCAAGGAAATCCTGGAAGGCAAGCATGATGATGTGCCCGAAGGCAATTTCTACATGAAGGGCGGCATTGACGAAGTGCGCGAATAACCGGACGCCCCGTGCGGGCGCAACGATTCCACCATGGCCTCACAATTGAAACTGGAAATCGTCACCCCGGAGGGGGTCACCACCTCCGAAATGGTGGATTACGTGACCCTCCCCGGCGTGGAGGGGGAAATGGGCGTGTACCCCATGCACGTGCCTCTGATGACCCAGATTGTGGCGGGCGAAATTGTGGTGCGCAAAGGGGCGGAAGAATACCTGCTGGCGGTGGGGGATGGCTTTGTGGAAATCACCGCCGACCATGTTTCCGTCCTCACCGACATGGCCATCAAGGCCAATGACATTGACGAAGCCAAGGCGGAGGAGGCCCGCCGCCGTGCCGAGGCGCGCCTGCAGGAAAAATTGACCCAGGAGGAGCTGGCCGCAGCCCAGGCTGCCCTGGCCCGATCGGCGGCGCTCCTGCAAGTCAAGAAACACTCCAAGCGCAGTTAGGGGGCTTCAACAGACGGCTGCGGGGGATTCGGCTGCGGCGACGCAGCCCTTGCTTGGGGGGTGGGCGGGCTTGCTTTCTTCCTTGCGTTGCGGCGCATGTCCGGTTTAGGTTTGGCCGCAGCGGCGGTTGCGCGAGTAGCTCAACTGGATAGAGTGACGGCCTCCGGAGCCGTAGGTTGTGGGTTCGACTCCCGCCTCGCGCACCAGCCTGCCACCCAAACATCACCCGTTGGCCGGGGTGGACGGAATCAGACTATGGCGCAAAAAAAATGGTTTGCCCCCCTTGAGGAGAAGACCCACGACATTGGGGAACTGGACCTGCCGAAGAAGTGTCTCCTGCTGGATGATGATGAGGAGTTTGTGCATGTTATCACCGAATACCTGCAGTCGCAGAACTGGCAGGTGCATGCGGTGAAATCCGGGGTGGAAGGGCTGAAAAAGATCATGGCCGATGACTTCGATTTGGTCATCTGCGACATGGTTATGCCCCATCTGCCGGGAGACATGTTTTATCTGGCGGTGGAGCGCACCAAGCCCCGCCTCTGCCGGCGGTTTATTTTTATCACCGGCCACAAGGGAGACCCCAAGATTGACGCTTTCATCCGGCGCGTGGGCGGCTTGATGCTGTGGAAGCCGTTTCAAATGCACGAGCTGCAGATGGCCATTCAATCCGTCCTGCGCAAGGCCGCCCGCCAGGAGGCGGCGGAGAGCAGCAATTAGTCTGTGCCCGCCATGCTCCTGGCCGTGATCAATGTGGGGGTCAGCCTGATGGTCGGCGCACTTTGGCTGGCGGTCTGGCTGGGTTGGGCCGGTTGGGCCACCCGCCGGGCTGCTCCGCCGCGGGGAAGCGAGTGGCGCCGGGCCAGGGGCTTTTTCACCGGCGGTTGCGTGGCCCTCGCCATTCACGCCTTCATTGCCTTTGATAACTTCCACAACTGGAGCCACGAGATGGCAAAAGTTGCCATGGAATTGCGCACCGCCGAGTATTTGCCCTGGCAAACCGGCGCGGCCATTTACCTGACCTATCTTTATCTGGCTCTTTGGGCTGTTGAAACTCTCTGGAGCTGGGCTGCCTTTGAGGCGTGGCAGCAACGTCCGCGCTGGTTGGATTGGTCTATTCAAGCCTATCTTCACCTCTACGGGGTGGTGCTTATTCTGCTCCTGGGCGGCGCCGCGGCGCATCATCTGCCACCCCTGCTGCCGGGGATGCTGGCGGTGGGCGTGGTGGCTTTCCTGACCTGGATATGGCGGCGGGCCAGTAGGCCGGCGTCAGCGCCGGGCGCTGGTGGAGTTTGAGGCCGGCCATGCAAGGGGCGGCCCGGCGGCCTTTCAAGACGCGGTGCATGTATTGACGGCCCCGGGCAAATGGGGCAAAGTAACGTCACAGGACAGCGCGCCAGTCATCCATAAACCCATTTCATTTATGACCACCGCCGAAACCGGACCGGAAACGGCCAAGGAACTTGAGGCAGCCCCCGAGGCCACGCTGTTGTTGGTGGCGCATCAGTTTGCCCACCGGGAGGAACTGACCCGGATGCTGGTGACGGCGGGATATCGCGTGTTGTTTCCCCCATCGCTGGGCGAGGCGCAGGCGCGCATCACCAGTGGAGACGCGCTCGTCCTGGGGGTGCATGCGCCGGGCGAGGCCGAGTTTGCGGCCTTGTGCGCTCTGCGGGACAGCGAGACGGCATGGCATGTGCCGGTGATTGTGATCAGCGAAAGTGCGGATGCCTCCGCCCTTAATAGTTGTCTGCAACTTGGGGCCGCCGAGGCGCTGGCCTGGCCGGTGGATGAAGCGCGGCTGAAAGCCCGCTTAAAGGGATGTCTGGCCATCAAACAGCACTGGCAGTTGCTGGCGCTGAATCTGGATCTCACCGCCCGCGCCAAGCAGGAGGCCGAGCGCCTGGCGGCCAGTCTGATTGATTTGGGCGTGGGCATGGTCAAAGAGAAGGACCCCTTGCAGGTGATGGAAATGATTCTTAAAGAGGCGATGCGCATCACCGATTGCGAGGGCGGCACCATTTACATGCGGGGGCTGGATCAAACGCTGCGTTTTCTGCTGGTGCGCAATGACATGTTGGACATCAACATGGGGGGCAGCACGGGCAAGCCCATCACCTTCCCACCGCTCAAGTTGTATGGAGAGGATGGCAAACCCAACCATCAATACGTGGCCAATCACGCGGCGTTGACCGGGCAGACGGTCAACATTGAGGACGCCTACTCGGCGGGCCGGTTTGATTTTTCGGGCACTCGGCGTTTTGACGCCAATACGGGCTATCGGAGCAAGTCATTTCTAACGGTGCCTTTGAAAAATGAACGGCAGCAGGTGATTGGGGTGCTGCAACTCATCAATGCCCGCGATCCCAAAACTGGAGCCATTGTGCGTTTTGATGCCGCCGTGCAGCCCACCATTGAAGCCTTTGCCGTGGTGGCGGCGGCGGTGTTGGCCGCCTACCGCACGGCCCAACTAGGAAGCAGTTCCATCTAGTTGCGTGGCTGGGAAGCGTGCTCTGGCGGGGCGGGACCGCGAGGAGGCGTGGCCCGGTTACGTGACCACCCGAACGCTGTTTACCCCGCCGTAAGGGTCCGGGGCGCATTCGGTGGCTGCCGGGTCTGGCAGCCATTGTCCATCCACCACAAACTTGTACTCGTAACGCCCCGGCGCCAGATTCACACAAAGTTTCCAGCAGCCATCCTTGCCCTTTTTCATGGGCTTGGGATTCAGCTCCCAACTGGTGAAATCACCGGCCAGGGCGACATGCCCCGCGGTGGGCGCTTCGTAGGTGAAACAGACCCGCTTGCGTGCTGGTTTTGTTGCTGCCATAAGCCCAGGTACCATTAGGGTTAAACCATCCAGCCGTATTGAACATGCGCTTCCTTGCGTGGGTGGTCAAGCGGTTTTGGCGCAATTTTCGGCCCCTCAGCGCCAAAAGCCGGTGGGGCATCACCGGATTAGCTTAAACCCCTCCCGCTGAAGTTTTTTCCATTGGATATGGGAAAGGCGGTAAAGTCTCGCCGGCCGGCGTTGGGAGGAGCGGTCCTCCTTGCCGGTGGGGACAAATAAGCCGGTGGGCAGCAGATGGCGGCGGAAATTTCGTTTATCCAGCGGACGACCAGCCAAAAGTTCGCAAAGATGCTGGACCTGAGACACTTTGAAGAGCGGCGGGAGCAGCGCCAGCGGGGTCAAACCGAGGCGGGCCTGGTCATGCAGCCAGGCCAGGGCTGCCGCCAAAATCTTGGCATGGTCAAACGCCAGGGCGGGGGGATGCAGGGCATCGAACCAAGCGGCCTCGGCGGCGTCGCTGCCGGCCTCGATCGCTTGGGCAGATGCTCCGGTCAGGTGAATAAACACCACACTGATAACGCGTTCTCTTGGGTCGCGGCCGGGTTGTCCAAACGCGCCCAATTGATGCAGCGCCTGCGGCTGCACTGTCAGGCCGGTTTCTTCCTTCAGTTCCCGGCAAGCGCTGGCTTCCAACGATTCCTCCATGTCCACGAACCCGCCCGGAAAAGCCCAGTGACCGGCATAAGGCGGATTGGCCCGACGAACCAGAAGGATTTGTAGCGCCTGGCCGTTGAAGCCAAAAACGACCGTGTCCACGGTGACAGCGGGATGGGGATGGGCGTAGTGGTAGCGTCGGGCGGGTGAACCGGTTTTGCTGGTGCTCATGGGCCATCAAGGAGACTGGGCCAATCCGCGGGCCTGCAGGATCAGCTTCGTTTTCAATTCATGCAGGGATTCCTCCAATCCCACCGGGTATTGGTGGGGATAGACAAAACGCTTGATGCCGGCATGAAAGCGGCGCAATTGCGTGGCGGCGTATTCGCGAATCTCGGGCAGGGGCGGCGGGGTGTACACGCGCCGGCCCTCGCGGAAGACGGGGATGAGCAGGTCCTGGGTGGCCAGTGTCGGCGGCATGATTTTGCGACGGGTGGGATCGGTGGGGTCCACGATCACCGCAGGCGATTTCACGCCCAGCTCGATGTCAAAAATCATGTCCCCCACATATTCGCGGCCGTTGTCAAAACGGCGGACTTGCTGGATGCCCGGGGTGGAAATTTTGAGGCTTTGCTCGCTGAGTTTGATGACATGCCGCCAGGGGCCGCCCGGGTCCCGAATCATGGCCAGCTTGTACACGCCACCCAGGGCGGGCTGGTCATAAGCGGTGACCAATTTGGTGCCCACTCCCCACATGTTGATGGCCGCGCCCTGGTCCTTGAGACTCTCGATGATATGCTCGTCCAAATCGTTGCTCGCCAAGATGGCCGTCTCGGTGAAGCCTGCCGCGTCGAGAATCTTGCGGGCCTCCTGGCTGAGGTACGCCAGATCGCCGGAGTCCAGACGAATGCCGGCGAGTTTCCAGCCTTTTGCCTGCAACTTCCGGCCCACCGCCACGGCATGGCGGACTCCCTCCAGGGTGTGATAGGTGTCCACTAAAAAGACGGCGTTGTTGGGCAGAGCCTCCGCGTAGGCCTCGAAGGCCTCAATTTCGCTGCTGAAGGACATCACCCAACTATGCGCATGGGTGCCGCGAACGGGGATGCCCAGCAGACGACCGGCCAGGACATTGGACGTGGCATGACAGCCGCCAACATGCGCCGCCCAACTGGCCGATAGGGCCCCGTCCATGCCCTGGGCGCGCCGCAGGCCAAATTCGAGCACCGGCTCGCCGCGGGTGGCGCTGACAATTCGCGCGGCCTTGGTGGCAATGAGCGTCTGAAAATTGAACAGATTGAGCAGCGGGGTTTCCAGGATTTGCGCCTGGATGATCGGCCCGCGCACGCGCACCAGCGGCTCGAACGGGAAAACGGTGGTGCCCTCGGGCACGGCGTCCAGGTCACAGGTGAATTCCATCCGGCTCAGGTATTCCAGAAACTCGGGACGAAACAGGGGACGATCGTCATGGCCGCGCAGCGTGGCGAGGTAGGCGAGATCCTCCGCGTTGAAATGAAAATGCTCCAGAAAATCCAATGCCCACGTCAGCCCGGCAGCCACGCCATAGCCGCCGTTGAACGGGTTTTTGCGAAAGTACAGGACAAACACCGCCTCCTGTCCGGTGCGCCCAGCATGCCAATAGGCTTGTGCCATGGTCAACTGGTATAAGTCGGTGGCCAGGCTGAGATTTAAGCGATAGAGGCGGGAGAGGTAGCCTCCGGAGGACGGAGGGACATCGGTCAAATTATGCGCGGTCGGGATGGTCAATTGAGTGTTAAATTAACACATTTCAGGGGTGGGTCAAGGAGAACGGAGTTAAAGGGTTGAGGCTGCATCATTCATCATTCAGCCCAACCGTCCGGGTCAGTCATGAGAAAACGCTCCAGTAAAACCAGCCGGAGGCTGGACAACAGATGTCCCACCCCCTGTGTCAGGATGGGGCCATGAAAAAAATTTGGTGGCAATGGCAGCGTCAGGAAGCGGTGAACGTGCTGGCCCGATTTGGGCAGGCGGAGCTGGTGGTCACGAGCGGCGGCCGCATGGAATTGCGGGGAGGCAGTGCGGCGGACGTGGCGGAGGCCCGGGAATGGATTTCCCTTTTCATGCACGAAGCCGTGCCGGTGCGGGTGCCGGGGCCGTCCGTGAGCTCAACATCCGATCCGGTGGCGGGCCGTCGGATCAGCCTTCCAGACCGAAGGCCTTTTGCATCTGTTGGCGCACCTGGGTAAGGCGGGGCACCGTGCCGCCGCCCACTTCACAGGTGGCCCAGCCGTGGAAGTGAATGTCGGCAAGGGCTTTGCGCACCTCGGCCCAGGGTAAATCGTCCTCCGGCCCGGTGATGTCGGTGAACTTGTTCTTAGCGCGGCTGAAGCCCTTGACATCCAGTTTGACGCAGCGATGGCCAAACGCGCGGATCCACTCCGCCGGCTGGCCATATTTCCAATGGTTGCCGACGTCGTAGTACATCCCCACCCAGGGGCTGCGGAAGCTGTCCACAAAGCGAATGAACCGCTCGGGTGTCTGCTCCGGGCCGCGGTCGTGGTCGTACATCATCCGATTCCAGACGTTTTCCACGAGAATATGCTGTCCCAGGGCGGCGGCCAGGGGGAGGACGGCCAGGATCTCCTGGCGGCAACGCTCCTCGATTTCCTCGGCCGGGCCGTCTTCGCCTCGGCCCACCACGATCAGCACGCCGCTGCCCCCGGCGGCATGGCTGACACGCAGGCAATGCTCGAGATTGGCGCGTGCCTGGGCACGGTCCTCGGCCTTGGGACTGGTCAGGCGTTTGTTCCAATGATCGTGATTGATGGCATTGTGCACAAACACGCCCGATTCCAGCACGGCGGTGCGGACCTGCTCCGGCGTGTAGCCGGCCGCTTCGTCAAAGTCCACCCCGTCAAAGCCGGCCTCCGCCGCCATGCGCAACCGCTCCACCACCGTTAATTTGCGTCCGCCCGCCTCCTTGGCAATCATGCTGAGCTTGGTGGCCAGCAGGAGTTTTTTGCCGGTGGGCGGCCGCACCACGGCAGGGGGCGTAGGGGCGGCGGCGTTGTCTGCCGCCATCGCTCCGGCAACGGCCCCCAGGGCGGTGGTGGCGAGGGTGGCTCCGAGGAATTCCCGGCGGTTGTGGCGGGGCAGGGCAGTTTTCATGGTGGCTTATGTCAGGGCTTGAGCGGTTGGCGGAAGATGGCCCATCAAACCATCTTCCAGGGCGCACGATATTCGCGGCTGAGCAGCTTGCTTGCTTCGGGGTCGCCCACGATTTGCTCTTTCTTGGGATCCCAGCGAATCTTGCGTTTGACGAGCATGGCAATCAGTCCGAGATGCCCGGGAATGGCGGAGTGATGCGCCACCTCCACGGGGGTGACGGTGGGTTTGCGGGACTTCACGCAATCCAGAAAGTTGCGGTAGTGCGGGCTTTTGCCGGTGGTAAAGGGTAGTTGGATTTTACGCTGGGCCTCCGGCAGGGAGCGGCTCTCGCCCCACGCGGGGTTGGAAGACTCAAAGGCATTGCCGCGATTGACCCAGACCCAGCCTTCGGTGCCAATCCATTTGGTGCCGCCGCGGATGTCCTTGTGTCCGCCAGCAATGATCATGGTGATGCCGCCGGGGTACTTGCACTCGACGCGATAGCGGGTGCAGGTGTTCCAAATAGCATCGGCGGGCGGGAATTCTCCCTCCCCCTCCACCTCCAGGGGCCCGATGGTGTCATCATTCCCGAGTCCCCAGTGGGCAATGTCGCAATGATGCCCAATCCAGTCCAGCAACTGGCCGCCGCCGATATTGTAATTCCACCGCCAGTTTTTATGCACGCGCGCCTCGATGTACGGCTCCATGCGCGAGGGGCCAATCCACATATTGTAGTCCAGCTCCGGCGGCGGATCGGTGATGGCGGTCTTGGTCCGCGTGCCGGCAAAGTCGGTGTGTCCGCTGGGCAGCCCCACCTCCACGCGCGTTATCTGCCCAATCAGGCCATTGCGCACGATTTCCGCGGCATAATGGAAATTTTTTTCCGAGCGCTGCCAGGAGCCGGTCTGCCAGATGCGCTTGTTGGAGCGCACCGCTTTGACGATGGCCTGTTGCTCGGCGATGGTGCGCGCCAAGGGTTTCTCCCCGTAGATGTCCTTCTTCTGGCGGGCAGCCTCCACGGCGGTGAGCATGTGCCAGTTGTCGGGCACGGCGAGCATGACGGCGTCAATATCCTTGCGGGCGATCAGCTCGCGGTAATCTTTGTACGCCTTGCAATCTTCATTGTTGTAGCGTTTGTTGACGGCCTGCCGGGCCTGCTCCAGATGGCGCTGGTCCACATCGCATACGGCCACCACCTGGCAATCTTCGTGATTCATGAAGTTGGAAGTGTTGCCCGGCCCCTGCATGCCCCATCCCACCACCCCCAGGGTGATGCGATTGGAGGGCGCATTGGCTCCCAATAAACGGGAGGGGACAATGAGCGGGGCCACGCCGGCAACGGCGGTGGCAGCCAGAAAACGGCGGCGATTCCAAGGGCTTGAATGATGTGTCATACAAGAAACATGACGCGGCTTTTTGCCGGAAGATTCAAGCAAAAAGCAGCGGATGGGCAAGCGGGCCAGCACAGGCGGGGGCTTAGGAAAAGGCTGGCGTGCGCAGAGGAGCGCGGCATAATGCCGACACAAACAGCAACCAACAACAACGGAGCCAGTTATGAAATATCGTCCTTTAGGCAAGAGCGGTTTGAATGCGGCCATTGTCGGCGTGGGCACCTGGGTGATGGGCGGGGGGGAGGTGTTTGGGCAGGATACCGATGACCGTGAGTCCATTCGCACCCTGCAGGCGGCAATTGACCGGGGGCTGAATCTGATTGACACCGCGCCGGCGTATGGCTGGGGGCGCAGCGAGCGGGTGGTGGGCCAGGCCATCAAGGGCCGCCGCGACAAGGTGATCGTTGCCACCAAGGTGGGCTTGTGGACGGATGATGACCGGGGCTCGTATTTTGCGCCGTTTTATGGCCGCACCCTGCGCCGGAGTCTGCGCCCGGATACCATGCAGATTGAGATCGAGCGCAGCCTGAAGAATCTGGAGGTGGACTGCATTGATTTGTACCAGGTTCACTGGCCCTCGGTGCCGCCGGATTACACGCCGGTAGAGGTCACCATGGAATTTTTGTTGAAGCTGCGTGATCAGGGGAAAATCCGGCACATTGGTGTGTGCAATGTGACGCTGGATGAGCTGAAGTCGTACTGTGCCTGCGGACCGATTGCCACGGACCAATTCCGTTACAGCATGATCTGGCGCGACGCGGAAAAAGACATCCTGCCGTATTGCGCCCAGAACCAGATTGGCACCTTGACCTACATGTCCTTGGAGCAGGGACTGCTCACCGGCAAGGTGACCATGGAAACCCAGTTTCCCAACACGGATTTCCGCAACAATCAGTTTTGGAATCCGTGGTTCCTGCCGGTCAACCGGCGCAAGGTGCTGGACATGCTCGGCGGCTGGAAGGACCTCCAGGAGAAATACCAATGCACGGTGGCCCAGCTCGTCGTGGCCTGGACAGCCGCGCAGCCGGGCGTGACGCATGTCCTGTGCGGCATTCGCAATGAGAAGCAATTGGCCGATAACGCCCGCGCCGGCGAGATTGAGCTGGCCCCGGAAGATGTCGCCAGAATCCGGCGGGACGTGGAGGCCTTGGGGCAACCGCAAGGTAAGGCTTACTAATCGAGCCTGCCGGGGAGGGGAGGGTTGTATTTGCAGCCAGCCCCTTCCGTCAGAACATGCTGACGGGCTGAAAACAAGGCGGGTGAACCGCCTGAATCAGGCCCAGGTGCGGGGACGGGGTGTGCGGATAATTTCCGTCAAGGTCGAGCTGACGGCGGTGGCCTGGCTGCTCAATCGCTCGCGGTATTGGCCGGTTTCGTCAAAGGCGGGCTTGCCGGCCTCCAACCAGTCCACATGGGACCGTTGCGCCAGACTTTTGAGATAGGACATCATCTCCACCGCCACAGGGTGGGCCTGATTTTGGCGGTCAATCACCGCCGTCATGGCACAGGTTAGACCGTGGCTGCCTGCCGCCCATGACTCAAGCCACTGCTTCACCGTCTCCGGCAACGGCGAGCGCCCATGCGCGGCGACGATGACGATGTCCGGCGGTTGCAGTTGTCCCAGCACCGCCTGCAGCCCAAACGCGGCAAACTCCATGGTGGTGGTGTGTGCCTCGGCCGCCACTGGCAACAGGGGCAGCATACGAGCAATGACCGTCCGCGCCTGCGCGCCGCATGCGGCATCCTCACAAACCACGAGGATGTTGAGATGAATGGCATCGCCCCAAACGTTGTCCGGGCCTGACTGTTGCAGTCTGGGGGTGTTCATAAAGGAACCTACGCCCCGGCCCGGGCGTTTGCAAATGGTTTCAAAAAAAATTTGGCCGGGCGGACGGATTTCTTGGGGCTTGCATGAATGGCATGGTGGATTAAGTTGCCCCTCTATGTCTGAAGGACACGTCGTTGCGCAGGGCGGCCCTGGGGCCAAGGCCGCTTCTGAGGAAGGGTTGCAGCATCCGGATCAATTTTGCTGCCGCCACATTGGCCCCCAGACGGCCAGAGAGCTGGAGGAGATGTTGGCGGTGTGCGGTAAGCCTTCATTGGAGGCCCTGATGGAGGCTGTGGTGCCGCCAGCCATACGCCGAAAAGAACCGCTGGCCCTGCCCCCGGCACGTACCGAGGCCGGGGCCTTGGCGGACTTGCGCAAACTGGCCCAGAAAAACCGCGTTTTCCGCTCCTACCTGGGCATGGGCTACCACGATTGCCTCACGCCGGCGGTGATACAGCGCAATATTCTGGAAAACCCCGGCTGGTACACCCAGTACACCCCCTACCAGGCTGAGATTTCCCAGGGGCGTCTGGAGATGTTGCTCAATTTTCAAACCATGGTGTGCGATTTGACCGCCATGGAGATTGCCAATGCCTCCCTGCTGGATGAAGCCACGGCCGCAGCGGAAGCCCTCATGATGTGCGCCCGGTTGCGGGAGGACCGGCGGCGGTTCCTGGCGGCGCGGCATTGCCATCCGCAGACCCTGGAAGTGGTACAGACACGTTTGGAAGCCTTGGGGGCGCATCTGGAAGTGGGAGATCCCGCCACCTTCCAGTTCACCGCCGACGTGGCCGGGGTGCTTGTGCAATACCCGGACACTTACGGAACGATTGAGGACTACACGGCCCTGGTGGAACAGGCCCATGCGGCCGGGGCGATGGTGGTGATGGCCGTGGACTTGTTGAGCCTCACGCTCTTACGACCGCCGGGGGAGATGGGCGCAGACATTGTGGTGGGTAATGCTCAGCGGTTTGGCGTGCCGCTGGGCTTTGGCGGGCCCCATGCCGCCTTTCTGGCCACACGGGATGCGTATAAACGCCAGATGCCCGGCCGGCTGGTGGGGGTCAGCAAGGACTCGCGCGGACGGCCCGCCCTCCGGCTGGCTTTGGGCACCCGGGAGCAGCATATTCGCCGAGAAAAGGCCACCTCCAACATTTGCACGGCCCAGGCGCTGCTGGCCAACATGGCGGCAGCCTATGCCATCTATCACGGCCCGGAGGGGCTGACGCGAATTGCCCGGCATGTGCACCGGCTGGCCCGTGTGCTGGCGGCGGGAGTTGCCCGGCTGGGACATGAGCCAGCCCCCGGACCTTGGTTTGACACCCTCAAAATCCGGTTAAACGGCTGCACGGCGAACGAGGTGCGCGGCTGGGCCGAGGCCCGGCAGGTTAATTTGCGGTATGCAGGGCCGGATACGGTGGTGGTGGCCTTGGACGAAACGGTCTGCGAGGAAGACTTGGAGGTCTTGCTGGCCATCTTCAATCGCGGTCGGGCGTCCGGTTTCAAAGTGCGCGAGCTGGCGGGGAACATCCCAGCCGAAGCCCCGCCGGACTGGCCGGCGAGCTTGCGCCGCCAGAGCGCGTTTCTAAAGCATCCCGTCTTTCACGCCTACCATTCGGAAACGGAAATGCTGCGCTATCTAAGGCGGTTGGAGGCGCGGGACTTGTCGCTGTGCCAAAGCATGATTCCGCTGGGAAGCTGCACCATGAAGCTTAACCCCGCCGCGGCCATGCAGCCGGTGAGCTGGCCCGAATTTGCGCGGTTGCACCCCTTTGCCCCGCCGGAGCAGGCGCAGGGGTATTTGGAAATGTTTGCCCAACTGGAGGCGTGGCTGGCGGAGGTGACCGGTTTGCCGGCGGTTTCCCTGCAACCCAACGCCGGCTCGCAAGGGGAGTACGCTGGATTGCTGGTCATTCGCCAGCATCACCGTAACCGCGGCCAGGGCCAGCGGGACATCTGCCTGATCCCCATGTCGGCGCATGGCACCACCCCCGCCAGCGCCGTCATGGCCGGGTTCAAGGTGGTGCCGGTGCTCTGCGATCGGGAGGGCAATGTGGATTTGCAGGATTTGCGCGCCAAGGCCGCCCAACATGCCGGCCAACTGGCCTGTGTTATGGTAACCTATCCCTCCACGCATGGGGTGTTTGAGGAGGGCATTGTCGAGCTGTGCCGCATCATCCATGAACAGGGCGGCCTGGTGTACATGGACGGCGCCAACCTGAACGCCCAGGTGGGTTGGTGTCGGCCGGGGGACATGGGGGCGGATGTCTGCCATATCAATTTGCACAAGACTTTTGCCATCCCCCACGGCGGCGGCGGGCCGGGCATGGGGCCGATTGCCGTGCGCGCGGAGCTGGCGGAGTTTCTGCCGGGGCATGGCCTGGCTGGCGTTCACAAACTGAGAAAAGGCGGCGCTGTCTCGGCGGCCCCCTGGGGCAGTGCCTCGATCCTCACCATTTCCTGGATGTACATGGCCATGATGGGGGCGGAAGGTTTGCAGCGAGCCACGGCCTACGCCGTTCTGAATGCCAACTACATTTCCCGGCGGCTGGCGCCGTATTTCCCGACGTTGTACCGCGGGCGCAACGGGTACGTGGCGCACGAGTGCATTCTGGACTTGCGCGCCTTCAAGGCGGTGACGGCGGAGGATGTGGCCAAGCGCCTGATGGACTACGGCTTCCACGCCCCCACCCTGTCCTGGCCGGTGCCTGGCACGTTGATGGTGGAGCCGACGGAAAGCGAATCCAAGCGCGAGCTGGACCGGTTTTGCGAGGCCATGATCGCCATTCATGCCGAGATGCAGGCGGTGGAGACCGGGCAGATGGATCGGGCCAACAATCCGCTCAAAAACGCTCCCCACACCGCAGACATGCTTGCCGGTGAGTGGGCGCGGCCGTACTCGCGCGAGCAGGCTGCTTTTCCCACGACGGCCTTGAAGGAGCACAAGTTCTGGCCGGCCGTGGGGCGGGTGGACAATGTGTGGGGGGATCGCAACCCTGTCTGCACGTGTGCCGGCATGGAAGAATACCAGTAATTTTTTGAACGGATGCCGGCGGAAATTGTCTAATCGGCATTGGACGCCAGACGTGGTGTTTGACCTAAAAAAAATGCGGAAAAAAACAATAAACCCGTTGACAAGGGCTTGCAGGGCTGGCTATAAGAAACCCAAGTATCGCATGAGTTGGCTTTGGGGAGCCCCAAGTCATCGCAGGTAAAACAAACAAAGCTATGAAAAAACTTTTTGCAACCGCCGGGATGGCCGCCCTGGGCGCTGCCAGCATGAACGCCGCGACTCCGCCAACGCTCCTGCCGCAAGAGCAAGCGAAGCCATGGAGCGTCTCGGCCTCGGTGCGTGGTTTTTACGATGACAACTATGCGACTTTGCGCAGCGGCCTGCGGCGCGATTCCTTTGGTTTGGAAGTCAGCCCGTCGGTCCGTGGTCATATCATCAAGGAGATGACCCAACTGTACGCCTCGTACAAATTTGGCCTGCGGTACTATGAGGATCGCATCAATAACGAGCTGGATTACAGCCATCTGGCCAACCTGATGCTCAATCACGATTTCAGCGAGCGCTTCCGGCTCACGCTCTATGATGATTTCGTGGTGGCCCAGGAGCCGACGCTGCTCAATCCCTCCCAGCCGGTGCAGACCCTGCGGGTGCGGGGCAGCAACCTGCGCAACACCGCCGGGGCCGATTTCCGGGCGCGGGTGACGGAGAGCGTCGCCATTGAGCCGGGGTATTCGTTCACGGTGTATGACTATCGGGAGAAAGGTAACGGCAGTTACTCGGCCATTCTGGACCGGCACGAACACCTGGCCAAGGTGGGGGTGCGCTGGATCAACATGCTGGAGCGCACCGATGGTTTGCTGGGCTACCAGTACATGTACACTGGCCACACCAGCAAGGATACCTTGGACCCGACGGGGTTGTTTTATCTGTCGCCCAAACTGCGTGACACACGGTCGCATTATTACTTTGCGGGTGTGGATTACAGCGCGTCGGAGCGGTTGTCGCTGAGCGCCCGCGCGGGGGCGATGACGGTGACGTATCGCAACAACCAGAGCAACCGCACGAGTCCCTATTTTGATTTGTCTGCCAGCTATCGGCTGGCGGAGGCCAGCAGCCTCCAGGTGGGTTACAAACTGCAGCGGATGACCACTGACATGATTGGTTACACCGGCCTGGCGCCGCTCAATCTGACGGTGGATCAATTGGCGCACTTCTTCTATGCGCGGGTCAGCCACACCATCAGCCGGCTGACGCTGAACGCGGGGGCCCAGTACCAATATGGCACCTTCCGCGGCGGTCTGGTCAACAGCCAGGATGAAGGTTACCTGAGCGTGGACCTGGGGGCCAGCTACAAGATTAATGAGTTCCTGGCCGCCGAAGCGGGCTACTCCTTTGACTGGCTGAAGGACTACGGCTGGCCGACCGGCACGGAGCGCGATTTCCATCGCAACTTTGTGTTTATCGGTCTGAAGGCCACTTACTAAACCGGCAGCCGCGAGGAGCCATCCCGAGGACAAAGACTGTAACGACAACGTGGGAGGAGGCTGGACCCAAAACATCTAGCCTCCTTTTTTTATGATGGACAGTACGAAAAGTTTTGGGACGCCACCGGCGGAAACCAAGCTGCATTTCCTGGACTACTGGCGCATCATCCGGGTGCGCAAGACGGTGATCCTGACGGTGTTTATGCTGGTGGTGCTGACCACCACCCTGGTCACGCAATTCCTGCCGCCCACCTATGAAAGCGTGGCGCGCATCGAAGTGGAAAAGGACATCCCTGATGTGGAGGGTTTCCGCGAGCGTCCCATCGTCTCCACGTTTGATCCGTACTGGATGCAAACCCAGTTTGAGATCATCAAATCGTCCACCGTGCTGGATGCCGTCATTAACAAGTTGCGGCTCAATGAACGGTTTGCTGACCGGGATGGCATGCAGGTGCCTTACCGCATGGACGAAACACGCCTGCTCTTGCGGAGGATGGTGGACCTCAACCTTT
The DNA here is from genome assembly GCA_026414565.1 of Verrucomicrobiia bacterium. Lineage (NCBI taxonomy): Bacteria > Pseudomonadati > Verrucomicrobiota > Verrucomicrobiia > Verrucomicrobiia bacterium. The sequence continues at coordinate 150,060 of JAOAIT010000009.1, forward strand.
ACCGCAATACCACCATAATTGAAATTCGCGTCGAAAGCCAGAAGCCGGAAGAGGCCGCTGAGATCGCCAATGCCATTGCCGAGGCTTATCGGGACTACCGTCAGCGCACCCGTTTGACGCTGGTGGAGAAAGGCATCCAGACCCTCCAGGATGAGATGAAGGCCAAGGAACTGGAATACTCGGCCCGGGAGTCCAACGTGGTTCATCTGCGTAAAAATCTGGAAATTAATGACATTGATCCCTACAGCGGGCGGGTTTATGGCACCTTGGACTCCGAGACCATCCGGCGGCTGGATGCAGTCCACGTGGACGCCCAGGCCCGATACGTGGAGCTGAATGCCCAATACGAAAAACTGGCCAAAATGAGCCGCACGGAGTTGAAGCGGGCGCTGGTCACCGTGCAGCCCGACAGCATCCTGATGAATTTGCTGGAGGATTTGAACAAGACCGAGCAGCAACTGGCGCTGACGGCTGAGGATTACGGCGAGGCGCACCCCGAATTCAAGCGGCTGGTGAATCTGCTCAATACCCAGGAGCGATTGGTGGATGAGCGGCTCACCGGCATCTTGGAGGGCCTCAAGGCTGTCGTCGAGAAAAGCAAGGCGGGCGTCGAAGAGCTGGCGCACCGGCTGGACGAGGCCAAGAAACGTGACCGCGAGGCGGGCGCCAAGCTGATGGAATACTATTCCGCCAAAGAGGAGCTGGAGCGGGCGCGCAACGTCAAGAATGCCCTGGACATGCGCATTCAGGCGGCCATTTTGGACAACCAGAAAATCCAGTATTCCGTGGTCAAACCGGTGGACCAGGCGGAGCCCATTTTGCGGCCGGTCCGGCCCAAGAAACTCCTGAACATCAGCCTGGGCGTGGTGGCTGGCCTGATTTTGGGCATCGGACTGGCCTTCTTTGTGGAGTACTTGGATACCAGCGTCAAGACCATTGACGATGTGGAGCGGGCCTTGCAGGCACCGGTGCTGGGGGTCATCCCGCAAAACGTGGGCAATCTGTTGGAGGAGGGGCCGGAAAGCCCACATGCAGAAGCCTATCGAGTATTACGAACCAATCTATTGTTCTCACGCAAGGACGAGCGCTGGAATACCCTGACCGTGGTCAGCGCCGGCGCTGGCGAGGGCAAGTCCACCACCTTGTTCAACCTGGCGGTGGTGTTTGCGCAGAACGGCAACCGCGTGCTTATTGTGGACTCCGACCTGCGACGTCCGAGTCTGCACAAGCGGCTGGGGGTCTCCAATAGCATCGGGTTGACCAACTTTTTGCTCAAACAAAACAACCTGGCGGAGGTGATTCAGACCACCAGCCTGCCGACGCTGGATTTCATGCCCAGCGGCAAGCTGCCCAGCAGCGCCATGGGCATTCTTAATTCGCCCGCCATGAAGGAGATGATTGCCGAATTGAAGCGGCGCTATGACTTTGTGTTCTTTGACTCACCGCCCATCATGGGCATCAGTGATGCTTCCATCCTGGCCAGCGAGGTGGACATGACGCTGCAGATCATTCAGTACCGCCGCTATCCGCAACCCATGACCATCCGCGCCAAGCAGATGATTGAAAAGGTGGGTGGCAACTTGATGGGCATTGTGCTGAACAACATCAATATGTCGTCCGACTCTTACTACTACTACTACAGCGGTTACTTCGAAGAGTCGTATTACAAGGACAGCGACGACAAATCCTCCAGCCGGCGCAGCAAGAGCAAACGGGGTGGCAGCGAAGCCAGCCAGGCCTCCGCCGAGGTGGAGATCAAGCAGAAGTATTAACCGGCCCAATGTTTTGATGCGTATGGTGTGTCATCTCTTTTACCGCCAGCTCTGCCGCCTTGGGGTTTATGGCGCGTGGCTTTTCCTGGGGCTGGCCTGTCTGGCCCTCAGCAGCCCGGCCGCCGAAGCTACCAATGTGGCTGCCTCGAGCCAGATTCTGCAGGTGGGTGATGTGGTGAAAATCTCCCTGGAGCACCCGGAATGGCGGGGCAAACCGCCGTTTGAGCAGCGGATCAAGGAGGATGGCACCATCACCCTGCCGTACATCAACAGCATTCAGGCGGCCCGCAAATCGCCGTCCCAATTGGAGAAGGACATCCGCAACGCTTATCTGGAGCAGAAATATTACAAACATTTGAGCGTGATCGTGATGTCCACGGAGAACCGTTTCTTTTTTGTGTACGGCATCGTCAAAATGCCCGGCCGTTATCCCTATGTGGGTGATTTGACCGTCACCCGGGCCATCGCCACGGCGGGTGGTTTTACCGAGTTCAGCAAAAAAGACAACGTCACCGTAACCCGGCAGGATGGCACCATCGAGCGGGTGGATTGCGAGAAGGCGGAGAAAAACCCGGGACTCGATTTGCCGGTGTATCCGGGGGATACCATTATTGTGCAGCGGCGGTGGCTCTAGGGGCGCATGTTTCAATTACAGATTCTTTCCGGCAGGGCGGCGGGCACGGTGCAAACGGCCCGCCGTTTGCCTTTCAGCGTGGGACGTCGCGCCGGGGCCGACTTCTGTGCGGAGGAACCCGGCGTGTGGGATGAGCATTTGCGCTTTGAGCTGGAAGGGGGCGAAGGAATTCGGGTAAACGCCCTGGGGGAGGCGCCGTTGGTGGTGAACGGCACACCGATGCGGCGTGCGCTGCTGCGCAACGGCGATGTGTTGGAACTGGGCGGCTTGAAGCTGCGTTTCTGGCTGGCGCCAGCGCCCTTGCGCTCGCTCAAAATGCGGGAATGGCTGACGTGGGGGGTACTGCTGGTATTGGGAGTGCTGCAGGTGATGTTGCTGATCTGGCTGCGCTGAGCCGGCGCCATCCCTTGGCTGGCTCCCGGAATTGCGCCGGGGCGGCCTGCGGAAAGTTTGACTTCCCGCCGGGGTTGCCGTTGAATCGGGCACGCAAAGTTGAACATTATGAAAATCGTGCTGGCATATTCGGGCGGCCTCGACACCTCGGTGCTGCTCTCCTGGATCAAGGAAAAGTACAACGCGGAAATGATCGCCTTCTGCGCCAACATCGGCCAGGAGGAGGAACTCAAGGGCTTGGAGAAAAAAGCCAAAAAGACCGGCGCCTCCAAGGTTTATATTGATGACTTGCAGGAGGAATTCGCGCGGGATTTTATTTTTCCGATGATCCAGGCCGGGGCCATCTATGAGGGCCAATATTACATGGGCACGAGCATTGCCCGGCCGCTGATCGCCAAGCGGATGATTGAGATTGCCCGCAAGGAAAAGGCCGATGCCATTGCCCATGGCGCCACCGGCAAGGGCAATGACCAGGTGCGATTTGAGCTGACGGCGGCCGCCCTGGCGCCGGATATTCAGGTCATTGCCCCGTGGCGGGACGCCGCTTTTCGGGCGCAGTTTCCGGGGCGGGCCGAGATGATTCAATACTGCGAGGCCAAGGGCATTCCCGTCCAGGCCACAGCCAAGAAGCCCTACTCAATGGATCGCAACCTGCTGCATATTTCCTTCGAGGCTGGTCTGCTTGAGGATCCCTGGACGGACATGTTTGCGCCGGAACACAAAGACATGTTCAAGCTGTCGGTGGCGCCGGAAGATGCCCCCGATCGGCCCGAGTATGTGGAGTTGGAGTTCAAGCAGGGCAATTGCGTGGCGGTCAATGGCGAAAAGCTCTCTCCCCTGGGCGTGATGAAGAAGCTCAACAAGCTGGGAGGCAAGCATGGTGTAGGCCGCGTGGACATGGTGGAAAACCGGTATGTGGGCATGAAGTCGCGTGGCGTGTACGAGACACCGGGCGGCGCCATTCTGCATTTTGCCCATCGCCAGATCGAGTCGCTGACGATGGACCGGGAGGTCATGCATTTACGGGATTCCTTGATCCCGCGTTACGCCGAGCTGGTTTATTACGGCTACTGGTTCAGTCCCGAGCGCTATGCCCTGCAGGCGCTGGTGACCGAGAGCCAGCGCAACGTGACGGGCACGGTGCGTGTCAAGCTCTACAAGGGCAACATCATGGTGGCCGGCCGCAAATCCCCGGTCAGCCTTTACAATCCGCACATCGCCACGATGGAGGCGGATCCCACCCGGGATTATGATCAAGGCGATGCCACCGGCTTCATCAAATTGAATGCCCTCCGGTTGAAAGTCGCGGCCAAAGTGCACGGCCCCCTGAACAAACGCTGAGGCGACCTTTGGTCTCCCGCTTCACTTGGCGTGGAAATAAAAAAACCGTCCCTCCCGCAACGGAGGGACGGTTTGTTTTTGGGGAAGCCGGGGTCAAGCAGATTGTTTTTCCGCGGCCGGCAGGGGCACCACCTGCGATTGCAGGCCGGCCTTGGCGCAGACGAAATAAACCACCGCGCCCACGATGAATGCGGCCACCGGCGCCGCCGGCACATTGACCTTGAGGAAGGGGAGGATGCCCACCACGAAGCCCAGGGCCCAGGAAATCCAGCCTGCCGGATTGAAGCCCGCACGCGGGCCGGTCCAGCGCTTGCCGTTGATCAAATAGTCCACCAGCATGGCGCCGCAAATCGGACCGAAGGAGGCACCGATGATTTGGAACACCTGCACAGCTTTGCCCGCGATGCCAAACACGGCCAGCAGGATGCTTACGGCGGCGCCAATACCCACAGACACAAAGGGGTTAACCTTGGGCAGGGTGGTCTTGAAGCTGTTGGCCGCAATGAAGGAGGAGAAGCAGGCCGGCGGGAATGCCGCAATGGCCAGCCCCAGTTTGAACCAGCGGGCCGTGTCTTGGGAGAAGATAACGCCAATCATGTTGAAGGCGTTTAAGCCCGCTTTATCGGTCACGGCTTTTTTCATCAATTCAGGGTTGCCATAGACGCCCGCCACGATGAGCAACGCGGCGCCCGCCGTGAAGATGATGGCCAGGGCAATGCCCACCAAACCGCCCCATTGCACGTCTTTGCAGTCGCGGCTGTTGGTGCCGAAGTCCACCCCCGCCGCGCCCGCGGTGGCAAAAAAGCCCACCACCACCGTCAGCATCAACGCCAGCACGCCAAAAGCGTCCAGCATGGCGGCTTTGCCGGTCAGGGCTTCGGCCGCCGCGGCCGGGGCGGTGAGCACCTCCGGTTTGAAGTCGCCCACGCTGCCGAGCGTTTTCACCAGCATCAGGATTAGGATGGCCAGGGGAATCAACGGCAGGTAGGTGGCCACTTTGGCGACGTACTGAATGCCCTTCAACCCGACAAAGGCCGCCAAAGCGCCCCAGACCACCATCACGATCTTGACCCACATGGGGATGGTGGCGAAATCACCCGGATTGATTTTGGCATCAAAGAAACCGCCAATGGCGCAGGAGGAGAAATAGACGTTGACACCCAACCAGCCAAACTGCAGCACGCCCATGAGGAAGCCCGGCATGATAAACCCGCCGTTGGCGCCGAAGGTGGAGGTGCCCACGATGTAGAGCGGCAGGCCGGTCTTCTGGCCAAAGAGGCCCGGCACCAAATAAAACAGGAAATGGCAGACCAGGGCCGAGATGACGAGGCTGATCAGAGCCCAACCCACCCCTTGCGCCAGGGTGCTTTGCGCAATGTTATCGCTCCCGGAGGCGCTGGCCCAGAACACAAACCACAAGAAAATGCCCGCATAGGTGGGGGCGGTGTTCTTGTACCACGGCGCCCGGTTGGCGGCCGGGTTGGGCGTGGCACTGGTGATATAGGTTGGTAGTGTGTTTGCGGTGTTGTTGCTCATGGCGTTGCTTTATGCCGATTTCTAATAAATCGCTCAAGCAGAAAAATTCAGGGTAATCCCAATCGCGCGGGATGCCGGCTTTTGGACTTGAGTTGCGGGGAGTTTTCAGTTTCATGGAGCCAGTGTGGCATTGGATTTATAACCTGTTGTTTACACTGGGCTTCATCCTTAGTGCGCCCTGGTATTTTTTCAAATTGTGGAGGCGGGGAAATTGGAGGCGGGGATTTGGCCAGCGGTTTGCCCGGTACGGCGGCCACGTGCGCCACGCTGTGACCAATCGCCAGGTTCTGTGGTTGCACGCGGTGAGCGTGGGGGAGGTCAACCTTTGTACGCAACTGATTCGCGCCCTGGAGCCGCGTCTGCCCAACGTCAAAATCGTGGTCTCCACCACCACCACCACCGGCATGGGCGAGCTGGAGAAACGGCTGCCCTCCCACATCCTCAAGGTCTATTACCCCATTGACTTTCCCAAATACGTGCGCAAGGCCATCGCCGTGCTGCATCCGGTGGCGGTGGTGTTGGTGGAAGCGGAAATCTGGCCCAATTTCCTGACCCGCCTCCGGCGTCTGAACATCCCGGTTTTCCTCGTCAACGCCCGGCTCTCCGCCCGCTCCTACCGTGGGTATCGCCTGCTGAGCGGCATCTTCCGGCCGCTGTTTGCGGGGTTCGCCGGCGTGGGCTGCCAGAATGAAGCCGACGCCGAGAAATTGCGCCGCCTGGGATGCCGTCCCGAAGCGGTGCATGTGGTGGGCAACTTGAAGTTTGATGCCGCCCAGTTGGAGGAGCGCAAGGTGCTGGACGTTCCCGCCATGCTGCGGCAGTTGGGCGTGCCCCCCCGCGCCAAAATCTGGGTGGCGGGCAGCACGCATCCCGGCGAGGAAAAACTCGTGACCGGGGTGTATCTGCGCCTGCGGCAACGGTTCCCTGAGCTGTTCCTGATTGTGGTGCCCCGGCATTTTGAGCGGGCGAAGGAGGCGATGGAGGACATGGTGGCGGCGGGGGCGCGGGTATTTTTTCGCAACCAGATCACCGCCAGCACTCAGTTGGCGCCGGGTGCGGTGGATTGCCTGCTGGTAAACACCACAGGCGAGCTGCGCCATTTCTATGCGCATGCCGACGTGGTGTTTGTGGGTAAAAGCCTCGCCGCCGAGGGCGGACAAAATCCGCTGGAGCCGGCGGCGCTGGCACGGCCGGTGATATTTGGCCCCAACATGCAGAACTTTGAAGCTGTGGCGCGACTGCTGGTCAGCCGGGGCGGCGCGCTGCAGGTCGCCAACGCGGAAGAACTGGAAGCCGCAGTGGCCGGCCTGCTCAGCGACGAGACGCGACGTCAGGAGGTGGGGCGGCAGGCCTATCGCGTGGTGCAGGAAAATCTGGGCGCGGTGGAGCGCACTGTCGAAATGATTTTGGCGCAACTGCGCTCCCGCGAGGACATTTACATCGCCGGTCCGCCCGTGGTATCGGCAGAGACCAGCAAAACGTAGAAGGCGTTTGGTTGTTTGGGACGGCTGCCGGTACAGACACCACCAGCCACCTGGATGTTTGGGTGCAAATATCCAAGCAAAAATGGCCGCTTTTGACAAGGAGAATATCGCCATATCCACGGCTTAATCCGCTGTCCAGGGGTTCACATCAGCCCCCTTTAGTTGGCCGGGGAATACATGGTAAGCCAGCAGCCCCGGAGCTGGTCATGGAATGGACGTTTCCGGCTTGCCATCCCGTAAAAATTTCCTGTTGCCGGGTGACGGGGATTTGCTATGTTTCCGGCTCTTTGCGGGCGACCGCAAAGGGTTAACGGCCTTAATGCGCACCGTGCCCGCTGGGGCGCGGCGGCCACAACAACAACAGTTATCAATCCCGGGTTCCGCGGGATGGTCGGCGGCGAGCCGCCGGCTGGCAACCAAAAGGAACAACTGAATGACGAGCGAAGCCAAGATCATGGTCGGGGTCAAAGAACTGCTGGAGGCGGGGGGGCATTTCGGGCACCAGACCCGCCGGTGGAATCCCAAGATGCGTCCGTTTATTTTTGACGCGCGCAATGGCATCCACATTATCGATTTGAGCAAGACGCTGGCCCAGTTGGAGACGGCATGCGACTTTTTGTATGACACGGTGCGCAAGGGCGGTTCGGTGCTGTTTGTGGGCACCAAGAAACAGGCGCAGGAGGCGGTGAAGGAAGCGGCCAAGGCCTGCGGGCAGTTTTTTGTCACCGAACGCTGGCTGGGCGGCACGTTGACGAATTTTGCGACCATCAGCAACTCCATCAAGCGGATGAAGCAGATTGAAAAGATGGATGCCGATGGCACGCTGGCCGGCTACGGCAAGCAGGAGCAGTCGAAAATCCGGCGCGAGCACAGCCGGTTGTTCAAGTACCTGGATGGCATTCGCGACATGCACCGTCTGCCGGCGGCCCTGTTTGTGGTGGACGTGCGCCGCGAGCACAACGCCGTGGCGGAGGCGGTGCGGATGAAGATTCCCATTGTGGCGATTGTGGATACCAATTGCGATCCCGATCCGATTACTTATCCCATTGCCGGCAACGACGATGCCATCCGCTCGGTGCGGTTGATCCTGAACACCGTGGTGGCCACCATCGCCAAGGCGCGGACGGAACTTGAGGCCGGCCGCTCCCGGCAGAAGCCAGCAGAGGAAGTGCCGGCCTCGGCGGCGTCGGCGCCGGCGCCGGTCACAGCGGCTTCCGCGGCGACGGCCTCCTGAGTTTTTCGCTTAAACCTATTCAAACGGGAGTTTGTGTCTTATGGCTGAGATTACTGCTGCCCTGGTCGCTCAATTGCGGGCGATGACCAACGTGGGCATGATGGATTGCAAGAAGGCGCTGTTGGAAACCAACGGTGATTTGAAGGCGGCGGTGGAATACCTCCGCAAGAAGGGCATTGCCGGCGCGGCCAAGATGGAAGGCCGCGAGGCGCGCGAGGGGGTGATCGCGCAATACATCGCCCCGGGTGCCCGGGTGGGCGTGCTCATCGAGGTCAATTGCATTACCGACTTCGTCGCGCGCAACGAAAGCTTCATCAAGTTTGCCGAGGAATGCGCCCGAAAACTGGCGGCGGATCCCAACGTGGACCTGGAGCCGGACCGGCTGGCCATTTTCAATGCGATTCGTGAGAAAATCGCCATTGCCCGGCATGCGCGCATTGAGGTTAGCGGCCACGGCATGGTGGCGGCCTACATCCACACCGGCGGCAAGCTGGGCGTGCTGGTGGAGGTGGGGGCGGAAAAGGAAGCCACGGTGGGCACGGAGCAGTTCCGCGAACTGGTGAAGGACATCACCCTGCAGATCGCGGCCGGGCATCCGTATGTGGTGTCGCGGGAGCAGGCGCCGGCCGACGTGGTGGCCAAGGAGCGCGAAATTGCCGCCGAGCAGGCCAAGGGGAAACCCCCGCAAGCCATCGAGAAGATTGTGGCGGGCAAGCTCGAGAAGTTCTATCAGGGCTATTGCCTGGTGGATCAGGGCTTCGTCAAGCGCAACGGCGAAATCAGCGTGGGCAAGTACATCGAAGAAGTGGCGAAAAAGCTCGATGACCGCATCACTGTACGCCGTTTCGTTCGCTTCCAGGTGGGTGAGACCACGGCCTAAACCCGGCCTGGTACAGGATTGACAGCAGACAGGCGCTTCCGTGAGGAAGCGCCTGTTTTATTAAGAGATGTAGGACTTGGGGGGTGTTTCAACCCCGGCTGGGGATCATGCCGGTTTTGCGGGCATAATTGAACAACCCGCCAGCATCCACCACCGGACGCACATCCCCCAGCGGTTTGAGTTTGAACACCTTGCCGGTGGCTTCGACGGTGACTGTGCCGGCGTCCAAATCCACAGTGACCACTTCGCCGGTCTTCAGGACGTCACAAAGGCGCTCCACGCTTTCGCAGGGATACAGCTCGCCGGTGGCCACGCAGTTGCGGAAAAAGATGCGCGCAAAACTTTCGGCCACCACCGCGCGGCACCCGGCGGAGCCCAGGGCAATGGGGGCATGCTCCCGCGAGCTGCCGCAGCCAAAATTGCGTCCAGCAATGACGATGGGGTATTCACTGTCGAGCTGGCCCTCCTTCACGTAACGGATGGGGTACTGCGACTCCGGCAGTCCCCACAAGGCGTAGCTGCCCAGTTTTTCGTACTCGGCCGGAATGGTGGGCACGAGGTTCAAAAACTGCGCGGGGATGATTTGATCGGTGTCAATATTGTCCCGCACCACATAGACCGGACCTTTGATAACACTTTGCATGTCGGAAAAGATGCCGCCGGGCGGGGGATTTTTCAACCGGAATTGCGGCCGGGGCGATGTTCTGGTTCCGCACTGGACCGTGGCCGGCGGTTATCATCAGCAAGCAGCCCGTTTCTGCCTGCAAACCAGCGTTTTATCCTTCCCGCCGCGGGGGTTCCTCCATTTTTTTGATAAAGGCGGAAAACAGATCAATAGGCAGGGGCAGGAAGGTGGTGGTGTTGTGCTCGCTGGAGATTTCGCGCATGGTTTGCAGGAAACGCAGTTGCAGGGCCACCGGCTCCTTGCTGATCATGGCCGCCGCCTGCACGAGCTTTTCCGCGGCCTGAAACTCGCCCTCGGCGTTGATAATCTTGGCCCGGCGTTCGCGCTCCGTTTCGGCCTGCTTGGCCATGGCGCGCTTCATGCCGTCCGGCAGCACCACGTCGCGCACCTCCACCGAGGTCACCTTGACGCCCCAGGTGTCCGTCTGGCGGTCCAGGATTTCCTGCAAAGTCTGGTTGATCTTTTCGCGGTGGGCGAGGAGTTCATCCAGCTCGGCCTGACCAAGCACGCTGCGGAGGGTGGTTTGGGCCATGAGTGCCGTGGCGCGCAGGTAGTGCTCCACCTTGACGACTGCGGCTTCCGGGTCCACCACGCGGAAATACACGACGGCATCCACGGTGACCGGCACGTTGTCCCGCGTCATGACTTCCTGGCGGGGCACATCAATGGTGACTACGCGCAAATCCACTTTGACCATGCGGTCCACCACGGGAATGAGGAGGATCAGTCCCGGCCCCTTGGCGCCGAGCAGTTTGCCCAGCCGAAAGATCACGCCGCGCTCATACTCACGCAACACGCGAATCATCGAGGGCAGCACCAGCGAGGCGAGCACCACGATGGGAATGAGCCAGCCGAGAGCGCTCATCAGTTTTTCCAGCAGGTTCATGGTTTGGTCTCCGGGTTTGTGGGTTTGGGTTTTACTTTCAAGGTCAGTCCTTCCACCGCCTCGATTTCCACCTCCTGCCCGGGGGCGAGATCCACCGGGCTGAGGGCGTTCCAGTATTCACCTTCCACAAAAACTTTGGCCGCCCCGGGGCCCGTGGCGGCAATGACTTTGGCCGTCTGGCCGATCATGCCCTCCTTTCCGGTCTTGGTGCGGAGGAATTGGGCTTTCAAGCCGGCACCCACCACAAAGACAAAAAATGCGGTGGTGAGCACGGTGGCCGGAATAATCATCCCCAGCGAGAGCCGCCAGAACGGCTCCGTGCGATCAAAGAGCATCAAGGCCCCCAGAAAAAAGCTGATAACCCCGCCGACGGTAAGCACGCCGTGGGTGGTGGCGTAAATGTCGGCAATAAACAGTCCTACCGCCAGCAGCAGCAAGGCCACCCCGGCCACGTTCACCGGCAGGACGGCGGCCAGATAGAGCGCCAGGATTAACGAGATGGCCCCCACCACGCCCGGCAGAATGGCGCCCGGATTGCTCAACTCGCCCAAGATACCATACACCGCCATGAGCATCAGGATGAACATAATCTCCGGCCGCCACAGCATCTGGAAGACGCGCTCCCGCATGATCATCGGAATGGGTTGCACTTGGGCTTCCCTGGTTTTCAGGGCGCGTCCCTGGGCCGGCCGGCCGTCCATTTGTTGCAGCAGATCCGCAACGTCTTTCGCAATCAAATCAATCACCTTCTTTTCCAGTGCCTGCTCGGCAGTGAGGCTCGCGCTTTCCCGGACCGACGCCTTGGCCCATTCCACATTCCGCTGGCGGCGATGGGCAATGCTCTCAATGAAGCTGGTGGCGAAACTTTCCATTTTCTGCTTCATCACCTCGTCGGGTTTCTGCTCGCCTCCGCCGCCGCCCATGGCCACCGGATGCGCCGCGCCAATAGTGGTGTTGGGGGCCATGGCGGCAATATCCGCCGCCAGGGTGATGAAACAGCCGGCGCTGCCGGCGCTCGCCCCAGAAGGGGCCACATAAACCACGGTGGGCACGGGGGAATCGTAGAAGGACTGCACAATGTCCTTGGTGCTGTCCAACAAGCCGCCGGGGGTGTCCAGTTGGATAATCAGGCACTGGGCTTGGGCCTCCTGCGCTACACGGATGGCCCGGGCAATATAACTGGCCGTGGCCGGGCCAATAGCCCCTTTAATTTGGATGAGCGCGGCTCGTTCAGCGCCCCAGCCACTGCACGCCAGCCCCAACAGGCATCCCCAAATCAGCCTGCGTACCATGACACTAATTTAACCGCACCCGCCGGCGTGGGTCAATGAATTCAGAACAAAACCTCAGGGTTACCCCCCATTTTTAGGCCAGAATCGGCCAAACGGAATGGCAGGCACATTTTCCCACCGCCACAGGGGCCGATGGTCCATGGGCGGTATTGTGCCGGGTGCTGACGGGACCTCGGCGCGGCCTTAAAACAGCCCGGTGGTCTCAGGGAAACCACAGGCGATGTTCATGGCTTGCACGGCCTGGCCGCTGGCGCCTTTGACCAAATTATCCTCGGCACTGATGACCAGCAGCCGCCCCGTGCGCGGATCCACGCGCCAGGCAAGATCCAGGAAATTGGTGCCCACCACATTTTTGGTGTCGGGCAGGGCCTTGCCTTCCAGCCGGCGCACAAACGGCTCGTTGGCATAAGCTCGCGCATAACACTCGGCCACCCCCCGGCTTAGGGCCGCGGCGGCTTCTGCGCCCTGGGCCGGGGTGGCAGGGGTCAAATACAACGTCGTTAAAATGCCCCGGTTCACGGGGATTAAATGGGGGGTGAATTGAATCATCACCGGCTGTCCCGCCGCCCGGGAAAGCTCCTGTTCAATCTCCGAGAGATGCCGATGTTTGGGAATGCCGTAGGCGCGCATGCTTTCGTTGCACTCACAGAACAGGTAATCCAGCTCGGCCTTGCGTCCCGCACCGCTGACGCCGCTCAGGGAATTGGCAATGATGCCCTGCGGTAAAACCAGCCCGTCCCGCAGGAGGGGGATGAGCGGCAGCAAAATGCTGGTGGGATAGCAGCCGGGGCAGGCGAGCAGTTGGGCGCCCCGGATGGCTTCCCGATACACTTCGGGCAGCGCATAGACTGCCTGCTTTAATAATTCCGGGGCGGGATGGTCATGGCCGTAAAAATCCTGGTACACGGCGGCATCGCGCAGCCGGAAATCAGCGCTCAAGTCAATGACCCGCCGGCCCCTGGCCAGAAGGGGCTGCGCAAACTCCGCCGCCACACCGTGCGGCAGCGCCAGAAATATCACGTCGGCTTCGCGGGCCAGCCGTTCCACCTCCGGCTCCACAAAAGCCAGCCCGCGCGCCTCTGGCAGGGCGGCAAACCGGGGAAAAACCTGGGTCAGCGGTTGCCCGGCGTATTGCCGGGATGTCACGGCCGTCAGCTTAACCGCCGGATGCCGCAACAACAAACGCACCAGTTCTTCGCCGGAATAACCGGACGCGCCGACGATGGCCACCCGCACGGGGGAAGCCTGATTCGATGTCATCATCATGGCGGGCGATTATTGGCCTCGGCCCAAAATTATCCAGCCGAAAGGCGCGGGCTGCCGTGTCGGCTGCAACAGAAACCCATGACCGGCAAAGGGCCTGTGCCATCCCGTCATGGGAAATTCGCAGAGGGCATGAGGGCCACCTTATGCTTTGCGGGCGAGGACCTCGTCCCGCTCTGCCGGGGTCAGAATGCGCCATTGGCCGGGGGGCAGATCGCCCAGCCAAAAGCTTCCGATCCGCACCCGGATCAGGCGAAGGGTGGGGTGCCCGACCGCGGCAGTCATCCGGCGGACTTGGCGGTTTTTGCCCTCGGTAAGCTCCAGGGCAATCCAGCAATCAGGCACGTTTTTGCGAAAACGAATGGGCGGATTGCGTGGCGGAACATCCGGGGGCGGCTCCAGCCGCCACACCCGGCAGGGCCGGGTGCGATGGCCCTGAATCAGCACGCCTTGGGCCAGGGTGCGCAAGGCGGCCTCGGTGGGGATTCGCTCGACCTGCGCCCAATACTCGCGCGGATGGCTGCGGCTCGGAAGCAACAGCCGGGCATTCCACTCCGGCTCGTCGCTGAGCAGGAGCAGACCCTCGGAATCGGCGTCCAACCGCCCGATGGGATAAACCCGCGGCGGCAGATTAAAATCGGCCAGAGTCCGGTGGCCTGAACCATCCGGCGTAAACTGGGATAAAACGCCAAACGGTTTGTGCAGGGCGACGAGCATGGCTACGGCTGCACTTCAATGCGCAGCCAGAGAACCGGCGGATTGGTGGCGGGGGCCACCGGCACGGTGAGGAAGCTGCTGCTGGCACGCGTCCAGTCGCGGAGGATAAACCACCTGCTGGCGTTGGTCGTGCCATGCAGGCGATAACCCCGGCCCGGCACCGTGCTCCAACTGAATTGCAGGCTGCCATCCGGCTGGCGCGCCGGGGGGGTGAAGTAAAAGCGCGAGAGGGCATTGGTGGGATTGGTGCCCGCAATGAATTCGGCGTAGTCGGTCATGCCGTCGCCATCGCGATCCCCGGCGCCAGAATAGCCGGGGGCCGCCGCACCAAAAAACTCCTGCTCCCACAGATCGGAAATACCGTTTTGATTGACATCGGGGAAGGTGTATTGGCCGGTGAACACCAGCGTTTGGCCGCTTTCCAGCCGGGCATTGCGGTTGGTGGGCCTCACATAATACGGCACGTCGGAATACTGGATTTGATAGTCGCCGGGCAGGGCATTGGTGACCAGCGCGAAGGTCCCGGCGCCGCTGCGGTTGACCGGGCCGGTGAGGGCAAAGAGAGTCTGGGCGAGGTTGTTGGTAATGACAATGGTGCCGGGGACCACATTGCTGACGGTGAGGGAGACATCGTCCACCATCCAGCCGGCGCGGTTCTCTGCCTCCAGGGACAGCAGCAGGTAATGCCAGACCAGATACACGGTGCGGCCGGCGTAGGGGGAGAGGTCAATTTCCTCCGCCGTCCAGCCGCCGGAGGCGTCGTAAAACTCGGCCAACGTCACGGGATCGCTGAGGCGGTTGGTGAAGACGTACAGGATGCCGGTTTCCAAAATGTCCAGCTCGCTCTGGGCCACGAAATCATAGCTGTGCCAGAAGCGGAGCTTGAATTGATTGCCGCCAGTAAGATTGATGGCGGGGCTGATAAGGAAAGTTTCGGCCCAATCCAGCCGACGGCCGTTAAGATTGCTCCCCCACGCGTTGGGCGGCGAATGGGCCGAAGTCTCCCCCCAGGGATTGTTGGGCGGTCCCCAAAGCCATTCTGTCATGGAGTCATCGCTGCTGAAGACGCTCCAACCTCCATCCGTCACGTCAAAGGCTTCAGCAAACGGCACAGCGCGCGGGCGCAAGGTGCGGGCGGCGTAGTATTGTCCCTGATTGTCGTCCACGGCCACGTTGCCGGCGGCATCGCGGCTGACCACCTGGAAATAATAGGTTTTATCCGGCAACAGGCCGTTGAGCAGCAGCTCATGCGTGGTGGCGGTGGTGGCGCGGTACGCCGTGCGGGTCAGGGCCAGCGGCGATGGCGACTCGCCGTATTGCACCAGCGCCTCGGCAGGCTCCGAGGTGATCCACGATATGGTAATGTCTTCGTAATCCGGCTCGGCCAGCACATGGGCAATGACCGGCGGCACGGTGTCCACCAGCGCGAGCGAGCGCAAGGTGGCGTTGGCCGAGGCGTCGAGGTACTCAACCATCAGCGTGTCGCCGTGACGCGACGGCAGACGGCCGGGGGCGGGGGCGTTGGACGGCGCCACCAGACTGATAAAACCGCGGAAGAGGCCGCGGCGCACCGTCTCGGTCAACTGCACCACCAGGCCATTGGTGGCCGTAGTGGTGCGAGCGGTGACGGACAACGTACCTTGGCCGGCGAGGTCACTGTCGCCCACCTCGATGATGACCTGGCTGGGGACGGTATAATGGCTGCGATCCAACGCCAGCGCGCCCCGTCCCCCTTCGCCGGGGGCCAGGAAATCCACCAGATTGCGCACCAGGCTGGCGCGGTTGTTGGGGGCCGGGCCGCTCGCGGGCACGGCGTCCATGGGGAAGGACAAAAACACCACCCGGCCGGTCGAGTCCGTCCCCAGCGGAGGATAACGGATGCCGACAATTTCGCTGGTGCCTGCCGAGTAAAGAATGGGCACGGCATTGGTGGTGGGAATGATGACATCCGATACGTTGGGGGACTGGCCCAGCAACTCCAGAAAGGCGCTTTCGTAGTTGGTGTAGTCTAAATCCAGCAGCACGCCGCTGGTGGTCGAATCGAAGGGCACGCCTTGAATGGTATCCACGCCGGCATCTTCAATGAACGAGGCCACCTGGAGCACATTCGATTTGAAGGCCAGGCTGCTCTCGCTGGTGCCCAGGCGCGAGAGCAGCTCCATGGAGGCCAGCAACAGGCCGCCGCCGGATTGCACATAGGCGCGCAGGGTGTTCTGTTGTGCCGAAAGCAGCCCCTGATAACCATAAAGCCCGCCAAATAAACTGTCGCTCAGCCGCCACCAGACCACCTTGAAGGCCCTTAAATCATTGGTGGTGGGATAACCGCGGGAGGCTACGGACCAGACATCGTAGCTGATGCCACTGGCGTTGAGGGCGGTGGTGTAGGCCGAAAGCGGCACGCCCCGGCTGTCATCCATGGGAAAGGTCACGTAATCATCCACCAGCAGCAGGGTGGGGGCCGCCACGGCGATAAATTGAAAACCAGTGCCGTTGTTATTGTTGGTGCGGCGGTTGCCGGCTATGTCCTCGGCCACGAGATAGAAGAAATAGCGCTGGCCCGGGAGCAGATCCAACAGCTCCACCTCCTGCGTTAATCCCCGCCGCGGAGCGGCAATGAGGTTGGTGGCGCGAGCCAGGTTGGTGCCAAAAAATACCGCCCCACTGGCCGGTTCATCGGTGGTCCAACTGATGATCATGCGCCCCAGCCGGTTGGTGACCCCCGGCGCACTGATGACCGGCGGCACAAAGTCGGCTTGAGCGGTGGCGGTGCGGGTGACGTTGGCCGACGCATCAAAATAACGCGCTTCAATCCAGTCGCCATGACTCAGTTGCAGGCGTGTATCGCTGGCGGCCGGCCCGGTGGCGGTGGCCACGGCGCCGGTGAACAATCCGGTGGTGCCAGCGGAGGTGAGGGTGACCGGTTCCCCGTTGGTTTCAGTGGCGCTGTGGATGCGCACCAGGACGGAGGGCTGGCCGGCCAGATCGGAATCAAAAAGTGAGAGTTTGATGACATCGGGTGCCCGGTAAAAACTGCGGTCCATGAAAACGGCCCCCATGCCCGGAATGGGCAGGAGTCCGGAAATGACTAATGCGAAGTCCTGATCCACCGCCGGCGTGTCAGCCCGCGCGTCCATGGGCACGTTGCGGGCCTGCACGCGGACGGTGTACTGGCCGGGGACCGGTGACCGCAGTCTCACCCCCTCCACGTTGTTCAGGTTGTCATACGAAGGCGGGTTGGGGGCCGATTCACCCTCCCACATTTGATTGCCGTGATAGTGCGTGCCATCGGGGCCAATGACCACCAGATCCAGATCGTTGACCAGGGCCGGGATGGCGGCCGGCAGACCGGGGACATCGGTGTAGGTCAAGGTCACCTTCAACGGCTCCGCGCCGCTGCTCACGACAAACCGGTATTCCCAGGCCTGGCCGGTGCGCAAGGGCACGGTTTGATCCACCATTACGTGGCGCCGCTCTGTGCCGATGAGTTCCGTCAAATCCACCCGGCCCCAGCCTTCATCGGGGTTGGGGACCGGCCCGGTTTCAACCGTGTCGTCCATATCCCATGCACTATCAATGAGCGCCGCTTTGACCAGCGCAGGGGAGGGTGTCTGGTTGGTGTGCGTGAGGCGGTAATACTGCACGAACACCGCGGCGGCTCCCGATACGTGCGGCCCGGCCTGGCTGGTGCCGCCCATGTAGAAATAATACGAGGAGATCGGCGCCCAGGCGTTGTCCTCCGGGGCCAGGGAAGACTTCAGCGAGGCTATCCACGTGCCCGGGGCCACCACGTCCGGTTTGATGCGCCCGTCCTCGCAGGGGCCGCGGCTGGAGAAATCGGCCATTGTCTCGATCCCATCCTCAAACAGGAAAAAGCCGCTGCGGTCATTCTGGGAGGCGCCGGTGGCAATGACGTTTTTGCCCACGGCGGGGCTGCCGATGGTTTGCGCGCCGGGACCGGCGTTGCCGGCAGAGAATTCGAGGATGTAAGGCTGATCGCCAAAAGCCAGTTCGTCGGCATCGCGCACCAGGGCATCAAATTCCATGGCGCTGAGGTCATAGCGGCCGTGGGTGTCATCGCCCCAACTGTTGGAGCCGATTTCCGCACCCGCGCGGACGGCATCGCGGGTAAGTGTCGCGAAGCTGGGTGGCGCTTCATAGGCGCCGGCGCCGTCAAACATGCGCTGCGTCACGAGTCGCACCCCGGGCGCCACCCCCAGACCGTAAAGGTAGCCGTATTCATCCTTCTCGCCCGTGGCAGCGTTGCCCGCAATTATGCCGGCCACATGCGTGCCATGGCCGTGCTCATCCGCGGCATCCGTCAGCGTGCCGTAATAAAAGAAGGGGCCGATGCGCCCCGCAATGTCAGGGTGAATGGGTGTCGTCCGGCCGGTGTCGAGACCGGAATCCGCCACGCTGACCGTGACGCCGCTTCCATCAAAGCCCAGTTGATGGACCAAAGCCTGGGTGCCAATTTCACCATCTTCGCCGGCGACGATCTTGGTGGCGATTTCGTCATACAACCGGGGTTGTGGGGCGCGTTCAACCCATAGCACGGCGGGGGATTGGGCCAGGAGTTGGACCTGCCGGGGCGTGGCCTGGCCATGCCAGATCAGCGTGGCATGGGTGCGGGTGGCGCCCGCAAAACCCGGCCACAACCGGCGCAAAGCGGCCAGCTCGGCCAGGCTCGCCCGTGGCGCCAGCAATACCCGGATGTTTGCTTTGGCCTCGGCGGCGTTGGCCAAACCTGCAGGAAAAAGTCCCTGGAGCACTTTGTAATCCGGGCGGTATTCTCCCACCCAATGGACGTATGGCCGCGCGGTGAGGGTTGGCAGAGATACGTTGACCAGCCGGGCCACAAAGGCGTCCTCGGGTACGTGCCACAGCAGCTCTACGCCCAGGGCGGCCAGCTCCGCCCGCCATTCGGGCTGCAGCGGGCCGGTGAATTGCACGAGGTACAGGCCATTGACCGGCATGGCGGCCATCAGCCCCCCGCTGGCGGCCTTGGGTGGTGGGGTGATGCGCTCATTCCGCAGGCGGATTTCACGGCTGGCGGCCCATGCCCCATCAATCCACCCCAATACCATCAGTGCCACCAGTGCCCATTGGCCCCACCGGCGCCGGCTGGCGCCCATGCTGAGATGCTTCACAGGGCTACTTTAACCGAAAACCAGTGCCGCGACAACTGAGGGGCTGAGGCATCCCCATAAATCTCTGGCCTGCCTGCGGCCCAGCTTTTACATTGGGGGCTGCCCTTGCCGCACCATGTTTGTAACCGGCACAGCTCAGTCCACCGGCCTCTCTGGCTCGCAAGCCGCGTTGCCCCGCGGCGCGTGGCTGGTGGTGTTGCTGCTGGTGCCGGTGGCCTTGCTGAACTACATGGATCGTCAAATGCTCGCGGCCATGAAGTTCTCCGTGATGGCCGACATCCCGGACATCAACACCGAGGCCAACTGGGGCAAAATCCTTGCCTTTTTCAAATGGACGTACGCCTTGATGAGCCCGTTGGGCGGATATTTGGCGGATCGTTTCAGCCGGCGGCATGTCATTGTCTTCAGCCTGGCGGCGTGGTCGGCCATCACTTGGGCTACCGGCCACGTGCAAACCTATGGGGAGCTGATGGCCACGCGCGCCATCATGGGCATCAGTGAGGCCTTTTACATCCCGGCCGCCCTAGCCTTGATTGCGGACTATCATGCCGGCCCGACCCGCTCGCGGGCGGTGGGCCTGCATCAACTGGGCATTTACCTCGGCGTCATCCTTGGGGGCTTTAGTGGTTACGCGGCGGATCACCCGGCCTTGGGCTGGAGGTGGATGTTTGACCTGTGCGGCGTGGCCGGCGTACTCTATGCAGTGCCCTTGTGGCTCTTTTTGCGCCATGCCCCTGCCCGGGAAGGGGAACTGGAGCCGCCCCGCACCTCGCCCCTCATGGCCTTGCGCGAGCTGTTCAGCCACGCCAGCTTTCTCTTATTAGTGCTTTACTTTACCCTGCCGGCCATGGCGGCCTGGATCGTGCGCGATTGGATGCCGGCTGTATTGAAGGCCGAGTTTGGCATCGGACAGGGCCGGGCCGGCGTTTCCGCGACGCTTTACTGGATGGTGGCCTGCATCTTCGGCGCGCTGGCGGGCGGCTGGCTGGCGGATCGTTGGAGCCGGCGCAACATCCGCGGGCGCATCTATACCAGCGCCATCGGCACCGTGTGTGTGGCGGTGGCCCTATTTGGGGTGGGGTACTCCCCCCAGACGGGACAGCTCTGGGTGGCCATTGGCTTTTTGATGTTGTTTGGCTGGGGCTGGGGCTTTTTTGACGCCAACAACATGCCGATTCTTTGTCAAATTGCGCGCCCGCACCTGCGCGCCACCGGTTACGGCCTCATGAACATGGTCAGCATCAGTTGCGGCGGGGTGGCGGACTGGTTCTTTGGCATTTTGCGGGATCAACAGGTGCCGTTGCTGGCCATTTTGGGTATTTTCTCCGGCGTCGCTTTGCTTTCCACCACGCTGGTCCTGCTCATCCGTCCGCGCCAGCCGGAGGTCCAGGCCCCGGCTGCGAGACTTTAACCCCTCGTCCAAGCCATGAAACCCTTACAACTCCTGCATGGACTGGTGGCCGCACCGCATACCCCCTTTCGTGCAGACGGCTCGCTGAATCTGCCCGCGGTGGAGCGACAGGCAGAACATCTCCTGCGCCACGGGGTGCGCCTGGTTTTTATTTGCGGCACCACTGGCGAATGGGCCTCGCTCACGACGGCCGAGCGGCTGGCGCTGGTGGAGCGTTGGATGGCGGTTTCGCGCGGCACGGAGCTGAAGGTGGCGGTGCACGTGGGGGCCAATGCTCTCGAGGAAGCCCGCCTGCTGGCGGCGCACGCCCACCAGCAGGGCGCGCTGTGTATTGCCGCGGTGGCTCCTTCCTTTTTCAAACCAGGCACGGTAGCCGATCTGGTCGAGTGGTGCGCGGCCGTGGCCGCGGCGGCGCCGGAGATGCCATTTTACTATTACGACATCCCGGCGTTCACAGGCGTGCAACTGTCCATGCCGGAATTCTTGGAGCAGGCGGTGGAGCGGATACCCAATTTTGCCGGCTTGAAGTACACCGGGGGCGATTTAATGGCCTACCAGCGCTGCCTGCGGGTGGCAGACGGGGCGCTGGATGTGGCCTGGGGGCGGGATGAATGGTTGCTGGCGGCGCTGGCGCTGGGGGCAAAAGGCGCGGTGGGCAGCACTTATAATTTGGCCGCGCCGCTGTATCATCGGCTGTTGCGCGCCTTCGAGCAGGGAGATTGGGAAACGGCGCGGCTGGAGCAGTTCCGGGCGGTGCAACTTATCGAATTGCTGGCACGTCACGGCTTTCTAGCGGCGACGAAAGCCGTCCTGGGGATGCTAGGCGTGGACGTGGGGCAGGTCAGACTGCCTTTGCGCGCCTTGAGCGAAGCCCAAATCCAATCGCTGCGCCGGGAGTTGGAGGGCTTGGGCTTTTGGGATTGGTTAAGCCGGCCCTGATTGTCCTACGTCAAAGACACGCTGTTTCACAGAACCAACCTGCGCTGGCGTGGAAAGTAACCGACTTTGCGGTTGAGCAACATCTCAATCCCAATAATGCCCTGCACATTGGCCAGGTTGAGCGCCGTACCCAACAGTGTCGGCAACACTCCACAACGCAGCGTCGTCGTGACGGCCCCTAGGGACAACGGCACCTCGTAGGTTTCAGTGCTGAAATTGCCAATGCCGGGGTAAAAGTCAGTGAAGCTGCCCAGGGAGGGGAATTGGGTCAACATGGGACTCTGGAAATAGGACAACTGGGCCC
The DNA here is from genome assembly GCA_026414565.1 of Verrucomicrobiia bacterium. Taxonomy (NCBI): domain Bacteria; kingdom Pseudomonadati; phylum Verrucomicrobiota; class Verrucomicrobiia; species Verrucomicrobiia bacterium. Next base: position 171,978 of record JAOAIT010000009.1, read on the forward strand.
CCGTGTCGAAAAACATCCGGAATTCGTTACCGCGCACTTGAGCTTTCACCACAGGCACGCCCATGAGCGGCTCCAGCGGGATGCTTTCTCCGGAATGTTCCAGGGTGTCGGTGGAGAGGGTGAGACGGCCTGACTCCACCTCAAGGAGGTGATCAAATTTGTCCAGCACATCCCCGCCCAACAGGCCGGCGCAGGGCACACCAATGGCTTCCAGGAGAGCCGCCGCGGCGAGACCGTGAAAGGAGGAGTTAATGTTAAACGGCTGCCCCGCCAATGCGATCGTAGTATTTTTGCCAAAGCTGAGCGGTGAGCCGGTGTCGAGGAGCCATAACTCGCCCTCAACTTCAACAAACAAATGGCCGTTGCGGTGCTTGAGTGGGTAAGAATGCATGTTTGATGGAGCAAAGATAAAATTGAAATGTTTTGCTTGTCAAGCGAAGGCCACAGGGAGGCGGTCCAATCGCCTGCCGCTGCCGGGGCGTCCTCGGCCTGTGCGCCGGTGATCTCGTTTGCCTGCCTATTTTTGCACCACGATGAGCCAGTCTTCCGCCGGCTCGGCTGGGGACGTGCCCAGCGCGACTTTGCTGCCACCACGGACCTGCCCCACCGAGCCTTGCTGCAACGGCCCACCCTCGCGCGGGTTGAACCATTGCACCTTAAAGGCGCCGGCAGCCCCCGTTAAATCCAGCTCTGCCGGGCCGCTTTGCGTGCCGTTGGGCAAGTAGACCAGGTAAATCTCCCCCGCCCTGGCCAGGCAATACTTGCTGTTATCATTTTTGGCGTTGCCGATCAGCGCATTGGCGTTCTGCATTTCCCAGAAGGGGATTTTATGGTCCGCAAAAAATTGCAGGGCGATGCGGCAGAAATCCCACGAGCGATCCCGGCTGCGCCAGTCCTCGCACACGAGGTCATTTTGCGGCAGTTTGTAACCGAAGTAGTATTCCACGCCCGCACCGCCGGCCATGAGGTTGCCCCAGAGGGTCAGTTTGCGGATGTCGTGCAGATCATAGATGCGGTTGCCTTGCCCGACCTTGCCCTCAAAGCCGGCGTAGCCCGGATCCGGCGGCACGCCCAAATCCGCGGGGCCTTGTTCATCATTGGCCACCACCCAGGGTTTGCCGGCTCTGGCCGATTCCTGAACCCATTTCAGGGTGCGCTGGTGAGTCTGCGCCCAATCATTTTGCAGGCTGGCGCCGCTCAGCGCCGATTGCCGGCCCAGCAGCGGGGGATAGACCCGGTCCTGCCAGTGGGGATAGGTGTGAACCACGATCAAATGTTTGTAGGGATCCGTGTCGTGGAGGTACTGCGCCATCGCCCGTTGTTCCTCGGGGGTTTGGGTGTTTTCCTCGCCAAGGTTCCAATTCAGGGCCAAGGCATGGCCAAATCGTGCGATTAGCTCGCGGCAGTAGAGCTTGCGCTCCGGCCCCAGCGCGCCGCCGTCCAGCGCAGAGGGGACATTGCCGGGTGCCGCCCGGTCGCCCAGCCGGTTATCATCCATTTCCGTCTCCTGCAGTTTGAAGTGCAGATACAACCCCAGGCGGGTGGCGTGGTCAAACACGATGCCCCACTGATCAAGTTTTGAGCAGTCATAGTGCATTTTGTCGGTGGGCGCCACAAACGGCCAGACATCATCACCGTCCCCGCCCACATTATAGGGGAGAAACGAGAAGACGTTGCAGCCCTTGCCGGCCAGGTAATTCAGCGCGCCAATCAAGCCCTTGCCCTTGCCGTCCTTCCAGGTGGGATCGCCCGGCCGCCAATCCCGCACGTGCGCCTGCCAGGTTTTAAGCCCCGCCGGTGTGGCCTCGCCGGGGCGCGCCTGCCGGTTGGTCTTGCGGGAGAAGGTGCCGTCAAAGTCCGCAAAGGCGAGCAGGTTTTCTGGCGCGTCGGCGCCAGCTTTGAGGAAATATTCCCCCGTGCCCGCAAATTGGAGATGGTGTTTGCCCACGTATTGCAGGCGGCCCCGGGCGCGGAAATCGCGGCCGGTTTTATCAGTGGGCGCCACGTCGAAACTCCCGGTGCGCCCGTGGCCGATAACCGGCGCGCCAGCGGGTTTGTCCTGAAGAGCGACATGCGGGCCTTTAAGGAAGGAGATGGTGTAATTCCACCGGCCGGGTTTGTCCGGCGACAAATGGGCGCGCCAGCGGGTGCCTGCCTCGGCGGAGGAATGGGCGGCGCTGCCATCCGCCGCGAAGTAACCGGGCACCCGATATCGCGGCGTGCCGGATTCGTGGACAAACTCCACGGTAAGGCAGTAATCGGTGAAGGGATTGGGATCATTATTGCGCTCATGGGCGTAGGGTCCGTCCACCGTCAACGTCACCTTGTGCCATTGTTTCAGCTCGCCGGACAGGGTGACCTCGCCCCTGCCATCGGGCTGACGCGGTGGCTGCAAGGGCGGTCCTGCGGGCGCGGGCGGCGGGAGGGCGGCCGCCAAAACGGGGGGCAGTTTGTCCACGGCGGCACGGGTGGCTTCATCGGCGGGGCTGAACACCAGCGCCGCCCAGCGGGATCGGCTGAACTCCTTGCCGTCGGCGGAGCCCACCTGGGAGGCGACAGTCAAGTTGTCGCCGCTAGCCAGAGTTGTCATGGACACGAGGGCGGCTGCCAGGCTGCCAAGGGAGATGATGTTTGTGCGCATGATTGACAGGTTGAAGCTTGAGGTTAAAGCGGCGATGGCGTGCGTCAAGGCATCTCACCGTGGCGGCCCCAAGATAATAACCCGAGGGTGAAGCGATGCGGTGACCGCGCAGCTAAGAGGGTTAAGCACGGCTTGGGCAATCAGTCTATCCGGGGGATTGCTGGCAGAGTATGCCCCCCCGGCTACTCTCCTGCCCCGCGAGCTGCGATGGCGTCCAAGCTTGGCAAAAAGGCCGGCAATTTGAATAATGCCGCCCATGGAACAAACGCCGCCGGGTTTTCCCGGTTTTTTACGTGATCTTTCGCCGGAAGCCATCAGCCGGCTGGGCGATCAGGGTTTGCGCGAGCATTTGCTGGCGCAGGCCCGGGCCGCTCACGCCCGCCATGCGCCGCTCACCTTTGAAAAACTGCCGCAACTTCTGGCAGATCCGGATTGTGTACGGTATCCGGTGCGGTTGATGTTTGAAGTGGGACCGATGGCGCCGCATCAATTTGCCGAGCCGGGCCCGGATCCGCAGGAGCCGGCCGGCCCGGCGCGGGTGTTGTATGTGCGGCCCACCCTGTGGGACAAACCGGACCTGCTGCCGCTGGCCGTAGCCTACATGATTCCGGTCATCAACTACGGGGAATTGATAAAGGATGATCATGCCTTGCTGTACGGCGCGGCCTTGTTGGGCCTGACGGAGGAGGATTATTATGAGCAATTGTGCGCCATGGCCGATGCCTGCGGCGTGGCCCCGAGTCCTTAAGCCCTGACGGCGAGCCGGGTGTTGCCATCATGATGAAGTCAGTCCCGAGCAATTTTTCATGGCGATGGGCATTCGTGCTGGGCCTGCTGGTGGGGACAAGCCTCGGAGCAGGTTGCCGCACCGCCCTCCAAACCGCCCCTGTTCACGCGTTGCCGGCGCGTGCCAGCCTGGAGCAGGAGGGAGTGGTATTGGCGGCGGTGACGGCCTTGGGCGGGGGTGAATATGTGGCGGCGGACGCCCTGGGGGAGGTGGTCCTCAAGCAGTTTCGGGAGGTGCGCCCCTGGCTGAAAGTCCTGTCCCTGGAGGACGCCCGGCGGGCCATGACGCAAAATCGCCACGCTGAGCTAATGAAAAAAGTGGCCAAGACGGGCCGTTGGACGGAGGAGCATTTGGCAGAGTTGAGTCCCTTGACCAATGTGGCCCGTTATGCGCTGGTCGTGGACGTCGCCCGCTCGCAGGAGAGCCAGATGGTTTATCGCAATTATCAGGAGGAATATCTCTATCATGGGGCGGTGGGCACTCCCATGACTTATGAGGTGATCAGCGGTGGGCGGCGCACAGTGACATTGGTGTTTTATTTGTGGGATTTGCGTCAAGGCAAAACCCTCTGGGTGACCTCCGGCACGGCTTCGCGCCGGGCCGCGGTGCGCCAGAGCGGTTATGAGTCACTTTACCGGCCTGCGCCTGCCGCGGGGATCCCCTCGGTGGTGGAAGTGAGCGAGAGTATTGCCCGCCAGGCGGCGCGCCGTCTGCCGCGATGAGTGCCGCTCCACAGCCAGAGCTGGAGAAACGCCCGCCGTCATGCCCCGTCCCGCGGCATCCGTGCAATACGCTGTGGTGGAATCGCTGGCGCTACACCCTTTGGGCGCCCACGTATGATGCGGTGGCGGGCAGTTTCAATTGGGCACGGCAACGGGCCATCGAGTGCCTGGCGCTGCAGCCGGGCGAACGATTGTTAATCGCCGGCGCCGGGACGGGGCTGGATTTGCCGTATGTCCCCCGGGGGGTGCAGATCACGGCGGTGGATTTGACACCGGCCATGCTCAAGCGGTTGGAAGCCAGGGCGGCCAGGCTGGGCATGACTGTGGAGGCGCGCGTCATGAATGTGCAGGCCCTGGAGTTTGCGGAGGCCTCCTTCGATGCGGTGCTGCTCCATCTCATTCTGGCTGTGGTGCCGGATCCGATTCAATGCTTGCGCGAAACGGAGCGCGTTTTGAAACCGGGAGGCCAGGTCTCTGTCATGGACAAATTCCTTCCCCCGGCCGGTTGGGCGCGTCTTCTTCTCAAACTGGCCAATCCGCTGCTGGGATTAATTGCCAGCGAGGCCAATCGCGAGTTGGCGCCCATCGTCGCCGCCACCCAACTTGAAATTGTGCGTGATGAAGCCGCTCTCGGGCGGGGATGGTTTCGGTTGGTGCTATTACGCAAACCCGCGGCCTGATGTCTCGGCGTTTGAGCACCGCCCCCGGCCGCCTTGTGATTCTGGCGGTGATTATTTCAGGGTTCCCATAAAACCGCCATACGGGAGCATTTTTATGGTGGGTGATTGGCCGGACTGCCATGTCAGGCGTTGCGCGTGGAAGCTGCGTGCCTCCTGGCCATCGCCAATGAGCAGTAATTCGCCCCGGTTTGCTTTCAGCCAGGGACCGAACTCAAGGCGCACTTCGCGGGCCTGGTTCTGGCCGTTCACCCCCGCAAGGTACCAGATGCCGCCCCGGCGTCGGGCCAACACGACGAATTGGCCTGGGTAGCCGGCGAGAAAACGGGTGTCATCCCATGCCACGGGCAGCTCTTTGAGCCATTGTTTTGGTTCTGCGGGCAGTGCCCGATACGCCTCCGGTTTGTCGGCAAAATGAACCCAGCCCGATTCAAACAGGGCGGCCAGGGCCAGTTCGTGGGCGTAGGTGGTGAGATGCTTGTGATTATGCTCGGTGAGCGCCACAGGGGTGTAATCCATGGGCCCCACCACGTTGCGGGTAAAGGGGGTGATGGTGTTCTGCACGGGCGCTCGCTGCGGGAAGTCGCTGGTGAAGATGTAGTTTTCCGCTCCGCGCACCGCCTCCATGCTCAGCAGGTGTGGATAGGTGCGGGACCAGCCGCGGGGGAGAGTGCAGCCGTGAAAGTTGACCAGAATCTGGTAATCGGCAGCGTCTTGCAAAATCTGGTGATAAAGCTGGATGACGTTTTGTTTGTCGCTTTGAAAGAAATCCACCTTGATGCCTCTGACCCCGGATTTCTTGAGCCAGTCCAGTTCAAAGCGCCGCACTTCGCGGTAGGTCAGGCAATCCCGGGGTTTTTCGGTTACGATGTTGTGGGGGCCGCCGGAATTGTACCAGAGCAGGATGCCCACGCCTTTGCTTTTGGCATGGCGGAAAACATCGCCCAGGCTGCCGTTGTCCATAAGCGTCCAGTTGGCATCCACCAGCACGTATTCCCAGCCCATCTCGGCGGCAAAATCCACAAACTGCTTTTGTTTGGCGGCATCCTGGGGGCTGGGCGGGTCAGACCACCAGCTCCAGGCCACGCGGCCCGGCTTGATCCAGTCGGTATCTTTTAGAATGCTGGGTGGCGAGAGGTCTTCCACCAGAGTGGACTCCACAATGCTGGCCGGCGATCCCCCAAGCATGATGACCCGCCAGGGCATTTCCCACGGCAGAGAGGAGACGGGAAAGACGCTGCCGGTGTTATTGCCCTCATTGGGGGCGGGCCAGCGCACGCGATACACGCCCATGGGGGCTTCACTTTGCAGGCGGGTGCCGCAATAGTTAGTGCCGAGGCCGGCTTCGGTAATCAGACCCCACACGCGCGCATCTCCCGTGCGAAACAGCAGCGGATAGGACCAGCCATTGGTGGTGGGGGAGGGGATGCCGACGGGGATTTCATTTTCATAATAAGTCTCATAAGCCGGCGCATAGACCGTTACCTGATCCGCCGGATGGGCCCAGATTCGCCCGTCCTTGGGCAGGGCGAAACCCGTCGCTTCGGCGGCCATCAGCGCCTGGGCCAGGGGTTGGCGTTCAGGGAGACGGTAACGGAAGGCCACCCCATCATTGGCGGCACGAAAATCCACCTCCAGCATCCTTCCCTTTTCACCGCGCAGGATCAGCGTCATCTGGCGGGCCTGGTGCAGGCGCTCCCGGCGTTTGCCGTGCAGGGCTATGTAGCGCTCTTCGATGCTTTTGGGGGGCAGGGCGGTGACCACCGACAGATGACGGCTCAAGTCTGTGTCAGCCAGCACCAGCCCCAGAGGCGAGCTGTCCACCGCAGTTTGCCCGTTCCATTCGATCCGGTAGTAAAGCCTGCGGCCGGCGGGGTAGTCACGCTGCCGTCCCAAGTCGGCCAGTTGCACAATGACCGATATTTGCCCATTCGGAGAGGTGACCTTCCAGCTTGAAGGGGAGGCCGCCGCGGCGCCTCCGGCCATTGCCCACAGCAGGCCCGGCAGCACCAGGCCAAGGACTCGATGTCTCATGGGCGAAAGTCTGGCGGTTGTCTCCGGCGGCGAAAAGCTTTTTGTGGCTGGACTGTTGTGGCTGGCTACGTGGCCACCGGCAGGAAGAGGGTGGCGGAACATCCCCCCTCGGGGCGGTTGGTCAGTTCTATCCAGCCGCCGATTTGTTTCAGCCCCCCATAAGCGGCGGCCAACCCCATGCCGGTACCTTGGCCCACCTCTTTGGTGGTGAAAAACGGCTCAAACAGGTGCGCCTGAGCTTGGGGCGACAGGCCGGGGCCTTCGTCGAGGATTTGAATGGCCACAAAGGGCCGCGGTTGGTGTGCGGAGGGTGCGGCGGAGTCTTTGGGCACCTGCTCCACTTTTTGCACGCGAATTTTGACCGGCCCGTGTGGGAGGCTGGCTTGGAGAGCATTGTCCAACACCACCAGCAATGCCTGCTCCAGAATACCGCCATCCACTTTGACGAGGGGCAGATTTTGCTCCCACTCGACGGCCACGCGGCCCGGCGGGTATTTGGCCAGAATTGGCGGCAGGAATTCCCGCAGGTCCACGGACTTCAGCCGCAGCCAGTGGCGCTGGCCGTAGGCCAGCAGTTGCTCCACAATCCGGGCCATCTTGCCTACCGCTTCTTCGATGTAGGAGAGGTGGGTGTGTGATTCGTCCGGGGTCTTGTGTGCATCCTCCAAAAGGGCGGCGCTGGATTGAATGGCCTGTAACTGGTTGTTGAGATGGTGGGCAATGCCGGCGGCCATCTGGCCGATGGTTTCCTGTTGTTTGCGGGCCAGCGCGGCTTGTTCGAGCCGGAAGCGCTCGGCCATGACCTGCTCCAATTCCCGGGTGCGCTCCGCCAGCCGGGCGCTCAACAACGCATTGCGTCTTTGCAGCAGGCGCACCCGCCATCGGTAGCCGCCATAAATGCCGGTGAGCGCCAGGCCCGCCAGCAGCAGGTAAAACCAGGCGGTCTGGTAAAAGAATGGCTGAATAATGAGCTCCACGCCGGCGCCGGCCACACTCCAGGCGCCATGACCATCGTCAGCGGTGACGCGAAATTCATACTGCCCGGGGGCCAGATTGGCGTAAGTGGCGGAGCGGCGCTGGTAGGCCTCCACCCAGTCCGGGTCCACCCCTTTGAGCTGGTAACGATGGCGCACTTTTTCCGGCTGCCGGAAACTCAATCCCGCATACTCAATTTCAATCACCCGCGAGCCGGCCGGCAGCTCCATGTGCGCCGAGACCGGATGCTCGCGACCGTTGACCCGGATCCGTTCAATGACCACGCGCGGCGGGTGAAAGGCGCTGGCGGAAACTTTGGGATCGGCCACCGCCAACCCGCGCCGGGTCAGGAAAACAAGACGCCCATCCGGCAACTGACAGCCGCCCGATTGCCTCCCGCCCAGACATTCCATGGCCAGGAGGCCATCGGATTGCGTGAACTTCATGGGAGTGGGCAACGGCCGCTCCCCGCGCCAATAGGCAAATATCTGCGCCGTTTCCACCCGGAAAATGGTCCAAGGGGTGGAGAACCAGGTAAAGCCCTGTTCATCATGCGCCAGCCAGTAAATGTGGCAGGTGGGAAAGCCGCTGTGGGGCTTGTAAAGCCGCCATTGTCCTTCCCAATGGCACACGGCTCCCTGCGCGGTGCCCAGCCACAAGCGGTCTTTTTTGTCCTCGGTGATGTAATAGACCAGACCGGCCGGGAAACCCTGAAGCTGCCCGTAATAGTTGGTGGCGTCACTCTTCAAGTGATAAAGCCCTTCCTGGGTGCCAACCCACAGGGAGTTGTCATGCGCCAGGTACAGCGAGCGAATCACCGGCTGGGGCTGACCCTCTGGAACGGGCAGGATTACGGTCATAAATTCCCGTCCTTCGCGCCGGCTCAGACCTTTTTCTGTGCCCACCCACAGGGTCCCCTGCTGATCCTCGGTGATGGCGAAAATGTTGCCACTTGGCAGCCCTTGGGCGACGTCGAAGGTTTGCGAACGACCGCGGTCATCGCAAAGCAGGCCGCCCCGACGCGATCCAATCCAAACCCGTCCCTGGCGGTCCGGGTGGATTGCCGTGATCATGGTCTGCCTTTGGTATCGGGGTTCCGGGCGGATCTGGCCATTTTCCCACACATAGACTTCTCCCCGCGTGGTGCCCAGCAGATAACGCTCCGGTCCGGCGCGGGCAATGGTCAAAACTTCCTCGTCCTCCAAACCATTTTGCGCGGAATAAGTGATGAATGTGCGCTCCTGTAAGCAGTGCAGGCCGTTGCCGGCGCCAATCCAAAGATTGGCCTCACGGTCTTCAAAGAAGGAAAAAACGGAAATATTACGCAGGGCGGGAATTTCCTCTTCCAGGATCAGCCGGCCCTGCCGCAGCCGCCGCAGCCCCGTGGTGGTGCCCACCCACACCATGCCGTGGCGGTCAGCATAAACCGCCCGCACCCGCGCCGGGCCCAGCGCCGAAATAAGATCTGCCGTGGCGCGACGGCGGTCCACGCTGATGTGATATAGCCCGGCATCGGTGCCGGCCCACAAGCTGCCCTCTGGGGACTGGGCCAGGGCATACACGGTGCGGGCCGACAGGTTGGGCACGGAGATGGCGCGGGGCAGGCTGGCGTCCATGGGCCCCCAAAGGCCCCGGTCTGTCCCCACCCACAGGTTGCCCTCTTGATCCTGCAGGATGCTGAAGCAAAGCGCATTGGTGGACAGGCCGCGAATATCCACCCGGGCAAGTTCTCCCGTCGCCCAGAAGTTGATGCCGCGATCACAAACAATCCACATGTTGCCCGGGGAGGCGGGGGCAAAGCCACGGACAGCCATGCCGGCCAGGCCATCATTGGTGCTCAGCCGCTGAAACGCGCCCTGATGATAAACAATCAGGCCGCCTCCTTCGCTTCCGATCCACAGCGCGCCGTCAGGAGCCTGGGTTAACGCATTGAGGAAGGGACGATTCAGCAGCGGGACGTTGAAGGCGTTGAAGGCGGAAAAACGCTCCCCGTTGAACCGCGCGGCGCCATACTCCGTGGCGGTCCAGAGGTAGCCATCGGTGGTTTGTTGCACGGCGCGCACCGTGGCATGGGGCAGGCCGTGGGCAATGCCCCAGTGGCGATGCTCGTAGTCTTTGAGTTGATGGCCCGGATTCAGAGCCAAGAGGGGCAGGGCAGACAAAAACCATCCCCAAACCAGGAGTTTCCCGCCCATGCAAGGCAGGAAAGTCCCAGCCACGGCCCCACCTTGGGGGTGTGCCACTGCCCGGCTGGACGTCATGTCTTTGTTAGTTTAACCCGGATATTTATCGGCATTTCTCCCAAAGACCTGAAATGCAGAGCATCGGCTGTGAAATTTAAGCCGTCACAAGATGGTGGGCGGTTGGGGGTGCAGTGATTATCGGGCTCGCTGGGCCAATAACTCCACCAGCAGGGCAAGCACTTCGTCACGGTCCTCGCCTTCCAGGGCCAGCGCCAGTTGGGCGGTCAGGAGGCCGTATTGCACGCCGATGTCATAGCGGCGGCCGGCCAGTTCGCAGGCCAGGTAGCGTTCGTGTCCTGCTAATTGGGCCAGAGCAGAGGAGAGCTGCACGGGCGGCTGGCCGTGGCTTACGAGGGCATCCAACAAGGCCATGACCTTGGGGGTCAGCACGTGCATGCCAAAAAAACAGAGGTAATGCCCCGCACGCAGACCGGGCACCAGGATTTTTTGCTCGGCCTCGGTGGGGGTGGGTTTTTCCAGGACTTCGGTTACTTCGTAAAGACCGCTGCGGCCTGCCAGGCGGCGGCCGCCGACAGCCCCGTAGTAGGGCAACTTGCTTTCGTGGGTGGGTTGGACGGCGGAGACAGCACAGTTTTCGGCACCGGCAATCTCCACGAGCTGCTGGGCGCAGGATTTGTCCTGGCCGCTGACGTAGAGATGGTCGCCCACCATGAGTAAAAACGGCTGGTCGCCGGTGAAGGAACGGGCGCACCACACCGCATGGCCATAACCCAACGGCTGCGTTTGCTCCACAAAATGCAGGCGGCGGCCCTCCGGCCCGGCGGCCCCGGCAAAAGCCGCTTGCGCGCCGGGAGGCACCACGATGGCCACCTCGGTGATACCGGCCTGGGTAATTTCCTCCAGGAGGATGGCCAGGGCGGTGCGGGTCTGCCCGCGACGATCCACCAGCGTTTGCAAGGGCAGCGTGCTTTGTTGGCGCCCGGCGGCGGTGATGACAGCGCGTTTGATTTCCATGTGTTGAAGGCCTGCGGCCAACCGCCCGAGCATGACAAATGCGCAGCGCCCCGTCAATTCCACAAGAGCTGAAGCCAACGGAATCATCCCGCAACGCCGGTTGTAACCTCGTTGTCACCTTTTGCGTCTTTTGAGCTGAGCAACCCATGTTGGGAAGCAGTGGCATAGTTGTCTCCATTGGGCAGCAGGGGCTTGGTGTGGTGCCCAAAAAGCCAGCGGGCTTTTACGGTTCCTGCATCAGCGCAGTGCCTCGTGTCCGTTCCCGACAGCACGGCATTAAACAACACGGCATCAGTTTATGAAAAGAATCAACCTCCCCTTAACCGGCCTTCTTGCTTTGAGTGCAAGTTTGGCCCTGTGCGGCTGGTTGTCGGCCGCCCAGGTGACCCCCGGCACCGGCTATTTCAACCGCTTTGAGACGCAGCCGCCGGCCACGGATTGGGCCACACTCAGCCGGGCGGGCGGGGCCAACGATTCTTATGATATGGACGCCGACGTGAATGCCAACATCACGGCGGCGGGCGTGACCACAGCGGTGGCCGCGGACAGTGGCAACCCGCCGGCAGCCAACGCCAGCGCCTTGTGGAGTTCTGTGGGCCAGTACCTGTGCGTGCGGCCGACAGGCAACCGTTATACGGTGTTGATGGGCAAATTTGTCAACGCCACTGGCACCAACGCCACCCAGGTCACCGTGTCTTATCAATTGACCATTACCGGGGGAGGCGTAGCCGAAGAAAATGGCCGCGGCACCCGGGTTTATTACAGCCTGACCGGTCTAACCAATAGTTGGGTTAACATCCCCGCGCTGAACACCACCGCCAATGATATGGCGGCCACTGTCATGACCGCTGCCCTGAACATCGAATGGACCAACGGCGCAACGCTCTACCTGGTCTGGGCCGACGACAATGCCACGGGCAATCCCACGGACTCGGCGCATCAAATAGACAATTTCTCCCTGCAGGTGACCGCTGGACTGCCGGAATCCACCAACCTGGTTTGCGCTCTAACGGCCCCCACCAACGGATTGGTGGTGGCCAGCGGCACGGCCATTGCGGCGGCGGCCACGGTGGCGCGGGGTACCCCCCCTTATACAGTCCAATGGTTTGTGGATGATGCTCCTTATGGGGCGCCGCAAACTTCCGCCCCCTTCGCCACCGAGTTGACAGGGTTGAGCCTGGGCACCCACCGGGTGTATGTGCGGGCGGGCGATGCTGGGCAGCAGACCGCTTTTTCCGCCACCAACACGATTACGGTCTTGCCTGCCCTCACCGTAAGTCTGACCGCGCCGCTGGACGGCGCGACGATTGACTACCAATTGAACGTAATCGCTTCTGCTTCCGTGTCGGGCGGCACCCAACCTTATTCCGTGCAATTTTTGGTGGATAACGAGCCGGCCGGCAACCCCCTGACCGAGCCGCCCTTTACCGCCAATCTGGGCAGGTTGTTTGTGGGGTCCCACACCGTGCAGGCGCGCGTACGGGATGCCCGGGGATGGGAGAGTCTCTCGCCGGTGCATCAGATCACCGTCAGCGGGCCGCTGGCTGTGCAACTCTTGCCTAATGATGGCACGCGGCTGAACTTCGGGGCCGCCCTGCTGCTGCAAACCGAAACGGGCGGCGGCACGGCGCCTTATACGCTTACTTTCTACACCAACGAGGCGGTGGCGGACGTGGTGCGTGCCGCCCCGTATGAGTTGAATCTGGGCGTGCTGCCGGTGGGCAGTTATACCTGTTATGTGCACGCGGTGGACAGCTCGCCCACCACGCAGACGGCGTATTCCACCACCAACGTCATCACCATCCGCGACAATCCGCTGAACATAACCCTGACCAGCCCGACCAACAACCAGCGGGTGGCTACCAACAACGTGTATTCGGTGTCGGCCAATGTATCGGTGCTGCCCCCGGTGACTGTTGCCCGGGTGGAATTCTTCTTTGATGGCGTTTCGCTGGGGGTGGATACCACCGCCCCCTACTCGATGGTGGTTTCCAACCGGCAGTTGGGCACCCATACGGTGTACGCGGTGGCCACCGACAGCCTGGGCCGGCAGAAAACCTCCGCCACCAACACGCTGGAATTCATCATTGATCCTTTGGCCAATGATAATTTTGTCAACCGCACCCGTCTGAGCATTCCGGCCACCGTTACTGGCTCCAACGTGGGCGCCACCACCGAGACCGGCGAACCGCGTGGCACGGGCTTTTTCCAGCGGGGTGCCTCGGTGTGGTTCAGTTTTGTGGCGCCCATTAGCGGCAGCGTGCGAGTGGACACTTTCGGCAGCAGTTTCAACACCACCCTGGGCATCTACCGCGGCACGGCGGTGAATACGTTAACCGAAGTGGCCTACAATGACAACGCCCCCGGATACGCGGATGTGAGCCTCATCACGTTTAATGCCACCGAAGGGGTGGAATACCACATTCAGTTGGCGGGTGCGCCCGGTTTCGGCACCCCGCCGGCCACCGGCACTTACGTGCTGAATCTGAGCATGCCGCCGGTAGTGAGAATTGTAAGTCCCACCAATAACACCCTGTTTCTAACCGGGGAAGCCATACCCATCTCGATCACCGCCACAGCGGCGGTGGGCACGCTGCAACAGGTGGAACTTTATCGCAACGGGGTTCTGGCCGCCACAGACACCACTGCGCCCTACGAATTCACCCTCACCAACGCCCCGCCCGGCAGCAACGCCTTGGTGGCGGTGGCGGTGGACAGTCTGGGGCAGCGGGCCTCCTCAGCAACGGTCAACGTGTTGGTGGCCAACCTGGGCATGACAATCACTTCGCCCGCGGATGGAGCCACTTATTTAAGCACCAATCCCATTACAGTGAATGCCCTCGCCATGCTGCGGGAGGGCAACATGACCAATGTGAATTTTTATGCCGACGGCCGGTGGTTTGCCTCGGACAGCACGGCCCCCTATTCCGGCGTTTGGAGCAATGTTTCGCCGGGGGTGCATGAGCTGACGGTGGTGGGGACGGATGAAGCCGGCCGGCAGTACCCCAGCCCGCCGGTGTTGATCGCCGTGGCTTACCGGCTGATTCCCAGCAATTCCGTATGGAAGTATCTGGATGACGGCTCAGACCAGGGCACCGCCTGGCGCGAGTTGAACTTTGATGACAGTGAATGGGAGAGCGGGCCGGGGCAACTGGGTTATGGAGACGGGGATGAGGCCACGGTCATTAACAGCGGCCCTTCCGGCAATTTTTTCATCACCACTTATTTCCGGCGCGACCTGATCATCGCCGACCCTGCCCAGTTTACCAACCTGGTTTTCCAGGTGTTGCGGGATGATGGCGCGGTGGTCTATGTCAATGGCGTCGAAGCCGCGCGTTACAACATGCCGGCAGGGCCCATCACTTACACCACCCTCGCGAATAATGCGATGGACGACGGCACGGTGTACTACGCGGCGGATGTTTCCCCGGCACTCCTTCGGCCGGGCCGCAATGTAATTGCCGTGGAGGTACATCAAAGTTCCAGCACGAGCACGGATGTGACGTTTGATTTGCAACTGCTGGGCGTGCCGTTCATCCCGCGCAATAAACTTCCCGATGTGACCGTGACCCAGCCGCCCGCCGGCGCCAAATACCTGCTGGGTGAACCGGTACGGGTGGAGGCCACAGCCCAGGATGCCGATGGTGAAGTGGTGCGGATGTCCATTTATGCCGGGGGGCAGTTGCTGGCCTCGGCCCAGGGGGCGCAGATCAGCTTTGTGTGGTCCAATGCTCCCGCCGGTCTGCATGAGTTGGTGGTGATGGCTGACGACAGCGCTGGTGGCCGGGGTAAATCACCGGTCATCCCGGTGGCGGTCTTCCCGCCGGGCAACACGGGCTGGCGGGCGGTGAATGATCAACAGCCGGGGCCGGCCTCGCATCCTTATGCGACGTTCTACACTCCCTTTGGCCGGGTGGGCGGCGCTTTGTCCTCCGGGCCGCTGTGGGATGTTTTCAGTGGCACTCCGCTGGCGGCCCGTTTGAGCGTGTCCGGCCAGCAGCTTGTGGCCACCACGCAATGCGGCGCGCCGCCGCCAGGCACCCCAGCCCACCAGATTTTTGGGCCATACGTGGATTTCGGCACGTACTACGGCGACAATGGCATACTCATGTACGGCCAGGGCCAGTTGGTGCACGAGTTCAGCGGCTTGAACCCGGCGCGCAAATACCGCCTGCGGGCCACCGTCGTGGGCGGCAATGCCGCTTACGCCAACTGGTGGACTTTGTTTGCATTGGAGGGGGCCACGGCTTTCGCCGGCGCGCACACGGCCAACGTGTTGACGCAGGGGCAGTATCCCCTGGTGTTGCAAGCGCATCAGGCCGCGATGGCGGTGGGCGACAATCGCACCGGCGATGTGATTGGGTGGGATGAAATTGTTCCTTCGGCCGCCGGCCGGTTGCGTCTGATTTCGAGCCTGTATTCCGGCCCGGTGCCGGGCGGACAAGTGCCCAGCCCGCTGACCTATGCGCCGGTGGCGGTGATGTTGGAGGAGGCTGGCGGACCGGCGCCGCTGGTGTGGCTGACCGCTCCCACTAACGGGTGGGTGGAAGAAGGCCCCTTGGCGGTAACGCTGCAGGCCGAGGCGCTGGCGTATGACGCCGTCAGCCGGGTGGACTTTGTGGGCAACAATCAGGTTCTTGCCTCGATCGCCTCGGCGCCTTATCGCTTCACCTGGACCAATGCACCTTTCGGCACCAATACCGTCATGGCGGTAGCGTGCGGGGCTTCGGGGGCTGGTGCCACCTCTGCACCGGTATCCTTTGTGCTGACCGTGCCGCCGCCCAATGAGCTGCCACCTACGGTGGCGTATGTTTATCCGCCGCCGGGCACAGTGACCAACCTGACCCGGATTCAGGTGATCTTCAGTGAGAAGGTGGTGGGTGTGGATGCGGCGGACTTGTTGATCAACGGTGTGCCGGCCACCAACATGACCGGCAGCGGCTCCAACTATGTGTTCTACTTCCCACAGCCGGCCTTCGGGAATGTGGGGGTGCAGTGGTCCTCCAATCATAACATCACCGATTTGGGCTGGCCCATCCGCCTCGAATTCTACGAATTCAGCGCCGGGGCCACCTGGGATTATGTGCTGGCCGATTTGACGCCGCCTACCATCGTGGCCAAGAACCCGCCGGCGGGGGCCTCGCTGACCAACCTGACGCAGGTCACCGTGACCTTTAGCGAACCAGTGGCGGGTGTGGATGCGGCGGATTTTCTGGTCAACAACGTGCCCGCTTACGACGTGCAACAGCAAAACCTTACCAATTACACCTTCTTCTTCTCCCAGCCGGCCTCCGGCACGGTGAACATTTCCTGGGCGGTCAACCATGGGATAACCGATCGGGCCACGCCGCCCAACAATTTCAACCGGACCGGCTCCGGGGCCACCTGGAGCTACACCCTGGATGCCAAGACCATCCTGATTCCTTCCAACAGTCTGTGGCGCTTTGTGAAGGGTACGCAGGAAGCCTCGGATCCTCGCGAGGCCTGGCGGCAGTTCGGGTTTGACGACTCGGGATGGTCCAATGCCCCGGCGCCGTTCTTCTTTGGCGATCCCTACTCCAACGGCGTGCCGGCCTACACGCTGTTGGACGACATGCGCTCCAATTACACGAGCATCTACCTGCGCCGGCCGTTTGTGGTGCCCAATCCCACAGCCGTGACCAATCTCTATCTGCGCGCCATCATGGATGACGGCATGGTGGTGTGGATTAATGGCGTGGAGGTGCTGCGCTACAATGTGCCGGCGGGCGACCTGGCCTATGATGCCACCGCCTCCAGTGCCATCATGGAGCAGAACGGCCTGCCATACACCAATTATGCACTGTTGGACCCGCGCTTGTACCTGCGCGCCGGCACCAATATCATCGCTGTGCATGCCCTCAACGAATCGCTCTCCGCCAGCAGTGATTTCTGCTTCAACGCCGAGTTGTTCACCTATATTCCCAACACGGAATTGGAGGCCCCGCGGCTGGTGCAGCGGCTGCCGGATGCCACGTATCTCTTTGCGCTGACCAACATTACGGTGGTGTTTAGCGAGCCGGTAACCAATGTGCAGGCCAGCGATCTCCTCATCAACGGCCAGCCGGCCGCCAGCGTCAGCTCGCCCAGCAATCACATTTACATCTTTAGTTTCCCGCAGCCGCCGTATGGTCCCGTCACCGTGGCCTGGGTGGCCAACCATGGGATCGTGGATTTGGACCTGGTGCCCAAGCCATTCACCGGCGGGACCTGGCAGCATGTGCTGCTCAATCCGGATTTGCCGTATGTCACCGCGGTGACGCCCGCCGCGGGCAGCCGCCTGGGTGAACTGACCCAAATCGCCCTCACTTTCTCCGAGCCGGTGCAAGGGGTGAAGGCCGGCGATTTGTTGATCAACGGTACGCCCGCGGCTGCGGTCAGCGGTGGCGGGGCGCAATATGTCTTCACCTTCCCGCAGCCGGCCTACGGCAGCATCTCGGTCACCTTCGCCGAGAACCATCAAATCCGCGACTTCGCCGCCAGCCCGAACCGATTGGATGTGACCTGGCCGGCCCACACCTGGAGTTACACCTTGGTGGATATGACACCGCCGGTGCTGGCCGGCATCCAGCCTCCTCCCAACACGATGGTCACGGGTTTGACGCAAATTACCGTGACCTTCAGCGAGCCGGTCTCCGGAGTCACCGCCAATGATCTGCTCATTAACGGGCGCGCGGCCCGAACGGTCACCGGCTCGAATGCGGTGTACACCTTCACCTTCCCGCAGCCCAATGCTTCGCAGGTCACTGTGACCTGGGCGGCCAATCATGGCATACGCGATCTGGCCGCCACGCCCAACAACTTTGACGCCGCCGCTCCGGGCGCCAGTTGGGTTTATCTCACGCCCGACAACCTCCCGCCGTCCTTGGCCTCCGTCTCCCCCGGCCCCAATCTGCGCGTGCGTTCGCTCAAGCGCATCCGGGTGACCTTCGATGAGCCGGTGACGGGGGTGGACGCGGCCGATTTGCGGGTGAACAACCAGCCGGCCCTCTCGGTGTCCGGCACGGGCGCCGGCCCGTATGAGTTTGTGCTGCCGGCGGTGTCCACCGGCGTGGTGAATGTGGCTTGGGCTGCCGGTCACGGCATCCGCGATGTGGCCACGCCGGCCAACTCCTTTGCGGGCGGCAGTTGGACCTACACGGTGGAGCCGGGCTTGCCGGGACCGTTTGCCGTCAAGCACGTGATATTGATCAGCGTGGATGGTCTGGGCTCGGTCTATTTGTCCAACTACATTTATCATGCCTCGGAATACTTCCCCAACTTCACCCGCCTGTTTACCGAGGGCAGCTCCACGCTGAACGCGCGGAATGACTACACCCAGTCGGAGACCGTGCCCAATCACTCCTCGATGCTGACCGGCCGGCCGGTGGCCCAGCCCGAGGGTTGGGATAACACCACCCACCATGGCGTGACCTTCAACTCCGACAACGGCCTGACCATCCACGTCACCGGCAACACGGCGGTCCCATACAAGTCCAGTCCGTTTGACGTGGCGCACGATTACGGCTTGAGCACCGCTTTCCTGTACAGCAAACAGTCGCTGACCTTCCTGGCTCGCAGTTGGAGCACCGGCGGCGGGGCCGATTTGATCGGCACGGACAATGGCTCCAACAAGATTGACCGGCTGCTGTCCTCTGTGAACGCGGGCAACTACGGCCCCAGCTCGGCGCTGGTGGATGAATTGGTGGGGCGCATTGCCGCCACCAATCTGTGGAATTTCACCTTCATGCACTGGACAGAACTGGACCAGTACGGCCATCAGGCGGGCTGGGGTTCGGCCACCTACAGCAACCAGATGCGCAATCTGGATGAACAGATGGGCCGGCTGCTTGATGCACTGTTGGCCAATCCCGAGGTGGGGCGGCAGACGGTGATCATCGTCACCGCCGATCATGGGGGCACGGGCATCGGTCATGCAGACCCTGCCAACAGCACCATTTACTCAATCCCGCTCTGCTTCTGGGGCGCGGGCATTGCGGCCGGTGGCGATCCCTACCAGATGTTCAGCAATCGCGCCAATCCCGGCAGCGCGCGTTACAATTACAATGAAACACGCGTCCTGCTGCCGCTGTATAACGGCGATTGCGCCAATCTAAGCGTCACGCTGCTGGGCTTGCCGCAAGTCCCCGGTTCCAGCTTGATGCCGGTGTTTGGGCCGAAACCCGTGTCGCTGGTGGCGGGCCGCAGCCAGGGGGCCGTGCAAATTGTCTGGCCCGATCATGAAGCCCTGGTTCTGCAGGTCTCCCCGGCCCTCGGCCCGCAAGCCAACTGGCAGCCGGTAACTCAGGGCATCACGCTGGAAAATGGACTCCGGATCTTCCGGGTGATGCCGCAGGGCGGCACCCCGCCGCAATTCTACCGCCTGGTGCGGGAGAATTGATCACCCCAGACGGTGCGGAGGCTTGTTCAAGAGGGGCCGGCGGGCATGCCGGCCCTTCTCTTTGCCAGGGGGAAGGGACGCGGCCCAAACCTCCGCCGGCCGACGTTGCGGACCGCCGCTCCCGGCCCCGTTAAAAAATTGCTGGCGTTTTGGGCCGCTTGGCCCAACATCGCCCCCGTCTTTTTTAAGGGCCGGGGCGCCCTTTCCAGACAAATGAAATGAAAGCAAAGATTGTCATTGCGCCGAAAAAGGCGGTGTTGGACCCGCAGGGCAAGGCCGTGCAAAATGCGCTGGAGCACATGGGTTACCGCGGCATCAAGGCCGTGCACGTGGGCAAGTACATTGAAATCGATTTGGAAGGTCAGGATCCCCAGGCCGCAGCCGCGTGGCTGCACGAGGCCTGCCACAAGCTGTTGAGCAACCCGATCATCGAAGATTATCACTTCGTTATCGAATAACCCCCGACGGGAGGCGTCTGCGAGCGGCTCGCGGCAGGCGCGGCCCGCCACTGGACTGGAAGAGGTCTTATGAATTTTGCGGTGTTGCAATTTCCCGGCTCCAATTGTGACCAGGATTGCGTGCATGTCCTCAAGAATGTGCTGGGGCACTCGGCCTGGCTGCAGTGGCACAAGGAGCACTCCCTGGGGGCGGCCGATGCCGTCATCGTGCCCGGCGGATTCAGTTATGGCGATTACTTGCGCACGGGGGCCATTGCCCGGTTCAGCCCTGTGATGCAGGCGGTGCAGGAGTTCGCCGCCCGGGGCGGTTTGGTGCTGGGCATCTGCAATGGTTTCCAAATCCTGTGCGAAGCCGGCCTGTTGCCGGGCGCGCTGGTGCGCAACCGCTCGCTGCAATTCCGTTGCGAGCACGTCTATCTGCGCGTCGCCACAGCCGACTCACCCTTCACCTGCCTGACGCCCGAAGGCTCCGTGCTGCGAATCCCCGTGGCGCATGGTGAAGGATGCTATTTTGCAGATGATGCCACGCTGGCGCAGCTGCAGACGGGCCGCCAGATCCTCTGGCAATATTGCAACGTTCACGGGGAGCTGACTGAGCGCGCCAATCCCAACGGCTCGCTCCTGAACATTGCCGGCATTTGCAATGCAGCCCGCAACGTGGCCGGCCTGATGCCCCACCCCGAGCGGGCCAGCGAGTCCATCCTGAATGGTGAAGATGGCCGGCGGCTGCTGGAAAGCATAATCCACTGGTGGCAAAAGTACGCCGCCGCTCCGGCCGCCTGACGCCGGCAGGCGCCTCCCCTCAAGCCATGATTTCTTATGAGTGACCCTGCCATTACCCCCGAGCTGGTGCAGAAACACGGCCTGACGCCCGAGGAATACCATATGATTCTGGACATCCTGGGACGGCCCCCCACCTACACCGAATTGGGCATTTTCTCGGTGATGTGGAGCGAGCATTGCTCCTACAAGAACACCCGGCCCCTCCTTAAAACCTTTCCTACCAAGTCCTCTTCCATCCTGGTGGGCGCGGGCGAGGAGAATGCCGGTATTGTGGACATCGGCGACGGCCTGGCCATCGCCTTCAAAATGGAGTCGCACAACCATCCCAGCGCGGTGGAACCGTTCCAGGGTGCGGCCACCGGCGTGGGCGGCATCATCCGCGACATTTTCACCATGGGCGCGCGGCCCATTTGCGCGCTGGACTCGCTGCGTTTTGGGGATCTGTCCAAACCCTCGGTCAAGCGCCTCTTTTCCGGTGTGGTCTCGGGCATCGCGCATTACGGCAACTGTTTCGGCATCCCCACCGTGGGGGGCGAGGTGTATTTTGACCCCTCCTTTGAGGGGAATCCGCTGGTCAACGTGTTCGCGCTGGGGGTGTTGCGCCACGAGCAGATCGCCCGCGGCAAGGCCTCCGGCGTGGGCAATCCCGTGTTCTACGTCGGCCCGGCCACCGGCCGCGACGGTCTGGCGGGGGCGGCCTTTGCCTCGCAGGACCTGACCGAAGAATCCGCCGAGCAGCAACGGGGCGCCGTGCAAGTGGGCGATCCCTTCATGGAAAAACTGCTCGTCGAGGCCTGCCTGGAATTGCTCGCCACCGACGCCGTGGCCGGCATCCAGGACATGGGCGCCGCGGGCTTGACCTGTTCAACGTGTGAGACCGCCGCCCGCGCTGGTACCGGCATCGAAATCGAATTAGACCGTGTGCCTCAGCGCGCGCCCAACATGAGCGCGTACGAGATCATGCTCAGTGAATCCCAGGAACGCATGCTCATCATTGTCAAAAAGGGCCGCGAGGCCGAGGTCCAGCGCATTTTCGACAAATGGGATCTGCCGTGGGCCCAGATTGGCGTGGTGACCGACACCGGCCGGATGGTGGTCAAACACCACGGCCAGGTGGTGGCCGACATCCCCGCCGCCAAACTGGCCAACGACGCCCCGGTGTATTATCGCGAATCCCGGACGCCGGCCTACTTCCAGGTCACGCGCGCCTTTTCCCTGGCGCAACTGCCCGACGTGCCGCAGCCGATGGCGTGCCTGAAGAAACTGCTGGCCTGGCCCACCATTGCCTCCAAAAACTGGGTATATCGCCAGTACGATCACATGGTGCGCAACGGTACGGTGGTGTTGCCCGGCTCGGATGCCGCCGTGGTGCGGCTCAAGGAGGACTGCCTGCCCGTGCTGCCGGCTGGTTCGCCGGCTGCGGGGCGGCCGGTGCCGGAGAAGTACCTGGCGCTCACCTCCGATTGCAATGCGGCCTATGTTTATCTGGATCCTTACGAGGGCGGCAAGGCGGCGGTGGCGGAGGCGGCGCGCAACCTGGCCTGCTCGGGTGCCCGGCCCCTGGGGGTGACCGACAATCTCAATTTTGGCAATCCACACAATCCCGAATTGTTTTTCCAGTTGAAGGAAGCGGTGCGTGGCGTGGCCGAGGCCTGCCGGGTGTTTGACGCCCCGGTCACGGGCGGTAATTGCAGCCTGTACAACCAAAGTCCCGAGGGCCCCATTGATCCCACCCCGACGGTGGCCATGGTGGGCATCATTGAAAGACGGGAGCACATCACCACCCAGTGGTTCAAGGCGGAGGGCGATGTCATCTTGTTACTTGGCCATCCTGTGGAGGCCTCTGACCCTTATCAGGGCCTGGGCGGCTCGGCGTATCTGTTGCTCCTCCACCGCCAAAAAATGGGGACGCCGCCGCCGTGCGACCTGGCCCGGGAGAAACGCCTGCATGACACGCTGCGCGAGTTGATTGCGCAGGGGTGGGTGCGGAGTGCGCATGATTGCAGCGAGGGCGGCCTGGCAGTCTGCCTCGCCGAGTGCTGCATGTCCCAACGTGAGGCACGCGGCCACAGCGTGCTGCGTGGGGCGGAAGTGGACTTCACCCCTTGGCAGGATGCCCGCCAGGATGCCCTGTGGTTTGGCGAGGCCCACGGCCGGGTGGTCATTTCCACCGCTCCGGCCGACGCGGAAAAAGTGGAGGCATGGGCCAGAAACCGGGGCGTGCCCGTCCATCGCCTGGGCGTGGTCAAGGGGCGGACGTTGAAAATTAAAACTGCCTCAAGCTCCCATTCCGCCCGCGTGAGCACCCTACATGATTTATGGTGGAATGCCATTGACCGCGCCATGAGCCAATAGTCTTTGGTCTGGTACTGGTAGCCACAGTACCGGCGGACTTTTCCCCCGGCCCCAAAACTCCCGTTGCGGAATGGCGGGAAGGCGTTATGCTAGAAGGCTGTCGCGTGGACGTGAGGGGGGCAACCTGAGGGGGTTGCAACGATGCCGCCACGCCTGATCATCGCACATGAAAGCGAAAGCCAAGCAAGACAACACGGAAACACCGCGCAAATTGCGGTTGGGGCTGCCCAAGGGCAGCCTGCAGGATGCCACCTTGGAGAAAATGGCCAAGGCGGGCTGGAACATCACCTTGAGCAGCCGTTCATACGTGCCGTATGTGGACGATCCGGAGCTGGAAATCCGGCTCATCCGGGCGCAGGAAATCAGCCGTTATGTGGATCATGGGCATCTGGACTGCGGCATCACCGGCTACGACTGGATTGTAGAAAATGGTAGTGACGTGCACGAGGTGGGCGAATTTTTGTTCTCCAAGGCCACCCGCCAGGCGGCGCGCTGGGTGTTGTGCGTGCCGGAAGATTCGCCCATTCAGTCGGTCAAGGACCTGGAGGGCAAGCGCATCGCCACCGAGGTGGTGAACATCACCAAGAAATACCTGCGCAAGCACGGCGTGAAGGCCGAGGTGGAGTTTTCCTGGGGGGCCACGGAGGTGAAGGCGCACGAGATGGTGGACGCGATTGTGGACATCACGGAGACCGGCTCCTCGTTGCGGGCCAACAAGCTGCGCATTGTGGATACGCTGTTGTCCTCGACGCCCCGGCTCATCGCCAATCATCAGGCGTGGAAAGATCCCTGGAAGCGGCGCAAGATTGAAATCCTGGCTCTGCTGCTCCGGGGCGCGCTGGATGCCGAGGCCAAGGTGGGGTTGAAGCTCAACATCGAGCAATCCCGCCTGCCGGGCGTGCTGGAGCGGCTGCCCGCGCTGCGCAATCCCACCATTTCGCAGCTCAGCCAGCCCGGCTGGGTGGCGGTGGAAACGATCATTGACGAGCATGTGGTGCGGCAGTTGATCCCGGAATTGAAGGCGGCCGGGGCGGAGGGGATTATTGAATATCCCTTGAACAAAGTGGTCTATTAAGCCAAACTTCAACCAATGGGCGCCGCTCCGCCGCTGTCCCCACTGGAATGACAGCGCGGGCCGGGGCGCCAATGGAAGCACAAGCATTGTTATGGGTTCATTAAAGAAACGTCGGAAAGCGAAGATCAACAAGCATAAGCGGCGCAAGAAGCTCCGGGCGCATCGTCACAAGAAGCGCACCTGGCAGAAGTAAACGTTTCGGTGCCGCCGTGCACCTGGCAACCGTTCACCCGCGGCCTGTGGCGGCGGGTGAACGTTGTCGTTTTACGGACTGCTGGCATGACTTGATATGTGCAACACCTCTTGGATACGGCGGGCAACCTTGATGCTCGCCGCCTTGCTGGTGGCTGGCTGCGCCCGCTGGCCGGACAGTCCCCCTCTGCTGCCCTATTCGCGGCCCGCCCCCAAGCCCACTCCCAAGCCGGCCGCCAAACCGCCCGCCAAAACGCCTGCCAAACCAGTTTCCCGCACCAACGCTGTTTCCCATGCCCGCACGGAAGCGGCCAAGGCCGCCGAGGTGGAAAGCCGGGCGGAGGTGCTGGCGCGATATGCGGCCGGGGTTGCCGCCGAAGCCCAGGGCAATCTGCCCCAGGCCTTGAGCGAGTATCTGGAGGCTGCACGCCAGGACCCCGGCAATGAACCGCTGGTTTTGGAGGTGGCCATGCGCTTGTTGCAGGCGCGGCAGGTCGAGCAGGCGCTGGACCTGCTGCAAAAATGCGCGGCCCGCACCAATGCCTCCAGTCTGATCCTCGGCCATCTGGGATGGTTGAGCGCCCAAACCGGCCGCACCAATGAAGCCCTGGCAGCCAGTCAACGCGCCTGGCAACTGGCCCCCACCAACTTTCTGGCCTGCCGTACCCTCGTGACGTATTATCTGGAGCAAAAGCAGCCCGAAAAGGCCCGTCCTTATTTGGAGACGGCCGCCCGCCAGAAAGTGGATGCCGTTTATGATGTGGATTTGGCCGAGTTGATGCTGGTGTACAATCGCAACTGCCCGGCAGCCCAACAAATTCCCACCAATCAAATCCTTCAGGTGTTGGGCCGCTCGCGCAACGCCCTGGCCGACAATCCCGTGTACCGCGTAAAGCTGGCGGAAATGTATGAGGCGGCCGGCGACACACAAACCGCCCTGGCCATGTACGTGGAGCTGTTGGAGGTTTTTGCTGAAGCGCCGCCCGTCCGCGACGGCCTGCGGGCCAAGCTGGCTGATCTGTATTTGAAAGGCGGCCAGCGCCGGCAGGCCATGAGCCAGTTGGAGGCCTTCTTAAAAGACCATCCGCGCAATGCTCAAGTCTGGTACATCCTCGGGCAGTTGGCATTTCAGGAGCGCCAATTTGCGCAAGCGGGAGAATGGCTGCGGCAGGCCATCCGCCTCAACCCGGACAACGAGCCGGCCTACTATGAGGCGGTGGGCGCTTTTTTGAGCACCAACAAGGTGGCCGAAGCCTTTGAAGTCCTGGACCTGGCCCGCAAGCGGTTTCCAGCCAGTTTTACTTTGGAGTACTTCACCGGCCTGGCCCACGCGCGGAAGGAGGATTTTGCCAGCGCGCTCAAGGCTTACACGGCGGCCGAAGTGATGGCTGGAGCCACGGATCCCGAGCGGCTCAACGCGGGTTTCTATTTTCAAGTGGGGGTGGCGTGCGAGCGCTTGAAACGTTTTGAGGAGGCCGCCACCTATTTCAAAAAAGCCATCGCCCTGGAGCCTGACTTTGCGGAGGCGCTCAATTACCTGGGCTATATGTGGGCGGAGCAGGGCATCCATTTGCAGGAGGCCCGCGAGCTGTTGGAACGCGCCTTGAAGCTGGAGCCCAAAAATGCCGCCTTCCTCGACAGCATGGGATGGATTTATTTCAAACTGGGCGACTTGGAGCGGGCGCGCTCCTTAGTGGAGCAGGCCATTGCTTTGAGCGAAAAGCCGGACGCCACCTTGCACGATCACCTGGGGGACATCTACGCCGCGCTTAAACTCTGGGACAAGGCGCGGGCCGAATGGCAAAAAGCGCTCGAGATTGAGCCTAATGAGGAGATCAAAAAAAAGCTAGAGGCTGCTCCTCACTCCTAAACTCGCAGGCCTCCGTCCCCACCATGAGCTACCGATTCACCAAACACTACACGCTGGACGAGGCCCGGGCGTTGCTGCCGCAGGTGCGTGAGTGGCTCAAGGATTTGCAGAACACCGGCGAGGCGCTCCGGAAGGTGGATCAGCAACTGCTTCAAATGCATCGCTGGGGTGGGGACTTGGGCGGGCCGCAGGTGCATGCGTGGCTCCATCTGAATTTGAAATGCACCGAGCTGCTGGCGGAGTTTGAGCGCCGCCAAATCTTGATCAAGGATGTTCAGCGCGGCCTGGTCGATTTTCCCTCCTTGCGAGGCGACCGGGAAATTTTTCTCTGCTGGGAGATGGACGAGGAGGACATTCAATTCTGGCATGAGCTGGATGCCGGTTACGCCGGCCGCGAGGCCATAGAGGAATAAGCCGGCGCCAGCCGGTTGGCGGCCGGCCCGCCGCGCCCGCGCGTAGCATTTGCCAAGCGCGGCCTTTTTGCGTAAGGTATTAGTGCCTATGAGCACCGCCCATATTCCTCTCACCGAGTTTGCGCCCGCCGAGCGCGTGCCCATTGACATCATTCGCCAGCAGGCCGCGGAGATTGAAAGCCTGCCCTTGACGCCGCAGGTGCTCAACTCGGTGCTGAACTGTGTGTTCATTCTCAATGCCCAGCGGCAGATCGTTTTCGCCTCTGACAACGTCAAGCATTATCTTGATGGGCGGACGGCGGCCGACATCATCGGCCTGCGGCCGGGGGAGGCTTTTGGTTGCGTCCATTCCGACGCTCATGACAGCGGCTGCGGCACCAGTCGTTTTTGTGCTGAATGTGGCGCGGTAAAGGCGGCCCTGGCCAGCCTGGCGGGTTATCATGATTTGCAGGAGTGCCGGATGTTGCGGCTGGTGCAGGGTCAGCCGCAGGCGCTGGATTTGCTGGTGTATGCCTCGCCCTTGCAACACAACGGTCAGACGTTCAGCCTCTTTTGCATCACTGACATCAGCCATCAAAAACGCCGGCGCGCCATGGAGCGCATTTTCTTTCACGATCTGCTCAATTCAGTGGGCAGTCTCGCCTCTTTGATGGAGCAGTTGCGCGAGATGGCTTCGGAGGATTTACAGGAGGATTTGGAACTGGCCGAGAGCGCCTGCCAGGATGCCGTGGAGCAAATCCTCAGCCAGAAGGACCTGATGGCGGCGGAAAACAACGAATTGACCGCTCATCCCGAGCCGGTTAACGCCCTGCTGTTGTTAAATCATTTGGTGAAACTCTTTGCGCGGCATCCAGTCGCCACCGGCCGGCAGTTGCAAATCGGGCCATGCCCGGTGGCGGTGGCCCTGTTGACCGATCCCACCCTGCTGCGGCGGGTGTTGGGTAATCTCATCAAAAATGCCCTCGAGGCATGTCCCCCGGGAGGCACGGTGACGGTGTCCTGCACCGCCGAGGGGGAGCGGATTCGCTTCGCCGTCAACAACCCCGGCGTGATGCCGCAATCGGTGCAGTTGCAAATGTTCCATCGCTCCTTTACCACCAAGGGCGACGGCCGGGGTCTGGGCACGTATAGCGTCAAGTTGATTACCGAGCGTTATCTCAAGGGCACCGTGGGCTTTACCTCGGAAGAGGAGCAGGGCACGACCTTCTTTGTTTTGCTGCCCCGCCGGCTGGTGGAGGAGTGAACCGCACTCCCTTGCAACCCCCTCACGCCAGGGGGGCTGACCGTTGTTTCGTCCGGGCAAGGGGCGCTTTCAAGCCTATAAGCGCCGGGCAAATCCATGCTTCGATGCGGTATTGCAGGAGTGCGCCGGAGTCACCCGCATCCCTTAACTTGCTGTGGGGAGTCAGGTGGGTTAACCTCCCGGGCATGAAGTCGCTTGCCGCGTCCGTTTTCAAATTCACGCTTTGCTTCTGCCTCACTCATTTAGCCTTGGGCAAATGGGCTGCCCCATCGTCTGGCGCTGAGCCGCCCCCGGCGCCCGGCGCCATTCACGCCGGTTTGATGCGGTATGCAGATGTTTCCGCCACCCAGATTGTGTTTGTTTATGCCGGGGATATCTGGCTGGCGCCCAAGTCGGGTGGCCTCGCCATCAAGCTCAGCTCGCCCCCCGGCGAGGAGATGTTTCCCAAGTTTTCGCCGGACGGCACCCAAATTGCCTTCAGCGCCAATTACGATGGCAACACGGATATTTACGTGGTCCCGGTGACCGGCGGATTGCCCCGGCGGCTCACCCATCACGGCGCCGCGGACCGCGTGATCGATTGGTATCCGGATGGCCGCTCCCTCCTTTATGCCACCATGATGACCAGTTACAAGGACCGGTTTAATCAGCTTTATCGCATCCCGGTCACCGGCGGTCTGCCGGAAAAGTTGCCGGTGCCCTATGGCGAATTTGGCGCCCTGTCACCCGATGGCAAGGTCCTGGCCTACACCCCCATAAGTGTGGATTTTCGCACGTGGAAACGTTACCGCGGCGGCATGAATCCTGACATCTGGCTTTTTGATCTGGAGAAAAACACCGCCCGCAACCTTACCCGTCATGAGGCCAACGACTCGCTGCCCATGTGGCGGGGGGACACGATTTATTTTCTCTCCAATCGTGATCCCCACGGCCGCGACAACCTGTGGGCGTACGACACCAAAAAAGAACGCTTCCGCCAACTGACCGCCTTTCAGGATTTTGATGTCAAGTTTCCCAGCCTGGGCCCCGCGGACATCGTCTTCGAGTGTGGCGGCAGGCTGTATTTGTTGGACCTGGCCACCGAGAAATATCAGGAGGTGAAGATTCAAGTCGTCACCGACCGCAGCACGCTCAAGCCGCGGCTGGAAAATGTTTCCGGTTACATTCACAACGCCGCCGTTTCGCCCGCGGGCAAGCGGGTCATTTTCGAGGCGCGCGGTGATTTGTTCAGCGCGCCGGCGGAAAACGGGGTGGTGCGCAATCTGACCCGCAGCTCCGGCGTGGCCGAGCGCTACCCGGCCTGGTCGCCCGATGGCCGCTGGGTGGCGTACTTCAGTGATCGCACAGGCGAGTATGAGCTGACCCTTCGGGCGCCCGATGGCAGTGGAGAGGAACAAACCTTGACCTCTTTGGGGCCCGGATACCGCTACCGGCCGCAGTGGTCGCCGGACAGCCAGAAAATCGTCTGGATTGATCAGGCCATGAAAATCTGGCTCCACGATTTAGCCCAAAAACAGACCCGCATGATTGACCGGCAGAAGTGGCGTTACCACGGCGCCTTGCACGCTTTTTCGGTGAGCTGGTCACCGGACAGCCGTTGGCTGGCTTATGATGCGGACAAGGACAACCGCCAGAGCTGCATAGTTTTGTACGACACGGAGAAGCAGCAACGGCACGAAGTTACCGCCGGTTTCTATGACGATCGCGAGCCGGTTTTTGATCCGGACGGCAAATACCTTTTCCTGCGCACCGGCCGGCAGTTTACCCCCAGTTACAGCGAGCTGGATAATTCCTGGATTTACGCCAACACCTGGCGGCTGGCCGCCGTCCCCTTGCGCCGGGATGTGCCCTCGCCCCTGGCTCCCCGCAATGACGACGAGCCGATGAAAAAAGAGGAAACCAAGGAGGAAAACCCCAAGCCGGAAACCGCCAAAGCACCCGAAAAGGCGGAGGAAAAACCGGCTGCCGAGAAGCCGGCGGCCAAACCCTCCGACAAGAAACCCAAGCCGGTCCACATTGACCTGGAGGGGTTTGAAGAGCGCATGGTGCTCCTGCCACCCAAAGCCGGGCGTTACGGGGATTTGTGTGCCGTGGCCGGCAAGTTGATTTATCGTGTGTTGCCGCGCACCGGCTCGGATGCCACGGCCTCCCCGATCGAGTTTTATGATTTGGAAAAACGGGAAACCCGGCGGATCCTGGATGATGCCGACGACCTCCAGCTTGCAGCAGGCCGTGAAAAACTGCTGGTGCGCAAGGACCGCACTTATGCGGTCATTGAGCCCAAGGAAAATCAGAATTTGAACAAGAAGGTGGACACCGCGGGTTTCGAGGCGCTGATTGATCCCCCGGCCGAGTGGCGGCAAATCTTCACGGATGCCTGGCGCATCGAACGCGATTATTTCTACGATCCCAACCTCCACGGCGTGGACTGGAAGGCCATGCGCGAGCGCTATGGGAAAATGCTGGAGGACTGCGTCACCCGCTGGGATGTGAATTTTGTTATCGGCGAATTGATTGCCGAATTGAACGCCTCGCACACCTATCGCAGCGGGGGCGATGTGCCACGCACGCCCGAGCGCGGGGTGGGATATTTGGGCTGCGACTTCAGTTTTGAAAACGGGACCTATCGCATCAAGAAAATCATTCGGGCCGCCCCTTGGGACACCGAGGTTACTTCGCCCTTGCTGCGCCCGGGCCTCACCAATGTGCAGGAGGGGGATTACCTGCTGGCCGTCAACGGGCAGCCGCTGGACCCGCAACAAGATCCTTGGGCGGCCTTTCAGGGGCTGGCTGACAAGCCGGTGCTGTTGACTGTCAATGAACGCCCGGACATGCAGGGAGCGCGGGAGGTCTTGGTGCACACCCTGGCCAGCGAGGCCCGGCTGCGGCATTTGGCGTGGATCAATGAAAATCGCCTGAAGGTGGAGCGCCTGAGCCAGGGGCGCATTGGTTACGTGTATGTGCCCGACACCGGTGTCAATGGCCAGACCGAGCTGGTGCGCCAGTTCCGCGCCCAAATAACCAAGGATGCCCTGATCATTGATGAACGGTTCAACAGCGGCGGGCAGATTCCCGATCGCTTCATCGAGCTTTTATCCCGGAAGCGGGAAAATTATTGGGGCGTGCGCGATGGTTTGGACTGGCCTTGGCCGCCGGTGGCGCACACCGGGCCGAAGGCCATGCTCATCAACGGGTGGAGCGGCTCCGGGGGCGATTGTTTCCCTTATTATTTCAAACAAGCGGGCCTGGGGCCGTTGATTGGTATGCGCACCTGGGGCGGCCTGATTGGCATGACGGGCACGCCGGCGCTGGTGGACAATGGGAGCGTGACCGCTCCCACCTTCGGCATCTACAATCTCAAAGGCGAATGGATTATCGAGGGCTATGGGGTGGATCCGGACACTGAAGTGGTGGATGATCCAGCCCGTATGGCCCAGGGGGGTGATCCCCAACTGGAGCGGGCCGTCGAGGAGCTGCTCAAGGCCCTCAAAAAGAATCCGCCTACGCCGGTGAAGCGGCCCAAATATCCCAACCGCGCGGGTAAGGCCTGAGCGCCATCCGCTCAGTTCATTTTCGCCAGGGCGCGGTCCAGCCGCTGCAACACCCGCTCCTTGCCCAGCACTTCCAGCAGGTGATATAGGCTTGGCCCGGCGGTGCGGCCGGTGCAGGCCAGGCGGGTGGGATGCACCAGCACGCCGGCCTTCACGCCCAGCTCGG
Organism: Verrucomicrobiia bacterium; assembly: GCA_026414565.1. NCBI lineage: Bacteria > Pseudomonadati > Verrucomicrobiota > Verrucomicrobiia > Verrucomicrobiia bacterium. The sequence continues at coordinate 203,536 of JAOAIT010000009.1, forward strand.
CGGCCAGTTTCTTCAACGTGGCCTCCAGCGTGGCGGCGTCAAAGCTGGGCAAGGCGGCAAAGGCCTCCCGCAGCTTCTGCAGGCGCGGCCGGTTTTCCGGGGTGAATTCCTTTTGCGCCGCCTCGGCCTCGTAGGTCAGTTCCTCGGTGAAATAAAAGCCGGCAAAGGCAGGCAGCTCCGCAAACAAATCGATCTTTTCCTTGCAGGTATCCAGCGCCGCCTTGACGTAGGGCAGGGGATAACGGTTGGTGTCAATGCCGGCATGAGCCAGGGCATGGACGGCCAGCTCGTAATAGCGGTCCGGAGCCATGCGGGTGATGTATTCGCCGTTCATCCACACCAATTTCTGGTAATCAAACCGCGCATTGTGGCGCAGGACCTGCGGCAGATCAAACCGCTCAATTAATTCCTCGCGGCTCATGATCTCGCGGTTGTCCTTGGGGGACCACCCCAGCAGGCACAGGTAGTTCACCACGGCCTCGGGGGCAAAGCCCTCGGCTTGGTAGGTGGTGAGCGAAGCGCCTTTGTCCCGCTTGCTCATCTTTGAGCCGTCCTGGTTGAGAATCAGCGGGATATGGGCGTACTTGGGCGGCGTGACTCCAAAGGCCCGAAACAACGCCAGATGCTTGGAGGTGTTGCTGATATGGTCTTCGCCCCGGATGACGTGGGTGATTTGCATGTCAATGTCGTCCACCACGTTGACCAGGTGAAACACCGGCTGGCCGTCGGAGCGGACAATCACAAAATCCGGGTCCAGCTCTTCACGATCGGTGAGCTGTCGCTTGATTTCCCCCACCACCAAATCCTCAATGATGATCGGCTCGCGGCTCATCTTGAATTTGATGGCCCCGTCCTTCTCATAGGCATGGCCGGCGCGCAGCAGATCCTGTACGCGGTCCATGTACAGCTCGCGCCGCTGACTTTGGAAATACGGCCCATAGTCGCCGCGGTAAGGGCCGGTGGCCTCCGGCGTCAATGGCCCTTCATCCCAGTCCAGCCCCAGCCAGTGCAACCCGTCCAGGATGACCTTGACCGCCTCCTCCGTGTTGCGGGCCGCATCGGTGTCCTCGATGCGCAGGATAAATTTGCCGCCGTGATGCCGCGCAAACAGCCAGTTGAATAACGCGGTGCGGGCACCCCCGATGTGCAGGTACCCCGTGGGACTTGGCGCAAAACGCACGCGAACTTTCATGCCGGCAATCTACCCCGCCGCTGCGCCGGCGAAAAGCAGGAAGTCACTCCCGGCGGAGTGCGGCAAACGGGGCAGAGTGCAAATAAAAGGCGGCCCGCCAGGGCCGCCCAGAAAGTGCATCTTGAACCGCCGGAATAATTACTTGACCGCGTTGACGCGGTGGGCCAGCCGGGAGCGCTTGCGGCTGGCGGCGGTCTTGGGGATGACCCCGCTCTTGGCTGCCTTGTCGAGCGCCGAGCTGACCTTGCGATAGGCGGCTGCGGCCTCTTCCTTCTTGCCGGCGGCCACCAAGGCATTCAATTCCTTTTGCAGGGACTTCAGGCCCAGCTTGACCTTGCGGTTGCGGATGCGCCGCCGGGCGCTGCTGCGCACGCGGCGTTCTGCAGATTTGGTATTCGGCATAATCGCTACTTATTCAATAACCCAACAAAAACGTTAATCCTAAAGCGCGCTACCATAGCGGTTGGCCCTGAAATGTCAACCCCCGGACTTAACATTCTTTTGTACCGCAGACGCCAATGGCGCAAAGGGCTTGTCAGGCGGAGGACTTGGCCCATAATGAAATCACCATGATGAAAAAAGACGCCCTTGCCATGAAAACCAACCGCCGCCAATTTTTGCGGGCCGCCGCTGCGGCCACGGCCGCTTTTTCCCTCGTTCCCCGCCATGTCCTGGGGGGGCCGCGCTTCGTACCGCCCAGTGAGAAAGTGAACATCGCCCTGGTGGGGGCTGGCGGCCAGGGCCGCACCAATGCGCGCAGCCTCTTCCAACAGGAGGATGCGCAGATCATCGCCATTGCCGATCCGGCTGAGTATTGGGAATTAAAGCGCTTTTATTATGGCGGCGTCGGGGGACGCAAACCGGTGAAGGAGGAGATTGAGAAGCATTACGCGCAAAAGACGCCTAATTTCAAATGCGCGGAGTACGAAGATTTCCGGGTCATGCTCGAAAAGGAGAAGGCGATTGACGCGGTGTTGTGCGCAACACCGGATCATCTGCATGCCTACGTCTGCATCCTGGCCATGAAAATGGGCAAGCATGTTTATTGCGAAAAGCCCCTCACGCATAGTGTGTGGGAGGCGCGCATGGTGGCCAAGGTGGCGCGCGAGACCGGCGTGGCCACCCAAATGGGCAATCAGGGGCATTCGGATGAGGGGATCCGTTCCACTTGTGAGTGGATTTGGGACGGGGCGATCGGCGAAGTGCGCGAAGTCTGCGCCTGGACGGGGGCCGGCAAGTGGATGAAGGAAGTGGGCCGGCCGGCCACGCAGGACCCCGTGCCCAAGGGATTGAACTGGGATTTGTGGCTGGGACCCCGCGAGCCGCGGCCCTACCATAATTCCTATGCGCCGGTGAGCTGGCGGTCCTACTGGGATTTTGGCACGGCGGCGATCGGCGACATGGCCTGCCACAACCTGGACCCCGCCTTCATGGCGCTGGATTTGGCCACGCCTGCCAGCGTGGAGGGCACGGCGTTCGCCCTGGATGACTACACCTGCTACGAGTGCGGCATGTTCACCTACAAATATCCGGCGCGCGGCCAGTTCCCGCCCCTCGTGGTGCGGTGGTTCGACGGCGGGTTGTATCCGCCACGGCCCGATGAGCTGGAAGAAGGCGAGCAGATGGGCGCCAACAATAACGGCATTTACTTTGTGGGCACCAAGGGAGTCATCATCTGCCCCGGCTGGGCCGGCAACCCGCGCATCTGGCCAGACTCGCTCATGCAGGCGTACAAGCGCCCCCCCAAAAAGCTCAAGCGCGTTAAAGGGCATCATCGGGACTGGCTGGATGCCTGCAAGGGCGGCGAGCCGGCCAGCGCCAATTTTGAATACGGTGCCAAGCTGACGGAGGTGGTGCTGCTGGGCACGGTGGCCCTGCGCTCCCGCAAGAAGATCTATTGGGACGCTGCCAACATGAAGGCCACCAATGCGCCGGAGGCCGACCGCTTCCTCAAGGGCACCTATCGCAAAGGATGGGAGTTGCCAGTGTAACGCCTTGAACAACGGGCTTGGCGGAGTGCGCGGAACAGGCCGGAGGTCCTGTCCAACGGGTTCTTTGCCGTCCCAACGCCCGCCCAGGGGCCAGGCGGCGGCTTACGCCGGCTTTAGACCCAGGGCTTCGGCCACAACCGTATCCACCACCGGCTTGCCGTCCAACCAGCGGCGATTCAGCCCGAAGCCTTCATCCCATCCCCAGACGGCCCAGCCGATGCGGTTTTCCGCAAGTACCTGGCCGAAGTCACGGAACCAGTTGGCGCGGTGTTCCGATTTGGCATAGGGCGGGAAGACCCCAAATTCGCCGCAATACAACGGCACGCCGTTCCGTGCGCCCCACTCAATACCTTCCTTGAACCGCGCGGCCAGCCGTTCCTTGTTCCAGCGCTGGCGGCCGTAGTTTTCCAGCATCCGCTGGGAGGACGGTTTGTCGGCCAGCGCCGGGAGCAGGGGGGCCACCGCTTCGGGACTGGAGGGATAGGGGACCTGCCGCAGCGGTTTGACGTCTTCGCCCGCCCAGGTGGCGCCCTGGTGGGTGAAGGGGAAGGGGTCGTAGCAGTGGAAGGAGTAAATGACGTTTTTGTCGGGCAGCAGCTTGAGTTTTTTCAAGCCGTCAATCCCGCCCCAGTTTGGCCCGGAGGTCATGATGGTGTGCCGGGGGGCGTTGGCACGGATGGCCTCGGCCAATCGCGCGTTCAAGATATTCCATTCCTCCTCGCGCCGGTCAAAGACCGGCTCGTTGATGATTTCAAGAATGGTCCAGTCCGGGTCAAAACTGCTCAGGCGTTTGGCCAAGGCGGACCAGAACTTGACGAAGGCGTTCTGCCACTCGGGATTCAGCTCCGCCGCGCGATCTTCATTGTGAATGTCCACGACCACTGCCAACTGGGCGTTTTGAAAGCGGCGAATGGCGGCCTCCAACTGCGCCCCGCGTTCCTCGAGGATGGCGCCGGTGGTCTGGTCCATGATCACGCGCGGCGCCACGCAAATCCGCACGTGTTTCAAGCCCATGCGCGCCATTAAGGCCGCCTCGGCCTCCCCAATATAGTTCTGAAAATGCTCCGGCGTATTCCGGGCGGGGAAGCGAAACCAGCGGCAGACATTGGCCCCGGTGGCTAGCCGCTCGAGGCGCACGGCGGGCACCCCCGCAGGCGCCGCTGCTCCCTGCAACCAGGGGCGGCAGGTCAGCAGGCCGCCGGTAACCAGGGCGGATTGACGCAAAAAGGCGCGACGCGGCAAGGCAGATTGATTTTTCATGGCGATTTATATAGCCAACCAAGGCACTGGCCGAAAAGTTATTTCTAAGGTTCAAACCATAAATATGGGCTTATCACACAAGGGGGAAGCGGGGATAAAACCCGCATTTTCATGCGCTACCGTCAGGCCTGAAGCTGGGAAATGCCCTCATCTGGGGCATTAACCCGGGGCAGTTGGGCTTTGCCGGCTGGTGCCGGGTGGTCGGCGGCCGTTACCCCGCCATTTTTTTGTCGCAGGTCAAATCGGACAAAAAATATCCTGTTTGTTCACTTGATACTCAGTCTCAATTGGTCTATGGTGACCGTGCTGTGAGCAACAAACCACAACGGGTGGTGCGTGAGGTGCAGGATTGTCCGCATCCGGACGTCTGTCCCTTGGCGCACTGTTTGGCGGGGACTTCGGCGCGAATCAAGCGGTTATCGCTGACGCCCGAGGTGGCGGAACGCCTGCGGGAGATGGGGGTGTTTGAGGAGCAGGAGGTGCGGCTGGTGCTGAAGGGCAACAATTTAATTTGCAAGGTGTGCAACGCCCGGGTGGGCATCAGCAAGCGGCTGGCGGAGCAGATTTTGGTGAAACCGCTGAACGGGGCCGGCAAGACAGCGGGATAAACAACAGTCATTTCTCGTCTTTTTCCCACGGCGCCATGAGCCAAATTCACCCGTTGACTTCTTTAAGTCCCGGCCGGGCGGCGGTGGTGGTGGAGATTCACCTGGGGGAGGAGGAGCGCTCCCGGCTGCTGGAGCTGGGCTTGGTGCCCGGCACGGTGGTGGAGCTGGTGCGTTTTGCGCCCCTGGGGGATCCGGTGGAAATCAAGGTGCGCGGGTATCATCTCACTTTGCGCCGGCATGAGGCGGAGCAGGTGCGGGTGCAAAGCCCGCCCGCGGGCTGAAGGGGACCATGGCGCCAACACCGTCCAAAACTGCGGCTTCTACGCCCGTTTATGTGGCTTTAACCGGCAATCCCAATTGCGGAAAAACCACCGTTTTCAATGCCCTGACGGGATTGCGGGCCAGGATCGGAAATTATGCGGGGGTTACCGTGGAGCGCAAAGAGGGCCGATTGCGCGGCCTGCCGCCGGGCCGGGACATCATCTTACTGGATTTGCCGGGGACCTACAGCCTCAGTCCCAAATCGCAGGATGAACGCATTGCGCGGGATGTTTTGTTGCATCGGTTGCCGGAGGTGCCCCCCCCGCGCGTGATCGTGGTGGTGGTGGATGCCTCGAATCTGCAGCGGCACTTGTATTACACCACGCAGGTGATTGAACTGGGACGGCCCGTCATCGTGGCCCTCAACATGATGGACGTGGCTGAGCAGAACGGGATGCACGTGGACGCCGCGGCGCTGGCCGAGGAGCTGGGGGTGCCCGTGGTGCCGATGGTGGCCAGCACGGGCAAGGGGGTGCCGGAGCTGCGGACACGCATCCTGGATTGGGTCCATCGCGACGCCCCGCCGCGACCGCGGCACCCACTGGTTGAATTGCCGGCCCCAGTAAAGGATGCCCTCCAACCCCTGACCGACGCGGTGCGGCAACTGCCCGATTGGGATGGGATGGTGGCCGCCGAGACGGCAGCCTGGTTGTTTTTAAGCGAGGACGAGCGCCACGAGGGGGAAAAATCCACCCCGACCGCCCTCCAACCCCTTTTGCACCAGACCCGCCAGCAGCTTGAACAAATATGGCCGGACTGGCGCGGGCGTTTGATTGAGTTGCGGTATGCCCGGGTGGCGGAGCTGGCCGGCAGGGTGGTGCGTCAGGCGGAGGCCCCGCGGGAGACCTTTAGTGACCGGCTGGATCGGGTAGTGACGCATCGAGTCTGGGGCCTGGTGATTTTCTTCGGGTTGATGGCCCTGTTATTTCAGAGCATTTTTGTCTTTGCCCGCGTCCCCATGGACTGGATTGCCGGCTTGTTTGATGCGGCGGGGGGATGGGTGGAGGGGCAGATGCCCCCTGGGCCGTTGAATGAATTGCTGGTGCACGGGGTTATTCGCGGAGTGGGGGCGGTGGTGGTGTTCCTGCCGCAAATCCTCTTCCTGTTTTTATTCATCTGCCTGCTGGAGGACACAGGCTACATGGCGCGGGCGGCTTTCATCATGGACAGCCTGATGAGCAAGGTGGGGCTACATGGCAAAAGCTTCATCCCGATGTTGTCCTCGTTCGCCTGCGCGATCCCCGGCATCATGGCCACCCGTACCATTGAAAGCCCCAAGGATCGGCTGGTGACCATTCTGATCGCGCCGTTAATGAGCTGCTCGGCGCGGCTGCCGGTGTACACCGTACTCATTGCGGCATGCATTCCTGAGCAGCGGTTATGGGGTGTGCTCAATCTGCAGGGGCTGACCCTGCTGGGGGCATATTTATTGGGGGTGGTATCGGCGCTGGCCGTGGCGTGGGTGTTCAAGCAGACCCTCCTTAAAGCCACCACACCGTTGCTGATCCTTGAGCTGCCGCCCTACAAACGGCCGGTGTTCACGGTCATTCTGCGCCACATGTGGGAGCGCTCGAAGTTGTTTCTTACCCAGGCGGGCACAATCATATTGGGCATTAACATTCTGTTGTGGTTTCTGGCCAGTTACCCCAAAAACGCCGAGGCGGAGGCCCAACTGGCCCGGCAACGCGTGGCGGTGATGACCCATGCCCTGCCGCATCTGGCCGGGGCCGGTGAAGCGGAGCGCGAGCAGGCATGGCAACGCTATCTGGAAACGCCATCCCCGGAAAAGGAGCCATGGTTGGCGCAATGGCATGCCTTGGAGACGGAGGCCAGCGCGGCGCGGTTGCGGCACAGTTTTGCGGGGCGTTTGGGGCGTGCCATTGAGCCGTTGATTGAGCCGCTGGGATTTGACTGGAAAATGGGCATCGGCATCCTGGCGTCCTTTGCCGCGCGGGAGGTTTTTGTGAGCACCATGAGCGTGGTGTATAACGTGGGCGGAGGGACGGATGACGATGCTGCCACGACAAGCCTGGCCCGCGTGATGCAGCAACAAAAGCGGCCCGACGGCACTCCTGTTTACACCACGCTGACCGGCATCACCCTGATGGTGTTTTATGTATATGCCCTCCAATGCGCCAGCACGGTGGCAGTGGTGCGGCGGGAGACCAATTCCTGGAAATGGCCGGCCTTTCAGTGGTTGTATTTGGGGCTCCTGGCTTGGACGATGTCCTTCCTGGTGTACCACTTCGGACGTTGGATGGGCTGGGGCTGACGAGGGAAGCGGCGCGTGGCCTCGTGGGCTAAAAGCCCTATTTTCCATCATTCTCTCAGCGAGGAGGCGGAAGTGAACGGGTGCTCATTTTTCATTTGGCGGGAAGGGGGGCAGGCCGCCATGATGGCCTTAACGTGCGCTGGCAATGATCAGCGCAAAACCTTTACCTGCTTTTTTGGGGCGCTGAGTAATGAAACCGCGGGCCATCATATTTGACGTGTACAAAACGCTGCTCGAAGTGGGGCCGCCTCCGCCGGAGGTGGAAACGCTTTGGGCAGAGCTGTGGCAGCGGTTTTTCTCACAACCACCCCCCTTAAGCCTGGCGGAGTTTGGGCTGGCGTGCGAACGATGGATGCGGGAAGAGTTTGCCCAGGCCCAGGTGCGGGGGATTCCGTTCCCGGAGGTGTACTGGCCGCGCATTGCGTGTCTCGCTGCCGCCGATCTGGCCGCGCTGAAGCCGCGGCAACTCGAGGATTTCCTCGTGGCTCAGGCGCGCATCTGGCATCGGGTGTGGCTGGCTGACGGGGCGGCAGAAACCCTGCGCTGGGTGAACCGCCAGGGGATGCTCATGGGCATTGCCTCGAATGCGCAGGCTTATACGTTGGCGGAATTGAGCGAGGCGCTGGCCGGGGCGGGACTGGATTTATCGCTGTTCCATCCGCGCCTGCAATTTTGGTCTTTCGAGCACGGCTTCTGCAAACCCGATCCCCATGTCTTCCGTTCGTTGCAGGCGCGGCTTTGGGCGCTGGATGTGGTGCCGGAAGCAGTCCTGATGGTGGGGGACCGGCTGGATAACGACATTCAACCGGCACGGGAGCTGGGCTGGCAGACATGGCATTTGGGGGCGCGCGAGGAAGGGGCTGACGGGGACTGGCGGGCTTTGCTTCGGGCGCTGGCAGGCACTTAGAAACGCCAGGCGCGGGGCAGCCAAAACACGGGCGTCAATCAAGACGTTTTGTTCCAGGCGGTCTCCGCCCCGATGGGGGGAATGGATGCGGTGATGCCCGGATGCAAAAAATGCAGCCAGAGATGGCGCACCCGGCGCTTGAAGATGCGGCCCAAAGCCAGCCCGTAGAGCTGAATTTGCAGGGCATAGAAAGCGGAGCGATCGGCGATTTCCTCGGCGGTGATGTGATCGGTTTTATAATCCAGCACCCACAGCTCATCATCGAGCACCACGACAAGATCCGCAATGCCCTGAACCACCATGAACTCTGTGTTGTCCAGTTTGTCATTGAGGGAAATGCCTGTCCGGCGCAGATCCTCGGCGGTAAAACGGGCCGTGAAGGGGATTTCCCGATGCACCCGGGCGGCTTGGTCACGAATGGCGCGGCCAATGTCAGAGTTCCAAAAATGGATTAAACTGCTCCAGTTCAACTGTTTGATTTCTTCTTCGTTAAGGAGGCCTTCTCGCATCATTTGTGCGGCCTGTTGTTGCAAATGCTCGCGATCGGGGGGAAGAGACAAATCCAGCCGCTCCAGAAACAAATGGTGAACTGCGCCGGCCTTCATGCCGCGGGCTTGGTCTGCCCAGGCGGCCTGGTGCCGGGTTGGGGGTTGTGTCTGCCGCAGCACCTGTCCCTCAGGGACATCCTCGTGCTCCAGCGCAGCTCGATGGCGGAGGGCTGAGACATGGGTCTTGGCCGGCTCGAGCGTGGCGGCCAGGGCGGGATATTTCCAATTCGCCAGGGAGGTCCACAGTTGAACAAGCTCAAGTGGCGCGGCTGCGGCATCCTCATCTTGGGCGGGTGAGGCAGCAGGGGAGGGGGGCGCGGGGGAGGACGCCGGCTCCTGGGCGAGGGACTGCGGAGGGTAAATCCGCCAGCGCAGAAACTCATTCACGCCGCTGGCCCCGTCCAGATGATCCGTGGGGGTGTGATTAAACCACCACCGCGCCAGCCATTCCAAGGGGCCTTGGGCACTGGCGATGGTTTGTGCGCTGATGGGCAGGAAAGCCCTATTTTGCCAGCGGTTCCATTGCGCTTGCGTGGTGCTGCCCGTGAGGATGAGAAGATCGCGGGCGCGGGTCATGGCCACATAAAGCAGGCGCAGCTCTTCGCCAATGAGTTCCGGCCGGTTGTTTTTTTGGGCCAGTTTGCGCACCAGAGTCGGATAAGGGGGCAGGCCGGCGCCGCGAACCCGGGGGCACAAACCTAATTCATCGTCCCAAAGGACTTCTTCCTGGGCGAGGTTGAATCGGGTGCCCAGGCAGGCCAGTACGACGATGGGAAATTCCAAACCCTTGCTTTGATGAATGCTCATCAAGCGCACGCAGTTGTCCGGCACGGTTTGCGGGGACTCAACCTGCAGTTCCAGCTTGGCGTACGCCTCCACATATTGCAGGAAACGATGCAAACCCTGGCGTTGCAGCGTGTCGAAGTGACGGGCGAGGTGCAGAAAATGCTGCACGTTGGCGTGGCGCTGGGCGCCTTCGGGCTGGTTGCGGCACCAGACATCGTAAAAGGTCTCGTTCAGGATGGTTTCCAGGCATGTGATCAACGATCCGCGGCAGGCCAGATCCCGCCAGCGGCGGTAACGCTCGAGGAAGCATTTAACCCGCCCCTGGGGTGAATTGGCCGTGGCTTCGGCGGGGCCCTGCTCCACCCAGCGTTGCAGGGCAAGCCACAGGCAGCCTTTGCGGCTGGCCAGGCGAATGGCGGCCAGATCGTCAAGCTTCAATCCCACGAACGGCGAGCGCAACACCGCCACCAGTGGGAGGTCCTGCCTGGGATTGTCCAGCAACCGCAGCAGGTTCAGCAAATCTTTGACTTCCTGCGATTCCAGAAAGTTGTCGGCCTCCGCGCGCAAGGGAATGCCGGCCTGGTTAAACTCATGCAGAAAAGCAGGGATGCGTCCACGCGGGCCGCGGAGCAAAACGACCATGTCCCGCCAATCGGCAGGGGAGAATTTGTTTGCCTCGGGGCGCCAGACGGCATATTGGCCCTTGAGCTGCTGCAGTTTCTGGGCCACCAGCCGGGCCTCGATTTTCAATTTATCCGCTTCCACCGCCGCGGTACCTCCCGGGCTTTCCACGGTGGCTTCGTCGGCTTCTTCCATTTTCTCTTCGGGCTCGGTTTCTGCCGCCGCCTGGCCCCACATGATCAGATTCAGTTCCACGCGGCGGCTGTCCTCTGGCTCACTCTGGCGACTCAGGGGTTGGCGGTGGTCCGGCGCGCCAAATTGGAGATAGACGCGCTGATCGTATTGGACCCCGCCCACCTTTTCGATCATCAGGCCGGCGAAAAACTGATTCACAAAATGCAGAATGGCCTCCCGGCTGCGGAAATTTTCATTCAAGTACAAGACCTGGCAGTGGGGGGCCTGGGCCCATTGACTGGCGTAGTTTTGAAAGATTTTTGGATCGGCTTCACGAAAGCGATAGATGCTTTGTTTGACATCGCCCACTAGAAAGCGATTGGCCTCCCGGCCTTCGCGGGAAAGGGCACGCAGAATGGCGTCCTGGGCAGGGTTGATGTCCTGGTATTCATCCACCAGCACAAACTCAAACCGTTGCCGCCATTGTTGGGCGATGGCGGAGGGCTGGCCGTGGTCGTAAAGCAGCCGGAGCGCTAATTGCTCAAAATCATTAAAGTCGAGGGCGCCCTGCTGCCGCTTGGCGGTGGTGTAACACTGGTCAAACTCACGCAGCAGTTCCAGCAGCGTCGTCAGCCAGGGCCGGACGATTCCCCAGTCTTCCGCCAAAGGATTTGCCCCGCCCACGTCCGAATCAGGCAGGTAGGCCAGCAAAAGGTCGGTTTCTTGGAGAAACTTTTTAATGGGCGCCCGGCCTGCCTCGGCCTGCCTCTTGGGCCAGTTGGAAGTGGTATCATGTTTTTGTATGGCTCGCAAACAGGCGCTGACTTCCGCCAGCGTGGAAAACCCATTGGGTATCAGTTGAGCAAAACTCTTCGCATGGTGGATGGTCTCCGGCAAGATTTTGGCATTGTCGGCATAGTGCGGCTGGTCCAGCAAGTCGAGGTATTCTTTCCAGGCTGCTGCCCAGGCCGTGAAGGCGCGCGGGAGCTTTTGCATCCAATCTTCCGGCGAACTTTTAGCCAGCAGTCCTAGCTGGTCGTTCAGCCAGCCTTCGGCATTAGGGCGGGTGCGCCAATGGCGGTGCAATTCGAGAATCCACTGCCGCGCCAGTCGCTCGGCATCGGGGCCAAGAGATTTCAACCATTGGCGCACCTGAGTCATCCGCGTCTCCTCCTTTGGCGCGAGCCAGGCATCCCAGAGTTCATCCAGGACCTCCTCCTGCAGCAATCGGGCCTGGGGGGGATCGAGCACTGCCGGTTGGGGGTCAATGTTTAGTTCCAGGAAATGACTGCGTATGAGTTCCAGGTTGAAGCTGTGCAGGGTGCGGATGTGGGCGGAGTCCAACAGGGCCAGTTGGTGCTGCACTGCTTCCCGCTCCGATTCTTTTTGACTCCGTTCCCAGAGTGCGCGGCGCAGGCGTTCCCGCATCTCCGTGGCGGCCGCCTCGGTAAAAGTGACCATGAGGATGCGGTCCAGCGACGTGCGGGTTGGCGCGTCAAACAACCAATACAAGCACCGGGCCACCAGGGTGCTGGTCTTGCCGGTGCCGGCGCCGGCCATCAGCAGCACGTTGCCGGAGGCTGCGACGGCGGCTTGCTGTTGGGCGGTGAGCTGGGGCATGGCCGGAAGCTTCAGGACTGAGGCTGCGCCGGCAGCGATTGTGTTGCAAGCGCGTGCTCAATTTCACGGGGTTCCCGCAACTGCCGCTCGGACGGCGCAACGCCCAGTTCACGCAGGCGCTCTCCCTGGGGCCGCAGGCGGTACTGATAACTATTCACGGCCGCGTTGAAAGCCTTGTTGGCTTTTTCCAGCCCTTCGCCCAGATCCCTGAAGTGCCCCAGAAATGTGGTGACCCGGTTGTACAATTCCTTGGCGGCTTCGGCGATTTTCTGCGCATTTTGGTTTTGCTGGTAGTACTGCCAGCTTACGGAGACGGAGCGCAGCAGGGCGATTAACGTGGCTGGCGTGGCGAGGAGAATCTTCTGCTGGGCGGCATAAATCAACAAGTCGCGATCTCCTTCCAGGGCGGCGCTGAAGAGGGACTCCGCCGGAAGAAACAACACCACATAATCCAGGGATTGCGGAATCGTCCCGGGATAATTGCGCTTGGCCAGATCGACAATGGTTTGTTTGAGTTTGATGGCGTGGTCCTTGAGGCGCGCCGCGCGCCGCTGGGGATCGGCTTCCTCCATGGCCTGGCAATAGTCCAGTTCCGGGACTTTGGCGTCCACAATGATGACCCGTTCGCCGGGGAGTTTGATCACCAGATCGGGACGCTGCCCTTCCACCCCCATTTGCACCTCGAAGTCGCAAAAGCTGCTCATGCCGGCGGCTTCGACAACCCGCCGCAGCGTTTCCTCGCCCCACTTGCCGCGGGCCTGGGAGTTTCTTAGGACCTGCCGGAATTGCTGGGTTTCCTGGGCAAGTGTGGCGCTTTGTTGATTGAGCGATTCAAGCTGGGCTTTGACCTCCCCCAACACCTTGCTTTGCAGGGTCTCGGCCTGCTGCAGGCGCTGCTGGTATTGCTGCAGCGATTCCTGCAACGGTTTGAGCAGGCCGGCAATGGCCTCCTGCCGCTGGGCCAAATCCCCTTTGGCCGTCTCCTGAAAGCTCTTTAAGGTTTCTGTTGCCAGCCGTAAAAATTCGGGTTGGGTGGCCTTGAGCGCCTCCAAACTCAAGGCCTTAAATTTATCGGACAAGTCTTGCAGGGCCTTGGCGTGGTTGGCGCGCAATTCCTCCATGGCCTGCTGGTGGGTCTGCTCCTGGCGTTGCAGCAGCTCGCGGGTGGCGCGCAAATCAGCCTGGGCGGCGGACAATTCGCGGGCGGTTTTTTCCTGGGTATCGCGCAGTCGCGCCAGCTCCTCCCGGGCCTGCTCGCGTTGTAGTTTTTCCTCCAGTACGGCCCGCTCAAGGTTTTTGACTCCAGCCTCCGCGGCGGCTTGTGCCTGGGCGGCAGATTGCAACTGCGCCCGCAGATGGTTCAAGTCGGTGTCGCGCTGAGCCAGTTGTTGGCGAAGTTCCTGAAGCAGGGCGGTGTCGGCCGGCGCGGCCCGGCGGCTGCCCAGCAGCCAGCCCATGGCAAATCCCACCGCGCTGCCGAGGAGGAGGTAAAGCAGGGGTTCCATAATTTATGCGGCCAATCTACGCGCAAACATGGGCGTGCTCAAGCGCGAAACCGGCTGGGTCTCTTCCTCCTTTACTCCGGCGCGGAATCGAAACCAGCAACCGAATGTCCAACCCTCATGGCCGGCGGGGTTCTCTGGATTTGGAGTAAGACTCGTACAGTTGGTCCCCTAGGAGCACACGCAGAGCGGCCTCGCGCTGCTCACGCAGGGTTTGCAAGGCGGCGGTGCGGGCATCGGGAGTTAGCGCGGGATTGTTGCGAATGGCCAATTCCTCCTCGGCGCTGGCCTTTTGGATTTCGTACAGCGGCAGGGTGGCCTCAGGCGGCACCCCCAGCTCCTCGGCCAGCAGGCGGGTTTCCCGAAACACGGGGTCCTGATTGAGTTTGTATTCCTGGAAACGCTCTCGTCCCAGTTGCCGTTGCAATTCGGCCTCGGCTTGTTTCTGCAACTGCTGGCGTTGCGCCTCATAGGCCTCCGGCGAGGTGACGGTGGCCCACATGAGCTGGCGCTCGGCCCGGTCCAGAATGCGGAAAATGCCGCGGAATTCCTCCGGGGAGGCATCGAATCCCTGCAATATGACGCGGGCGCGGTCAGCGAGGGGGGAGTTGCGCAGGAGAAATTCTTCGAGCTGCTCGGCCGTGAGCAAATGCTCCAGGCGTTCGCGATATTCGCGCTGGAGGTGGGCGCTGACCAGGGGATCGGGCGGGCGGCCTTCGGCGGCCTGCTGGCGGACATGCTCGGCGAGGCGGCGTTGTAAGGTTTCCCAGGCATCATAAATGGCGCTGATGGTGGCGGCGGGCAGTTGGCTGAGGACCGGGCCGGTGAACCTGGGGCCGGCCGGTTTATTCCCCGGCGTGGCGGCACGCTCCTGCGCCTCCCAATCCGCTCCCAGCAGGGCGCGCAACAACTGGCGCCGCTCCCGCTCCAGCAGTTCCAGGGCTGACGCCGCCCGGCTCAACACTTCCAGGTCCGGCTCCAACCGCCACCATTGATCATGCTCGGTGGTGATCAGCGCGGCGCGTTTGCGGGCGTAATGCTGATTCACATCGGCCACGATGATGTCGCGGATGGTGGCTTCGGGGCAGCCAATGGCGCGCAGGTTGGCAACATACTGAAAATAATCGTCCGATTCCACCTGCCGCCAGTGGAACGTGTTGGTCTGGATAAAAATGTTGGTGGTGACCACCCGTGCCGGCACAATGACCGGGCGGGCCTCCGTCGCCGTCACCACCACGGGCGGCGGGGCCGGAGGGGGGCGGTGGCCGGCCTGCCACCACAACCCCAGAAGCAGCAGATTCAGGGCCAGCGAGAGCCCCAACCAAAACCGGGAGCGCATACCCGATGTAATTTGCGCTCGACGAAGCCCGGAGGCAACGGCTAATTGTAACCTTCGTCAGCAGAATTGCGTCCAAAACCATAACTATGCAGCCATACCAAAAGAAACTCGCTCGTACCGCCCTGCTGGCCTGCGCGCTGGCCATGGCGGCCCTAACCCCAACCCTCTTTGCCGCGGACACCCCGGCGCCCAAACGCCAGCCGGACGTGGTCTTCGTGCCCACTCCGCAGGAAGTCGTGGACAAGATGTTGGAGCTGGCTGAAGTGAAGAAGGGGGACATTGTTTATGACTTGGGCTGCGGCGATGGCCGGATTGTGGTGACCGCCGCCAAGAAATTTGGGGTCAAGGCCTATGGCTTTGACATCAACCCTGAGCGCGTCAAGGAATCCCTCGAAAATGTTAAAACCAATAAAGTCGAGCACCTGGTAACCATCAAGGAAGCCGACATTTTTGAACTGGACCTGAGCGAGGCCACGGTGGTGACACTGTACCTGCTGCCCGATTTGAACGTGAAATTGATGCCGCAGCTCCGCAAGCTCAAACCCGGCTCGCGCATCGTCTCCCATGATTTTGACATGCGCGGCGCCAAGCCGCTCAAGGTGGAAAAGGTGGTCGTCAAACGGCAGGACGGCGACAATTCTTATGTGCATGAAGGCGAGCACACCGTTTATTTGTGGAAGGTGCCCTGGGAAGAGGAAAAATAGTTCCCGCCTTTGCTTCGTCAGCGCACTCCGGCTGAGTGCCGGAGTGTTTTTGTTTTCAGGGCTGGCCCTGGCCGTGGTGGCCGGCATAGTGCCGCCTGAGGCGTTGGGCCGGGGCACGGTGGCCCTCCAAACGGCGCCGGGGCGGGTTTACCTTGGCTGGCGGTTGCTAACCACGGATGCGCCGGGAACGGCCTTCCATGTCTATCGCAGCGTCCATGAGGCTGCGCCCGTCAAATTGACCCGTGAGCCCCTGCGTCGCACGACGGACTTTGTGGACGACGCCGCACCGACCAATGGCGTGGCGGCGTATTTTGTGCGGCCGGTGGTGCAGGGGGTGGAGCAGGCCATGGGTCGTCCTTGGGTCATCAATCTTTCCCAGGAGCCGCGGCCCTATCTGGCCATTCCCGTGCAGACGCCGCCGGGTTACCTGCCCAACGATGCCGCCCCTGGTGATCTCGACGGGGACGGGGAATACGAAATCGTACTGCACCAGGCAGGGCGTGGCCGGGACAATTCGCAGCGGGGACAGACGGATCCGCCCATCCTGGAGGCATACAAGCTGGACGGCACGCGGCTCTGGCGCATCCTCCTGGGCCGCAACATCCGGGAAGGCGCGCATTACACGCAATTCCTGGTGTTTGATTTCGACGGAGATGGCCGCGCGGAAGTGGTTTGCAAAACAGCGGATGGGACGGTGGACGGCACCGGGCAGGTGCTGGGGGATGCCGGGGCGGATTATCGCAGTCCCTCCGGCTATGTGCTGAGCGGGCCGGAATATTTGACGGTGTTTGAGGGACGCACCGGCCGCGCTCTGGTGACCACCAACTATCTTCCCCCCCGGGGGGACGTGGCCGCCTGGGGGGATGATTACGGCAACCGCGTGGATCGTTTCCTGGCGGCGGTGGCCTATCTGGATGGACAGCGGCCCAGTTTTATCATGTGCCGCGGTTATTATACGCGCACCGTGTTGGTGGCGTGGGACTGGCGGGACGGCCGGTTGACCCGACGTTGGACCTTTGACAGCCATGACGGCCCGCCCGCCCGGCGCGAGTACGCCGGCCAGGGGAATCATAACCTGTCCGTGGCCGATGTGGATGGCGACGGGCGCGATGAAATCATTTATGGGGCCTGCACGGTGGATGACAACGGGCAGGGCCTGTACACCACCGGCCTGGGCCATGGTGACGCCCTGCATGTCGGTGATTTGGACCCCACCCATGCCGGTTTGGAGGTTTTTGGCATCCATGAAAAAGCTCGCCATCCTCATGGAGTCTCATTTCGAGAGGCCCGCACGGGAAAAATCCTGTGGAGCAAAAGCTCCGCCGATGTGGGGCGGGGGCTGGCGGCGGACATTGACCCACGGCATCCTGGCACCGAGTGTTGGGCGGCGGGGGCCGGCCTCAGCGGGCTTTGGAACGCCCGGGGCGAAGTAATTTCCGAGCGGCGGCCCCGCTCCTGCAATTTTGCGGTGTGGTGGGACGCGGACCCCTTGCGGGAGCTGCTGGACCGCAATGTGATCACCAAATGGAACTGGGAAACGGCCACGGAGACAACGCTGCTGGTGGCGGAAGGCTGCGCTGCCAACAATGGGACCAAGGCCACCCCGTGTTTGAGCGCCGATCTTCTGGGGGACTGGCGGGAGGAGGTGTTGTGGCGGAGCGTGGATGGGCGGGAGCTGCGCCTATACGTTTCCACCCTTCCGGCCGCCTTCCGGTTGCCCACCCTCATGCAGGACCGGCAATACCGCCTGGCGGTGGCCTGGCAGAATGTCGCTTACAACCAGCCACCGCATCCCAGTTTCTGGCTCAAGGCGCCGGAATAACAAATCATCTGCCCACGGGGCAGGGCGGGTGCCTGTCATTCGGAGCTGGCCACGGGGGAGGGGGTGTTTTGCCGGGCCAGCGCCTTTTCAAACGCCTCCCAGAACCATGCCGGGGGCCGGATGGGTTTGCCCTGGGCATCGGTGAACCCATGCACGGTGTAGCCGCGGGCCACGGGTTTGCCCGTCTCGCCGTGGACGATTTCCACCATACAGCGCAGGCGCGCGCGGCCTTCGGGCGCGGCCCGGACGGTCAACTGCAGCAGGTCATCATAGCGGGCGCGGCCGAGGTATTCGACGTGGGCTTCAACGAGCGGCAGCAGGACGCCGCGGCGCTCCATTTCCGCGTAGGGCAGCCCCAGGCTGCGGAGCAGCTCGGTCCGGGCGCACTCAAACCATTCGAGGACCCGGGAGTTGTAGTAAGTGCCCATCTGATCCGTTTCACTGTAACGGACGCGCAAGCTCAGCGTATGCTGATAGGCGGCCGGCGTGGCCGGGCGTGGCTCATTCATGCACAGGATGTTGAACAAGGGCGCCGCCCTTGGCAATGTGAAGATGCGCCCGGAAGCCGTCGTCCAATCCTTATCACGCCGCTCGCTGCGGTACAGAAACAATCATAAAAAAGGCTGGCTTTTTGCCTGCCGATGGTTGAAATAACCTGTCACAGACACTTATGAAAAAGACCAATACACAGCAAACTGAAGTCACCCGTCGTAACTTTTTGAAGGGCGCCACCGTCGTGGCGGGCGCCGCCGCCGTGGGTTTCCCCTCGATTCTTCACGCGCAGGCAAACATCACGCTGAACGCGGCCATCATTGGGCTGGGCGGCCGCGGCTCCGGCGCGGGCAATAATTTCCTCTCCGCGGCCCAAGCCGCCGGCGTGCAGGCCAAGATTGTGGCCACCGCGGACATTTTCCCCGGCAAGGCCCGCGACCTGCAGGACAAATGGGGTGTGCCGGAAAACCAGCGGTTCAGCGGTTTTGACAGCTACATCAAGGCCATGCAAGTGCCGGGGGTGAACTATGTCATCCTGGCCGAGCCGCCCGGTTTCCGGCCGATTCACTTCAAGACCGCCATCGAGCTGGGCAAGCATGTATTCACGGAAAAGCCGGTGGCGACCGACGCCCCGGGCTGCCGCATCATGTACGCGGCCTACGAGATGGCGAAGCAGAAGGGATTGAAAGTGGCCGCCGGCACGCAACGGCGCCATCAGGCGGGTTATGTGGAGACCATCAAACGTTTGCAGGACGGGGCAATTGGGGACATCGTCACCCTGCGGGCCTACTGGGTCAACGGCGGCCCGATCTGGCATCGCGGTGTCAAACCCGGTGTCAGCCCGCTGGAGGTGCAGATTAATAACTGGTACCACTACATCTGGCTGTCCGGCGACCACATTTGCGAGCAGCACGTGCACAACCTGGACGTCTGCAACTGGATCATGAACGGGCATCCCGTCCGTTGCTGGGGCATGGGCGCCCGCCAGCAACTCGGCGACAAGGCCGGGGAAATTTGGGACAACTTTGCCGTGGAGTACGAGTATGCCAACGGGGCCCGCATGTACAGCTACTGCGGCCAGATCAAACGCGCGTGGGCCAGTGTCAGCGAGGCCGTGCATGGCACCCAGGGCACTTCCAACCCCAGCGGCAGCATCACAACCAAGGACGGCCAGCGCTGGCGCAGCAGCCTGCGCTTGCAGAGCAATGATCCTTACACCCAGGAGCACATTGACCTCATTAATGCCATCGTTAAAGGCACCGAGTTGAACGAGGCCAAAAATGTGACCGACAGCACCTTGACGGCCATCATGGGCCGCGAGGCGGCCTACAGCGGCGGCGAGGTCAAATGGGACGACATCCTGAACAACGAGTTCAAGTACGGACCCGACCTGCTCTACACCGATGTATCCAAGATGCAGTGGGGCGAGTTCCGCACGCTCAAACCGCCGATGCCCAGCCAGCACAACATTCTGGCCAAGCCGGCGCAGGTCAGCGTGGCTTAAACCCCATTTAACCTGGTTTCACACACGGGTGGAGTTTCTGCTCCACCCGTTTTTTTGTTCTTACTTCAGGCCCTGCCTCTGGCAGGCAGACCAGCCAGGGGATGACTTAATGGAGGAGATAGAGGACCGCTCCTTTACGCAGCGATACCGAGCAACGTCCATTGGGCGCGGCCACGCGGCGGCTTTCCCCCATCGTATTCATTAATGTGACCTGAGCACTGTCCACGGGCACCGTGACCTGGGCATCGCGCAGCGGATTCCAGACGGCGGTCACCCGCGACGCGCCTTGTTTGGCTTTGAATGTGTAGGCCAGGGTGTCGCCTTCCATGGGTAGTTGGCGTTCCAGGACTTTCCCGCGCAGCAGGCCGGCCAGCACGGCGTAGGCGCGATAGGCCGGTTTGGGACGGAAATCCCGGTGCACAATCCCCATCTGATGCTCGAAATAAATGGGGTCCTCGCCGTCATTGCGGAAGTTGTACCAAAACGTGCGCGGCTCCACCCCGGAGACAATGGCGCACAGGTAGCTGCGTGCGATCAGCTCGGCCTGGGCGCGAAGGGTGGTGGGCACAAAATCCTGGCGCAACGTGTTGTGCGGTGTAAATGTGGCCCAGCCCATCTCGGTGAGCCACACCGGCCGCCGGCGGCCATCGGGCAGCATGACCTTGTCGGAGGCCTTCTTCAAATCGGCAATGAACTCGGTGTCCTTGAGCACCCGGCGGTAGGGGTGAATGGTCAGGATGTCGAACGGCGCCTGCAGGGCGAGCATCTGGTCAATGAACTTGTAATCAATGCCGGCGGTGGAAAGCCCCAGCACCTCGGCCTGCGGATCCAACTCCTTGATGGCGGCGTAACTGCGCTTCAGCAGCTCGGCGTACATTTCCTTGGGCCCCTGCCAGAAAAAGATGTTGGGTTCATTCCAGATTTCCCATTGTTTAATGTCCTTGCCATAGCGCCGCACCAGGGCCTGGACATAGCGCACGTAATCGTCCACGCCCTCCGGGGTGTAGGCCTTGGTCCAGGGCGCCCAGTAACAGACGATGGCATACACGGTGATGCCGTTGCGTTTGGCGCAGGCCATCATGTCGTCGTAGAATTTCCATTGGAATTCGCCTTTGCGCGGCTCGATGCGTGACCAGGCGAATTCTTCGCGTGACCACTTGACCCCGGCATCGCGGGCCATCTGGGCGGCCTGTTCCATTTGGGCCAGGCCGCGGGCATCGCCGCCGTAACGATAGAGGTACAGCCCCATGCCAAAGAGCGACTCCGGCTCCAGCGTGGCCTCCCCTCTGGTTTCCAGCGGGGCCACCCAGGCGGTGGTCACGGGGGGCACATCCTGGCCGGGGAGGTCCACGGAGAACTCGGCCTCCAGGAATTTAGTGGCAGTTTGCCTTGGCAGTGGCACGGTAATCTCCAGCGGCTGGCCCAGGGCAGGCACGCGCACTTTTTGGCGGTTGCGGGCCACTTCCTGGCCCTCCCAGGTGCGCCACACCCACGTTAGCTCGCCTTCGAGCGGTGTTTCAGAAAGTGCGCGCAACGTGGCGGTGCTTTGCCAGCGGCCTTGCTGCTCGCGGGTGTCGGCGGTAAGCAGGCAGCGTTTGTCGGCGGGGCAGGAGCCGTCAATGCGGACTTCGAGCAATTCCACGGTGCGCTGATCCCGCAGGTTGCCGGCTTGCACCTGCAGCGTGCCCAAGCGCAGCGGGCCGTGCATCTTGCCGTCGTTCTCGCCTCCGTACCATTCCCAGCCCGGGCCGGGCGGGCCGTCGGTGACATATTCGGTAATGCCGTCGCCGGTGGTGGAGGGCACGCGGGTCAGCTCTTTGTGAAAGGTCATGAAGTGCGTGTACACACTGAGACGGACGGGGTGCCCCTGTAAATCGCCGCGCAAACGCAGGCGCAGGCGGTCCACATTGCCCAACAAGGTGCGCTCCGGCAGGCTTAGGCCGATGGAGCGCGCGCCTTGGGAAAAATCGAGCGTCCATTGGCGGCCCTCCAGGCGGCTGGCTCCCCCGTTGCCGTCCACCCGCAGACGCCAGCCCTCGGCCTCAGTGAACTGGTACGCAGGCCAGGACACGCGGGCTATCAAGGCATCGGCATTGATAAGAGTCAGGTCATCGAAGTCCAGTACGCCCTGGCGGGTCTCGCCGTTGTCAATCAAAAGGGCCAGTTGCTGTGGCGGGCCGTGGATTTTCCCATCGTTGGCGCCACCCCAGTGGCCCGACCACTGCGCGAAGGTTACCGAGGCCCGCACCCAGCGGCCGGCCGGACATTCCACCGGCTTTTGCAGGGTCTGGCCGGTGGGGTCCGTGTAGCGAAAGACAAGGCTGTGGCCTTCGGGGCGCCTCACCCAGAATTGCAAGGCATTAAGATGGGTTGGCACGTTGGTGGGGACCCGGAAAATTGCTGCCACGTAATTGCCGCCGCCGGAAAAATCGAACTCCAGACGGCCGCCCATTTTCCCGGCATGGGCGGCCTGCGGGGAAAAGAAGAAGCGGCCTTTGGCACCCGGGAATTCTGCACCAGGACTGAACGACCAGCGGTTGGTGGGGCCTTCAAAGTCTTCGAGCAACATCGGCGGGGCAGGGGCTGCCGCCAGGGGCAGGGAAAGTGTTAGCAGCCAGGCCAGCTTGAGGGCGGTGTGCCAGTCGGGTTTGGGCGTATATTTCATATCGTGACATGAGTCATGCTGCCGCGTGAGCCACCAGGGCTCAATGTTAAAACGGCACGCCCGCCTGAATTATTCAGATTTGCCAAACAGGGAAGAAGGCCCACATTTAGCCGTTGGCCAGCCCGAAAAGGGGGGCTGTGCCTGGTGTATTCCATGAGCAAACAGACAAAGCTTAATCAGGCCACCGACTGCGCCTTGCATGCATGGCCTTGTCCGTTTCGTCTGGACGGCGAGCTGGCCTTGATCACCGGCGGCGGCACCGGCCTGGGACTGGCGATGGGGCGATGCCTGGCTGCAGCGGGGGCACGGGTTATTTTGGTGGGACGACGCGTGGCGGCCCTGGAAGCCGCGGCGCACAGCATCGGGCCACTGGCGGGCTTTGCGGTGCATGATGTAGATCAGGTGGCCGAGGCGCCGCGCTTCATCGAGCAGGTGCAAAAGGCCCATGGGACCATCACCATTCTGATCAATAACGCGGGCATTCACCTGAAAAAGCCGGCGGTGGAGACCACCGAGCAGGAGTTCCTGCAGGTGCTGACCACCCATGTGTTGGGGGCGCATGCCCTCAGCCGCGCGGTGGCGCCGGCCATGATCCAGCGGGGACGCGGCAGCCTGCTGTTTATTGCCTCCATGGCCTCGCTGTTCGGCATCCCCAAGGTGGTGGCTTACAGCGCGGCCAAAAGCGCTTACGTGGGTATGGTGCGCGCCCTGGCCACCGAGCTGTCGCCGCACGGGGTGCGCGTCAATGCCATTGCTCCCGGCTGGATGGATACGGACATGTCCCAAAAAGCCCTGGCCAATGATCCGGCGCGCCGGCAGAAGATCCTCAGCCGTACTCCCATGGGCCGCCTGGGACATCCTGAAGATGTGGGCATGGCGGCGGTCTATTTGTGTTCGCCGGCCGCCCGGTTTGTCACCGGGGTGGTCTTGCCCGTGGATGGCGGGGCGAGCATCGGCTTTTAGTTTGGCGCATGAAACTGGGACTTGGACTTTACCGTCATCAACTGGACGAGCCGCATTTTCGTTTTGCCCGTCAGTGCGGCTGCACGCATATCGTGGCGCATCTGGTGGATTATTTCCGCTCATCCCGCAGCAATTTGCCGGGGGATCAACCTGTGGGCGATGATTTAGGATGGGGGCTGGCGGGTGATCCTGATCAGTTGTGGACGGTGGAAGAACTGGTGACCCTGCGCCGCAGGGTCAATGCGGCCGGCCTCGAATTGGAGGCCATTGAAAACTTTGATCCAGCCCACTGGCATGATGTGCTGCTGGATGGCCCCCGCAAGGCGGAGCAGCTTGAGAACGTGAAGCGCATCATCTGGAATCTGGGGGAAGCCGGCATTCCCATCATGGGCTACAACTTTTCCATCGCCGGAGTGGCCGGGCGGGTCAAAGGCCCTTTTGCGCGCGGCGGAGCAGAAGCCGTGGGCATGGAGGGGCCAGTGGACAAGCCCATGCCCCAAGGCATGGTGTGGAACATGGTTTATGATCCGCACGCGCCGCCGGGCACCGTGCCCCCCGCCACGCCGGAGCAGTTGTGGCAGCGCTGCCGTGATTTTCTGGAGGCCGTCCTGCCCGTGGCCGAAGCGGCGGGGGTCACACTGGCGGCGCATCCGGATGATCCCCCCATGCCCACCGTGCGTGGCCAGCCGCGGCTGGTTTATCAGCCGCATTTATATCAGAAACTCATTGCGTTAGCTCCCAGCCCGCGAAACCAGTTGGAGTTCTGCGTGGGTACTCTGGCGGAAATGACCGAGGGAGATGTCTATGAGGCCGTGGACACCTACAGCCGGCAGGGGCGCATTGCCTATGTGCATCTGCGCAACGTGCGGGGCAAGGTGCCCACTTACAAGGAAACCTTCATTGATGAAGGGGACGTGGACGTGCTGGAGGTATTGCGCATCCTCAAGCGCAATGGTTTTTCGGGTGTGATCATCCCGGATCACGCCCCGCAAATGACTTGCTCCGCCCCGTGGCATGCCGGCATGGCCTATGCCCTGGGTTATTTGCAGGCTGCGCTCAAGGCGGTGTGAGCCGCTGTGCCGCTTAGACCAGTTTCCAGCCTTCGCGGTAATCCCGCTTGAGGAAGGCGTTAGCCTCCGGGCAGTTGGTGAACTTGAAGGCCACCGGGTCCCACAGCAGTTTGGTGCGGGTTAATTCCTCGCGCAGTTGCACCCTTAACGCCACATTCCCCAACAGCACGGCCTCGGTGAGCGGCCCGGCGAAGGCAAAGTTGCTGCCGGGGGTTTTGCCGCCTTTGCAGGCCAGGATCCACTCCTGATAGTGCCCCGGTGAGCGTTCCAGACTGCGCGGCGGGTCTGTATATTCCTTGCGGCGGGATTCCGGGAACAGGCGGTTGCCCAGGATGAATCCCTTGTCGCCCACCAGCAATCGTCCATTGTCCCCCATCGTGACGCCGTCGGGCAGCCCGTCGGGCCGCGGCGGGCGCAGGCCGCCGTCGTACCAGACCAGTTTCATGGGCGGCAGGTTGCCGCGCGCCGGAAACTGGTAGGTGACCATTGAGCCGAGGGGGTAGGTCTCGGTATTGACCCGCGTGGAGGAGGCCTGCACGCTGACGGGCGCGGTAAGTTTGCAGGCGCGAAAGATCGGGTCAATGGCGTGACAGCCAATGTCACCCAGCGCGCCCGTCCCGAAGTCCCACCAGCCCCGCCACTTGAAGGGCAGATAAGCAGGATGATAGGGCCGCATGGGGGCGGGGCCGACCCACAAATCCCAGTCCAAGCCCTCGGGCACCGGCGGAGTTTCCTTGGGGCGGGCTACGCCCTGGGGCCAGTACTCGTTGAACAGGCCCTGGGAGGGGCGATCCGTCCAGATGTGAGCCTCCAGAACATTGCCAATGGCGCCATCCCATACAAATTCGCACAGCCGGCGGGTTTCTTCCGAGGCCTGGCCCTGGTTGCCCATCTGGGTGGCGACTTTTTTCTCCTTTGCCACCTGGGCCACCATGCGGGCTTCATACACCGAATGCGTCAGCGGTTTCTCGCAATAGACGTGCTTGCCGCGTTGCATGGCGGCGATGCTGGCAAAGGCATGCATGTGGTCGGGCGTGGCCACCACCACCGCATCAATGCTCTTTTCCATCTCGTCCAGCATTACGCGGTAGTCCTTGTATTTTTTGGCTTCCGGCCACTCCTTGAAGGCCCCGGCCGCCTGCCGCCAGTCCACGTCGCACAGGGCCACGATGTTTTCGCTCTTCATGTTGCGCAGGTCACTGTGACCCTGCCCCCCAACGCCCACCCCCGCGATGTTCAAACGGTTGTTGGCGGGAGTTTGCCCGTTTAATCCCAGCACCCCGCCGGGAACAATGTTCAGGGCGGCGGTGGTAAAAAGTCCGGCTTTGAGAAATTTCCGACGATTCATAGGGTTGTTCATAGGTCAAATATTTGGACGACAGGGGCCGCAAATTTCATCAAAGGAAAGCCAAAAAAGATGCGGCCTCCTCCCCGGGAAAAACCGGGCGCAGGGCGGGAAGCCCGCGTGGCCGCGAGTGAATTTTGCCACCGGGGGGACGGCTGCAGCCTTGGAGCGCCTGCCTCACCAGCCCCGGCGGTTTCGGCCAGCGAGGGCAGGCCGGGTGAATTTCCTTTCCTTGACCCCGCAAGCCGGCCCCTTTAGATTCGCCCTGCTGCATGACAAAGCGAATCCAATGGTTGGGAGCGCTGGCCGGGCTGTGCTGCCTGTGGGCCACGATGGCGGTGCACGGCCAGAGTCTGAGACGCGATGGCATTCTGGCCATTGTCCACAATGCGGTGATCACCGCCGGGGACGTGGATTACCTGACGGAGCCGGTGATGGCCGCGTTGCGGGTGATGTATCAGAACCGGGATGAACTGCGCCAGCGGCAGGAAAAGGCTTTTCAGGACGGCCTGGAGACGCTCATCGAACGCAAGCTCATCCTGCATGAGTTCAAGACCTCGGGGCTGATGCTGCCGGAAACGGTGATTGATGAGGAAATCCGGGATCGTATTCGCAAGCGTTTCGGGGACCGGGTGCAGTTGATTCAAACCTTGAAGGCCCAGGGGCGGACGTTTGAATCCTGGCGGCAGGAGGTGCGCGAGCAGATCATTGAGGAGGCCATGCGCGCCAAGAATGTGAGCCGGGCCATCCTGATTTCTCCCCACAAAATTGAGTCTTACTACGCCACCAATCAACAGCAGTTTGCGCACGAAGACCAGGTCAAACTGCTGATGATCCGCCTGGAGGGACGCGGCGAGGGCATGGAAGCCGCCAAAAAACGCGGATTGGAGATTTGGGGCAAACTAAAATCCGGCCAGCCGTTTCGTGAGATGTTGATTTATAACGAAGGCGCCCAGAGCGACTGGGGCTGGGTGGATCGCAAGAGCCTGCGGCGGGGGATTACGGATCAGTTTTTCCATTTGAAACCTGGCCAGTACACCCCGCTGGTGGGCCGAAGCCTGGATTCGGAGGAGCATGGCTATTGGGTTTTTGTTTATGGCGAAGACGGCCAGGTGAAAATGGCCCGGCGGTATCTGGTTCAGCAAGACGGCTCGGAAAAACTGGCTGCTGAACATCAAGCCGGAGATCCAGCCTTGAATGATGCTCCGCCGCCCCGCGAGTTTTATCTCTTATTTGTGGAAGACGTGCGCAGCCGCAGTGTGCGTCCCCTGCCCGAGGTGCGCAACGAGATCGAAAAACTGCTGGTGGTGCAGGAGCGGGACCGCCTCCAAAAGAAGTGGATTAACCGCTTGCGTGCCAAAACCTTTGTGCAAATATTCTAATCAGCCCGGCGCAGCATAACCCTCCCCAGGGTGACGGGTTGTAGGGCGCCGGCCCAAACGTACCTAACGCTGCCCTGCATTGTGACGCAGGCCTGAAGTATGATCGGCATCTGCATCGGGGATGTGACCGGCATTGGTCCGGAAGTCACGCTAAAAGCGCTGGCGGAATTGGCGGGGCAGGACCAGGAGCGGTATTTGCTGATTGGCGATGGCGGCTGGCTTGAGCGTCTCAATGACCGTTTTAACATAGGTCTCCCCTTATCCCCCTATGATGCCAATGATGCGGAGGCGCGCTTTTTGGTGCTTACCCCGGGGGGGACCAGCCTTCCCGATGATTTGTCGCCCGGCTCGCCGGCAGCGGCGCGGGCGGCGTTGTCGGCCCTGCGCGAAGCCGCGGAGCGCTGCTTGCGCCAGGAGTTAAGCGCCATGGTGACCGCCCCGGTCAACAAGGAGGCCATCATCCGCTGCGGCATTCCCTTCATTGGTCAGACGGAATATTTGGCTGCCATCGCGGGGAATTGTCCGGTCATCATGATGTTATTGGGCGCGGATGACCGCGGGCGATGGTTACGCGTGGCCCTGGTCACCACCCACGTGGCCATCAAGTTGTTGCCGGCGGAGATCACCCAGCCCAAAGTCGAGCTGGCCATTAACATGGCCGCCCAGGCCTGCCGGGATTTGGATTTGCCGCGCCATCGCATCGCGGTGTGCGGCTTGAATCCCCATGCGGGCGAGGGCGGCGAATTTGGGGACGAAGAGATCACCACCATCCGCCCCGCCGTGCTGGCGGCGCGCAGCCGGGGCCTGGATGTGCACGGGCCGCTGGCGGCGGACACGGTGTTTTATCATGCGGCCCACGGGGCCTATGATGCCGTGGTGGCGATGTACCATGACCAGGGGTTGGGGCCGCTGAAATTGCTGGCTTTCGAGCATGGCGTGAATTGGACACTTGGCCTGCCTTTCATTCGCACTTCGCCCGATCACGGCACGGCCTATGACCTGGCCGGCCGCGGCACGGCCAATCCCTCCAGCATGAAGGCAGCCATCAGTTTGGCCCGGCAATTGGCGGCGCGGCGGGCCTGACTTCAGCGCCAGAGGCGGGACACATCCCATCCCACCACCAGTTGCAGGCCGGCCAGGAAGGTGATGGCGTACACGGCGTTCAGGAAGAACTTCTCGCTCATGCGGCGATTCAGCCAGACCCCCAGCCAGACCCCCAGGGGCACCAGGGGAAAATAGTACAGGCCGGTGCGCAGCGTTTCCCAGGTGATCACGTCATTGGCTACGAAAAAAGGGACTTTAATCCAGTTGATCCACGTGAAGATCAGCACGGTGGTGCCGACAAAAACCTCCTTGGGCAGCCGCTGCGGCACCAGAAACATGGTCACCAGCGGGCCGGCCCCGTGGGCAATGGTGGAGGTGACCCCGGCGCCGAAGCCAAAAGGCAGGCCAATCCAGGGGGTGGGCCGAAACTGGCCTTCAGCGCGAAAGACCCACTCTTTGGCGAGTTGAAAGACCACAAAGGCAATGGCGATCACACCAATCCAGAAATTCAAGGCCCGATCGGACAGCGCACGAAATAATTGTGATCCCAGGGCCACCCCCACAATGACTCCCGGCAGCAGGCAGCGCAGATTACGTTTTTCCCATTTGCCCCAGTAGTGATACAGGGAAAAAGCGTCGCCCGCGCAAAGCAAAGGCAGGATGACACCCACGGCAAACATGGCCGGTTTGCCGCCCGCCCCAAACGCCAGCACGCACAGCGGGGTGGTGAGCATCCCCAGACCACCGCCAAAGCCGGCCTTGGAGAGGCCGATGAACAGCACTCCCAGCGCGGCCAGCAAGCTTGTTTTCCACTCCAGCACCGGCGCGAATGTGCCGGGGCAGGGGAGGAGGTGTCCAGATTTTTATGATTTGGGCCGGTCAATGCCGCCCGAGGCCATGGAAATTTCCCGTGACCTTATCGCAGCCAGCGCAGCAGCCAGTCGGGGAAGCAGCCCAGCAACAGCACGGCGAGGCCCAGGATTGCCACTACGCCATGGGTAAGCGGGGCGCGCAGAGGAGCCGCAGATTCGACTGGGTCTGCGCGATAAGCATGCTTGAGCACGATCAGGTAGTAGTAGAGCGAGACGGCGCTCATCCCAATCGCCAGAATGACCAGATACAGCAGCCCCGGAACAGGCCGCCCCCCCGCGCCCGGATCATCCCGCAGCACCTCGAGGAAGACATAGAACTTGCCGAAGAAACCGGCCAGGGGCGGGATGCCGGCCAGTGAGAGCAGGAAAATTAACAGTGCCCCGGCCAAAAGCGGCGAGCGCCGCGCCAGTCCGTTGAAGTGGTTAAGGTCGGAGCCGCCGGTTTGCCGCTCCACCGCGGCAATGACGCCAAATGCTCCCACAATGGCCAGACCGTAGGTGATGACGTAATAGGCCAGCGCGGTTTCCTGTTGCACCAGAATGGCGAGCACGGCATAGCCGCTGTGGGCGATTGCGCTGTACGCCAGCAGCCGGCGCACGTTGCGCTGGACCAGCGCCGCCAGATTTCCCAGGACCATCGAAAGCGCTGCCAACAGGGCGAACAGCGGCTTCCAACCGGCGGCAAATTGGCCCCAATGGGCGTTGCCACTGACCCCGGCAAACACGGAGAGCACCACGGCATTCAGCACCAGAAAGCTCGCCACCTTGGAGCCTGATGCAATCAGGGCGGCGCTGGGTGCCGGCGCGCCCTGATAGGCATCGGGCGCCCACAAGTGAAACGGCACTGCGGCAATTTTGAAGGCCAGACCGCCGAGCACCAGGGCCATGGCCAGGGCCATGATGGGGTCCAGGGGCAGCGGGCCGCGGGGGATCTTGCCGGGAATCTCCTGGAAATAATACTCCCCGGACAAACCAAACAGCAGACTCAAGCCAAACAGCAGACAGGCCGCCGCCATGCTGCCATACAGGAAATATTTGAGGCCAGCCTCGGCGCTGCGGGGATGGCGTTTGTCGAGCGCGGTCAGAAGATAGAGGCTCAGGCTGGACAGCTCGAGGGCGACAAAGAGCAGCAGCAGGTTGTTGGCGCTGACGAGCAGCATGAAGCCCAGGGTGGCGAAAAGTAGCAGGGCAAAATACTCTCCGGCATGGGGGGTGAAATCCGTCTCCGCCGCCAACAGCACCACGGCCAGGGTAAGCACCAGCAGCGCCAGCTTATAATGTTGGATTTGGAGAGAGATTCCCAATAACGGCACCCTTTCATTTGCGGAAGGCGGCCAGCCAATCACCGCCACGGCGGCGAAGGCACATCCCAATGCGGTCAACAAACCGGTCAGTCTCATCCGCCAGGATACGGAACGGTCGCGGCCCCAGCGTAAATCCGCCAAGAGCACGCCCAGCGCCGTGAGCACTAGCACCGCCTCGGGCCGGAGGGCCTTCAACACGTCGAGATAGGCAATGTCGCTCATGGCGTCACCACCTTTCTAAGCCCGTCAAATAGCGGGCTGTTGAATGCCGGAATAATCCAGTCCAGCAACAACCGGGGGTACAACCCCACCGCCAGCGTGCAAAGGATGAGCAGCAGCGCCCCCATCTTTTCCGGCCACGTGATGGGCGGCAACGGCTCGCCGCGCAGTGCCGCGGGTACGGGCCGATCGCTAAAAAATGCTTTGTGCAGGGCGCGCCACGTGTAGGCCACGCCGATGATGACGCCCGCCCCCGCCAACAGCATCAGCCTTGGAAAGGCCTGCCACGCGCCCAGGAGCACCTGCAACTCGGCCACAAAACCGCTGAAGCCCGGCAGGCCCATTGAGGCCGCCCCGGCAATCACAAAAGTGACCGCCGCGAAGGGCAGCGCCCGCGCCAGTTGCAGACCCTCCAGGGTGTCCAGCTCGCGCGTGTGCGCCCGGTCATAGACCATCCGGCCCACCACACCGAAGAGCAGCCCGGCAATCACGCCATGGGAGAACATTTGCAGCACCGCGCCATGTAATCCGATGGATGTCAGGGTTGCCAGCCCCAGCATTACAAAGCCCATGTGGCTGACACTGGAGTAGCCAATGACAAACTTGAAATCATTTTGCGCCAGCGCCGCCAGCGCGCCATAGACGATCCCAATGACCGCCAGCCATGCCAGCAGCATCTGCCAGTGCACCAGCCCCTGGGGGAAAAGTGCCATGGCAACCCGCAAGGCGCCATAGGCTCCCAGTTTCATAATCACCCCGGCCAGCAACATCGAAGCCGCAGTGGGCGCGGCCACGTGGCCGGTCGGCGCCCACGAATGAAACGGCCAGAGACCCGCCAGAATGGCAAAGCCGATGTACATCAGTGGAAACACCCAGAGCTGAAAGGATGCCGGGAACTCCAGCCGGCTCAGCGTGAGCAGATCGAAGGAACGCGGCGCCGCCGCCGTCAGAGGGGCTTGGCTGCCGCTCATTACATACGTGGCCAGCAAGGCAATGAGCACCATCGCGCTGCCCACGAAGGAATACAGCGCCAGTTTCATCGCGCCATATTCCTTGCGCGTCGAGCCCCACAGCGCGATGAGGAAGTACTTGGGCACAATGGCCAGTTCGTAAAAAACAAACAACAGGAACAAGTCCACGCTGAGAAACACCCCATACACCCCCCCAATCAGGGCCAGGTAAAAGGCGAAGTACTCCCGGGCGCGATGTTCAATGTTCCACGAGAACAACACGCCCGCCACGGCGGCAACGCCGGTGAGCAGCACCATCACCACCGTGATGCCGTCCGCCGCCAGATGAAATCGGATGCCCAGCCATTCGATCCAGGGGACATTGACCAGCGTGAGCATGCCGTTCAGAGGATGGACCTGCTGTGCCCCGGCCAGCCCCAACAACAGCCCTCCCACGGAGACGGCCAGCGCGACGAGGCGCGCCCACGCCCCCGCTGCCCGCCCTGGCAGCAGGAGCACGAGCAACAGCCCGGCAAAAGTCAGATATAACGGCCAGTGCAGCATGGTCAGGTCTGGAGATGCGCCGCCAGGCGCAGGACGGTTTCGTTGATCAAATTGATGACCGGCGCCGGCCAGACTCCCAACAGCAGCATGAGGGCCGCGGCCGGCACGAAGCGCAAACGCTCGGCGGGCGTCAGCTCCGCCAGGTTTTCCCAGGCCGGATTCAGCGGGCCGTGAAAGATCCGCTGTATGACCGTCAGAATGACCACCGCCGTGGCCAGCAGGCCGAAGGTGGAGATCGCCGCCGCCCAGGGCGCCAGCCCAAACACGCCTTTAAACACCAGAAATTCTCCCACAAATCCATTCAACCCCGGCAGCCCCAGCGAGGCAAACCACGCCACCCCCGTCAGCCCCGTATAAACCGGCACCACCCGGCGCAGGCCGCCAAAATCTTCCACCCCCCGGCGGCCGCCGCTGCGCTGCTCCAACCAGCCGACGGCGGCAAACAGGGTGGCGGCGGTGATGCCGTGATTGAACATTTGCAGCAGCACACCGTTGAGGGCGGCGGCCTGGTGGGCGGCCCCGGCGGCGGAGCTTGTCGCCGCTGCCACCATGCCAAGCACGCAGTAACCCAAATGATTGATGGACGAGTAACCAAGCAGTCGTTTGAGGTCTCGTTGGGCAAAGGCTGTAAAAGCGGAAATCACCACCGTCGCCACGGCCAGCCCCAGCAGCAGCCCGCTTAAGGCCCGGACTTCGTGCGGAAAAATGGGCAGCGCCAGCCGCAGCAGACCATAGACGCCGAGCTTGGACATCACGCCGGTGAGCAACATGGCCGTGCTCGTGGGCGCTTCCGCATACGCGGCGGGCAGCCACGTGTGAAAAGGCAGGATGGGCGTCTTGATGGCGAAGCCCAGAAACACCCCGCCAAAAAGGAGCAACATGACAGAACGCGGGGCCCAGTCGCCGAGGGGCAGATTCATCGCCACCAGCGCGTAAAGCTCCCCGCTGCGCCCCAGCCGCGCCAGCTCCGGGAAGTCAAATTGTCCGCTGGCGCGATACAACCCCAGCATGGCCAGCAGCAGCGTTACGCTACCTACCATGGTATAAACAAAGAACTGCATCGCCGCCGGCCCGCGCCCCGCTCCGCCCCACAGTTTGATGAGGAAAAAGGCGGGGATGAGTGTCAGTTCCCAGAACAGGAACCAGTGAAAGAAATTCAGGGCGGTAAATGCCCCCAGCAAGCCGGTCTCCAGCAGCAACATCAATGCGAAGTAGGGCGCGGCCTTGTCCTTGATCTCTTGCGCGGCGAGGATTGCCACCGGCGTGACCAGGGCGGTGAGCAGCAGCATCAGCAGGCTCAAGCCGTCGGCACCTACATAATAATGCACCCCCAGCGAAGGCACCCACGCCTGACGCTCAACTAATTGGAGGCCGCCCTGCATGGGATCAAAGCGGTTCCAGAGCAGCAGGGCTTCTGCCAGCACGGCCAGCGCGGCGAGCATGGCCAAATGCCGTGCCCGCCGTGCGCAACTGCGCCCCGCCAGCAGCACCAGCGCCGCCCCCACCAGGGGGGTGAGCGTCAGCACGGTCAAATTGAGCCACGATTCCATGCGCCTTAACCCCACGCCAGATATAGCACCAGCGCCACCAGACCCGCGCCCAGCGCGCGCAACCAGAGCTGAACCCGGCCGCTTTGCGCGCGCGACAACCCCCCGCCTGTCCGGCGGAGGCTGTGGCAGCCTGCGTCAAACCCGCCATTCACCACGTATTCATCGGTGAGCCGGGCCAGCCACGCAAAACCTTGAGCCATCAACCCCATGAGCGCGACCATGGCCCCCCAGAGCCAGCGATCCAGCACGTCCCCCAGGCGGGCCAGCCAGGCATTCCAGCGGATGACCGTGGTCTCGTACAACTCATCGAAATAAAACTTGGCGCGCAATGCATGAAACACGGCCGGCTGCCAGCGCTCCAAAGGGTCTGGCTCTTCCGGTGTCTGGCGGGGGACCCGGCCGTAAATCAACCAGCCGGCGGTCAAGCCCCCCAGGGCCGCCACGGTGGATGCCGCCATAACGCCCAGAGTGCCGCCCTGCCAGAGGCGTGCCCAATCCACCAGCGGCGCACGGC
This sequence comes from Verrucomicrobiia bacterium, assembly GCA_026414565.1. NCBI lineage: Bacteria > Pseudomonadati > Verrucomicrobiota > Verrucomicrobiia > Verrucomicrobiia bacterium. Next base: position 237,641 of record JAOAIT010000009.1, read on the forward strand.
CTTCCCAGTAATCGCGTAACCACGGCCAGGCTGGCGTGCCCAGAAAGCCCAGCCCCACCGCCCCAAAGGCCAGCACCACCAGCGGACCCAGCATGACGGCGGGACTTTCATGCGGAGCCTTCAGGGGATTAAGCAAAGGGCCTCGATAGCTGCCCAAAAAGACCAGCACCGTTTGGCGGGTCATGTAAAAAGCGGTCAGCACCGCCGCCGTCAGCGCCAGATAAAAAGGCCCCTGCGAAACCGGCCAGCCGTGGGCGGCATGCAGGATTTCGTCCTTGCTCCAAAAGCCGCTGAAAAACACGGGGAACCCCGCCAGTGCCAGCATCCCCACGGCATAGGTGGTAAAAGTCCACGGCATGAAACGCCGCAGGCCGCCCAGATGGCGGATGTCCTGCTCGTGATGACAGCCATGAATGACCGAACCGGCCCCCAAAAACAACAGCGCCTTGAAGAAGGCATGGGTGATGAGATGAAACATGCCCACCGCCACGCCGCCCGTGCCCAGGCCCAGCATCATAAAGCCCAGTTGCGACACGGTGGAATAGGCCAGAATGCGCTTGATGTCCGTCTGGGCCACCGCCACCAGCGCGGCAAATAAAGCCGTGGCCGCCCCTGTCCAGGCCACCACTTTCAGCGCCGGCGTAATCCCGGCAACCCCGTCCGGCAGGGCGGAAAATACCGGGTACATCCGCGCCACCAGGAACACGCCTGCCGCCACCATTGTCGCCGCGTGAATCAGGGCGCTCACCGGCGTGGGGCCTTCCATGGCGTCTGGAAGCCACACGTGCAACGGCAACTGGCCGGACTTGCCCACCGCGCCGCAGAAGATCAGCAAGGCCAGTGCGGTGCTCAGGCTCATGCCGCTGGCCACGGTTACGGCCGTCAGCCGGGCCAGGACGGCATGCTCCAGACAGCCTGCGCCGTCATCATAAAACAACAGCGTGCCGGTCTCGCAATAGAGCCAGAGCAATCCCAGCAGGAAACCGAGGTCGCCGATGCGTGTAGTGATGAACGCTTTTTTGGCGGCGGCCGCCGCAGAGGGCTTGTGAAACCAGAAGCCGATTAATAAATACGAGGTCAATCCCACCAGCTCCCAGCACACGAACAACAGCAGCAGGCTGTTGGCAATCACCACCCCCAGCATGGCCGCAGCAAAGAGCGAGAGGAAACAGAAGAAGCGGGTGAAGTTGGGATCCTGGGCCATGTAGCCCACGCTGAAGATAAAAATCAGCAGCCCCACCAGCGACACCATCAGCGCCATGCCGGCGGAGAGCGGATGCAGCACCCAGCCCAGCCGCAGGGCCTCATCACCCACCACAAACCAGGTGAAATTGACATATTGGCGGTACTCGCCATCCACCCCGCCCTGCAGAGTGGTTGCAAAGGCCCAAACGGACAGCGTCAGTGCCCCGCTTAGCGCTCCGATGGCCAGCGTTGCCGCCAGGCCGCGGCGCTCCCGGCGCAACAGGGCAGTCAGCCCCGCCGCCACCAGCGGCAGGAGCGGTATCAGATAGAGGTGTTGGGCAATCCAATTCATCCGCGCAGCGTGCTCACCTGGTCCAGGTCCGTGGTTTTGAAATGGCGATAAACCAGAATGATCAGCGCCAACCCCACCCCGGCTTCGGCGGCGGCAATGGCCATGGAAAACAGCACCAACAAAATGCCCCCGATTTGGTGTTCCGGGACATGGTGGCGGGCAAAGGCCAGAAAGCTCAAGTTGGCGGCATTGAGCATCAACTCAATGCCCATCAGCATGATGATGGCATTGCGGCGCAACACCGCCCCGGCAAACCCGATGGCGAACAGGGCGGCAGCGATCATCAGATAGGGATGCAGGGGATTCATCGCGGGGGAGGTTTGGTTTCCGGTGGCTCCTTGACCGCCAGCAGGAGGGCGCCCACCAGCGCCGCGGTGAGCAGCAACCCCATGGCCAGCAACGGCACCACCGCGAGCATCATGGTCTGGCCGAGTTCTGCCACCGTCGGCTCGGTCATGGCCGCAGGCACAGGCTGCGTACCGGGCAGGAGATGCGAGCCGCCCATGCCGCCCACCAACACCGCCAGGACGCCGAGGGTGACCATCCCGCCCGCCAGCACCCCTTTTTTAGATAACGGCGGCTCCTGGGGATTCCCTCCCCGGGTGAGCAGGATGGCAAACACGATCACAATGGACACCGCGCCGACATACACCAGGATTTGCGCAAAGCCGACAAATTGCGCCTGCAGGTCGAGGAAGCAGCCAGCCAGCCCCAGGAAAGTCAGCGCCAGCGCCAGCGCGCAATGGACCAAATTCCGCATCGTCATGGCCGCCGTGGCGCCCACGATCACCAGGAGGCCGAGGAGGTAGGGGGTTATGCTCATAACGGGTGGAAAAATTCCAAAGGCCACGCCCCCGGCCTCCCTCCAGCAAGGGATTGCAGCATCCGGCGTTTGTTATTTGTTTGTTCCGTCATCAAATCTTTTCCTTATTCCGCATACCGATATTCCCGTTTGCCCCAGCCCCGCCGGGCGCTCAAGCCGCGTCCCAGTCCCCACCACGCCGCCAGCAGGAGACCGCCGCCCACCACCCATTGCACCAGACCGCCCCACCACCCCTCGCCCGGCAGAAATCGGCACAAGCCGGCCACCACGAGGTTGACCAGCGCCAGCGGCAGCAGAAACTTCCAGGCAAAACTCATGAGTTGATCCATGCGCAATCGCGGCAGCGTGCCCCGCACCCAGATAAACAGCGCAATGAGCGCCAGCAGCTTGGTGAAAAACCAAAACCACGAGGGCAGCCCCGTCAGCCACGGCAACGGCGCGTGCCATCCCCCCAGAAACAAGGTGATGGCCAGCCCGCTGACGGCGAACATTCCGAGATATTCGCCAAGGAAAAACAAGGCGAACTTGAAGCCGCTGTACTCCACGAAATAGCCGGCCACCAGCTCCGACTCGCCCTCCGGCAAATCAAACGGCGAGCGGTTGCTTTCTGCCGTGGCGGCAATCAGGAACAGGATAAAGCCTGCCAGGCCCCACGGCGTGAACACATGCCAGTTGGGAATCCAGCCCCAATACCCCGCCTGGGCTTCCACCAGTTGCGTGGTGGAGAGCGTGCCCGCCATCATCAGCACCGGCACGGCAGCCAGCACCAGCGGGATTTCATAGCTGAGCATCTGGGCGATGGCCCGCAAAGCCCCCAGGAGCGAGTACTTGTTGCTGCTTGCCCACCCGGCCAGGAAGGGGGCAAGCTCCGTGGCCGCGCCCGCGGCGAAAAAAAACAGCACCGCTGCATCCAGATCAATAGCCACCATGTTGCGCCCCATCGGCAACACCGAATAGGCCAGCAGCACGGGCGCCACCAACACGAACGGGGCGAGAAAATGCAGCACCCGGTCCGCGCCCGCCGGCACAATGTCCTCCTTGATGAGCGCCTTGATGCCATCCGCCGCGAATTGCAAAAAGCCCGCCGGCCCCACCCGGTTGGGACCGCGCCGGTTCTGGATGCGTCCCAGTCCTTTGCGTTCGAGCACTGTCACCAGAGCGAACAGCAGGCCGAACACCGCAATGATGGCGGCAATATTGATCAGCATCGAGGCCAGCGGTTGCAACGCCGGAGGCGCCAGCTCCACCAAGCGGTGCTTCAGTTGCACGAAAATCTGGTCCAGCGAATTCATGGTGCATCAATGCCCTTGCCCCACGGCTTACGGGCGGGGAAGGGGCGGCCGTCCCCCATCCTCCTCAAAATGGTTGCAGGCTCCGGTGAATTTCTCCTCCTGGCGGGCAGTGGTTTCCGTTCTGTAGCCTTGAATCTGTCCATGCGTTTTCCCAAAGTTCAGCCTCAGGCTCCCTCGCCTTTCCCCGGCTCATAAGTTTCCGTGGCCTTGGCCACTTTGGCCGCCATTTCTTTGGCCTTGGCTTCGGCCTTGGCGCGCTCCATGGCCATGCGCGCGTCGGTCTCGGCCGCCTCGGTGGGATGAATCCGTTGGTAGTAACTGTTCGGTTTGGCCAGGTCTTCCTTGTGCAGCAGCAGGCGCCCGAAACGATCGCCGGTGCTCAGCTCAAAGGCCACGTCCATCTTGATGGCGTCAAAGGGGCATACCTCCACGCAAATCTGGCAGCCCATGCACACCGAGATGTCAATGTCGAAAATCTTGGGCTGCATTTGCAGCTTGCCGGTGTGATCCCGCTTCTTGTTGGTATCTTTGACGATGTAAATGCACTGCGGGGGACATTCCTTCTCGCAAATCTGGCAGGCCACACAGCGCAACCCGGCGGCGGCATCCTCCCCGTCATACACCAGGAAGGGAAACGTGCGGGCATTCTCAACTTGCGGGAGGCGCTCCTCGGGGTATTCCACCGTCACCAGGCGGGCGGGATTGGTGTAACTGCCCACAAAATTGCGGGCCGTCACCATCATGCCCTTGAGTATGCCTGTGCCCAGCATGTCCACCGTGAGTTGTGCGCTTTTGTTTTACCTGTCCACCTCGCCCAAGACAATATCCACGCTGCCCAGAATGATGACCACATCGGCCACCTTGTGCCCCAGACACATGTCTTCCAGCACCGTCAAATTGATGAAGCTGGGCGGCCGCACCCGGTAACGATAGGGATTGGGACCGCCGTCGCTGATAAGATAAAAGCCCAACTCGCCCTTGGGGGCCTCGATGCGCCCGTAGGCTTCGCCGGGTTTGGGCCGGAATCCGCGTAACTTGGCCTTCGGATCCATCACCGGCCCGGCGGGGATGTCCCGCAACGCCTGCTCCAGAATCCGGACCGATTCCCGCATTTCCAGCAGCCGCACCATGTACCGGTCATACACGTCGCCGTGCGCGCCCAGCGGGACGCGGAACTGGAAACGCTCATAGATCCCATACTTGTCCACCTTGCGCAGGTCATAATTCACCCCGCTGGCGCGAAGCATCGGGCCGGTGATGCCGGCGTTGACGGCCAGCGCAGGCGGCAGCACGCCCACCCCCTGCGTGCGGGCCATGAGAATTTCATTCTCGGTGAACAACGTTTCGTATTCGTCCAGAAAACGCGGATACTCCGCCACCACTTTTTTCACGCGGTCCAGCCACCCGGGCGGGGCATCGCAGCGGCAGCCGCCAAAGCGCATGTAGTTACACATCATCCGCGCGCCGGTCAGTTCCTCAAACAAATCCAGAATCTTCTCCCGTTCGCGAAAGGCATACATCAACGGCGTGCCCAGCGCGCCCATGTCCTGCACCAGAAAGCCGATCAAACACGTGTGGTTTTGCAGACGGGTCAGCTCGGCGGTGATGACCCGCAAATATTCCGCCCGCTCCGGCGGCTGCAGGCCGGCCAGTTTTTCGACCGCCAGCGCGTAGGCCCAGTTGTTGGTCAGACTGCAAAAGTAGTCCAGCCGGTCCGTATAGGGCATGGAGCCGAGATAACTGGTGTTCTCTGCTATTTTTTCATGGTTTCGGTGCAGATAACCGAACACCGGTTTGAGTTTCACCACCGTCTCTCCCTCCAGCACCACATCCATGCGGAAGACGCCGTGCGTGGAAGGATGATGCGGCCCCATGGCTACTTCCAAGCGGTCCGTCTCCAGTTCCCACCGGCCATGCTCCATGCCTTCGCCGGGCGATGGGCCGATGGGCTGGAGTAGGCCCGTGGGGTTGGGGGCAGCTTGTGGCGGGGAGGTCATCGGTGAGTTCATGCCTGCCTCCCTTGTTGGCCGGCGCCTGCTGCGGGATAATGCCGCCGGGCTTTTTCCAGCACCTGGTCATGCGGCGTGGGCTCGTATTCGTAGTCGTCCGGCTCCACGTAATCCCGCCGCATGGGGTGCCCTTCGAAGCCTTCCCACATCAGGATGCGGCGCAAATCCGGATGGCCTTCAAAAAACACGCCAAACAGGTCATACACCTCCCGCTCCTGCAACTCGCAGGAGCGCCAGATGGGCGTGAGCGAAGCCACCCTGGCCCCCTCCCGGCGGTCTGCCGTGCGCTGGCGCAACACCAGCGGCCCATGCCGCAGCTCCATGGAAAACAAATGATAAACCACCTCCAGGAAACCCGGCTCCACCTGCTCCCGGATTTCCTCAAAAACACGCTCCACGCCCTCCACCATTTGGGTGGTGCGCACCTTCTCCTTGACCACCTTGTCCAGCCAGTCCACGCCGGTGACGTTCGAGACATAGTCGAATCGGCACGCCGGGTCATCGCGCAGAAAACGGGCGACGGCCACTGCATGGGCGGTGTCCACCAGCAGTGAGGGCTGATTGGCGGGGGAGGGGTTGGGGAGTATTTTCAACCCGGCCCCGGGTACTGCGGCCGCCAGGCGTTGCACCAATGACTCCAGTGCTTCCATGCTTCAATCCTCACGGGGAAGGCTCGGTGGCTGCCATACTTCCGGGTTGAAGGGCGGCTCCAGGTCCTGCGCACCATGACGGGGCACGAGATACTCGCCCGGCACGGCACGGTTGAGCGCGGGCGCCTGTCCAGGGCCGCGCAAGGTTTGGGCGGCGATCTTCTCCTGCAACGTGATCAAGGCGTGCAATAATGCCTCCGGCCGCGGCGGGCAACCGGGAATGTGCACGTCCACCGGGATATACCGGTCAATCCCTTTAAGCACGTTGTACCCCTGCTTGAACGGCCCGCCGGAAATGGCGCAGGCGCCCATGGCAATGACATACTTCGGCTCCGGCATCTGATTGTATAGACGCACCACCTGCGGCGCCATTTTCTTGGTCACTGTGCCGGCCACGATCATCAGATCGGCCTGCCGCGGGGAAGGGCGGAAAACCTCGGCGCCAAACCGCGCGATGTCATACCGCGCCATCGAGGCGGCAATCATTTCAATGGCGCAGCAGGCCAGCCCAAACTGGAGCGGCCACACCGAATTTTTCCGGCCCCAGTTGTAAAGCTCCGCCAGCGAGGTCAGGAAGACCCCCTGTTTGCGCAGCTCATCACGTAATCCTTCGTCCACGGCCATGGTAGATCCAACCGGCGCATTCATTGCCATCGCAACAAGCCTTTGGCCCAGGCCCACACCAGCCCCTCGGCCAGCAGCAGCAGAAAAATCAGCATCGCCAGGCAGGCCCCCAAGGGCAGATCTAAAAAGGCGACGGCAAAGGGCAGCAAAAACAACACCTCCACATCAAAGATGAGGAACAAGATGGCGTAGAGGTAGTATTCCACCTTGAATTGAATGGCACCCCGGCCGCGCGATTCCAGGCCGCATTCATAAATGGCTTGTTTCACCGGCCCGGGTTTGGGCGGCGAAATCCACCATGCCCAAAGTTTGGCAACCAGCAGGGGCCCGAGGCCAAAGCCGACGGCGGCCAGCAGAAAGACCACCAGAAAGGCGTATGGGTGATACTCAGTCATACGGCACGTGCCACGGTGCTGGGTACAACCGTGCCAGCCGCACGCCACGGCGTCAAGCCGATGCGCCAGACCTTTGGAAAAAATTTGTTTTGTGGGCCGTAACGCCCCCGCAAAGAGAAGAAATTTGGATCAGATATCAAGCGGTTTTATGATTTTTTCATCAGGGACTGCTTCTAGGTGAACGTGAATGGTCTTCTCGAAGTGCAATGGCCAACACGATAATTGCCAGTCGTGGCCTTGGCTTTAAAAGATTTCATCTTTTTGGCTGGGCTTCCGCAATTCACGCGGCGATGAACTACCCCTGTAGACAAGGCAAGCCAACTCAAGCGGGGACTGCCTGCAAGATTAAGACAATGAATACATTGTTTTAATATCTAACACCGGCCGGGACAAACCGGACAACGACTACTCCCACAGGAGGTGCTTGTAGGCACAGTCCCAAATTGGGACAAGCTAGATCAGTTTTAGGTCTTTCCCAAAACGCACTCCGGCAACTTCGCAGGCAAGCTCAATTGCATGCCTTATGGTGGAGCGACTGTAGTTGGTTCCAATCCACCAACCTCCAAACCGTTCCTCTGAATATTGCTCCGATAAATCTGGGCGGCCAGGATAGAGATCTAGCTTGTTGCGAGCAAGGTAGCGCCGTTTCCGTCCGTGCTTCGGAAGGGCAGCATATCGTTCAAGAAAAGATGGATCCCTTTGCCGAAAGACATCGAGAACTCGGAACAGGGTTCCAATTGCGCTTTCTTCACGATAATGCCTTCCTTCGAAGGTGAAACCCGAAAAGTCATGGTCTGTACTTGTTGGGGGTTCAAAAGATTTTGTTTGAGATGGCGGGGGCTGGAATTTTGTTGATTCAGATTTGGTTGCTGGCTGGGGTTGTATGAGGGCGTTTAAATTAAGGGTGTTTAAAAAATCTCGGACTACCTCAGGCTCGGGTTTGAAGCCACATAGTGTTTCGACCTTTTCTGCGATCAGGTCCACAAGAATCTCATCTTGTTCCTCGATCAATTGCTTGAATGCTTGAGGTAAAGCGGCTGCCATTTGGCGTTGCCTGCTGGAGTGCCCGTGGTCCTCCCTTGCATTTGTAATAGCTTTTCCGGAAGCGACTTCCGCATACTTCAAATACCGCTCAAATATACGGCAGCATTCATCTGTTGTGCGAGCAACAAGGTCCAATTTGTAAACGCACCGCTCGTGATAGTTACCCTGCTCTGCAGGAAGGAAAAAACTCCATTCTTGACCGTCGGTAAGTATGGCCATTGGTATGCCATGGTGAAAAGCATACTCAAAAAGCTGCTTTTCGGCCCCCACGGCGTTGCCGATATCCTTTGACTCAACAATAACTACGGGTTTTGACGGTGGATGACACAGTGCAAAGTCAACCCGGCCGTTACCAGAATTGTACTCAGGACAGACTATCGTAGTGTCATAAATGGCCCATCCAAGAGCATTGAGAAGGCGTAAGATGATGCCTTGTGAAACTGAGGCCTCGTTTTTATACCTACCGGCCCGGAGGCCTTCCCGGATATCATTAATATCTTCCGCGAGTGACATGGCTGTATTTAAGCAAAAAAAGTTTACACAGACAATGTTCTTTGCCGCCGTGCTGGTCGCTCTCATAAAGGTGTTAGGACATTTGCAGGTGTTGGGCATTACAGAGGCGCATCGAAGGGCAATTTTGGGGGTAGGAATAAGCAGATTGATGCCCCCTTTCGCGAATTGTTGCTTGGGTTTTTCCCATGCTTGCTTCCGGTGCGGTGGCAGGGTAGAAGGGTGGGTATGAAGCCTGTTTTCAACCGTTGGGCCGTCGCCTTGGGCGTTGCGGCGTGTCTTTGTCCCATGCTCGTTCTTCCAGCCGAGGAGGGCTTTGTGCCGCTCTTTGACGGCAAGACGCTTCAGGGCTGGCATGTTAGTGCCAAAACCGGGCACAGCCGCGCCAGCACCAATACTTCGGGCGGGCGTTGGGTGGTGGAACAGGGAGCGATTGTGGGCAGCCAGGATCGGCCGGGCAATGGCGGCATCATCATCACCGATGCCCAGTTTGGTGATTTTGAGGTGGCGCTGGAGATGAACAATGACTTTGGGCTGGATAGCGGCCTTTTTCTGCGCAGCACCGAAGATGGACGGGCGTATCAGGCCATGATTGATTATCACGCGCGCGGCAATTTGATGGGCATCTATGGCGAGGGCATTGGCGGCTTCGGCGTGTCCACCTTCAACTTTGACGGCGATGTTACCCGCATCCGGCCCCGGACTAATGCGGTGTCCTTCGCGCTGCCGGTGCGGCCCGAATCGTGGCCCTTTTTCTGGCGGCATGGCCAATGGAATGAACTGCGGGCGCGGATTGTGGGCAACCCGCCCACCATCACCACCTGGATCAATGGCGTGAAGTTCATGGAGTGGACAGACACCCAGAAACGGCTGCCCGACACCGGGGGCATCGCCTTGCAGGTGCACGGTGGCGGCAATTTGACCAACACTTTCGTGCGGTATCGCAACATCCGGGTCAGGCCGCTGGCCCCCAAACCATAATTATCGCCCGGGACCTGCCCGCTCCGCCGTCCATTGACGCCTGTCCTATAATGGACGGCGTGTTGCGCATCGGTTCATTGCAGTTGGCGTCCAACCTGTGCCTGGCCCCCCTGGCCGGTTACACCAATCTGCCTTTTCGGTTGACGATTCGGGAAATCGGCGGAGTCGGCCTCTGCACCACTGACCTGGTGAATGCCCGTTCTTTGTTGGAGCGCCGCGCCAAAGCCCTTAAGTTGGTGGAAACCTGTCCTGAAGATACGCCGCTGGCTGTGCAGCTTTTTGGGGCCGTGCCCGAGGAGATGCGGGATGCCGCGCAACTCGTCGCGTCGCTGGGCGTGGCGGCCATTGACATCAATATGGGCTGTCCGGCGCGGAAGGTGTGCCGCGTGGGCGGGGGGGCGGCAATGATGGCTGATTTGGATAAAACCGCCGCCCTGGTGCGCCAGGTGGTTGAGGCGGTCAAAGTGCCGGTCACGGTCAAGATGCGGTTGGGATGGGACGCGGAAAACATCACGGCCCCGGACTTGGCGCGGGCGCTGGAAGATTGCGGCGTGGCCGCGGTCTTTGTGCACGGCCGCACGCGCGAGCAGGGATTTGGCGGCACGGTCAATCTCGCCGGCATCCGGCAGGTGGTGCAGGCGGTGCGGCGCATTCCCGTAATAGGTAATGGGGATGTGACCACGCCGCAAGCCGCCCGGATGATGTTTGAAGTCACCGGCTGCGCCGGCATCAGCATCGGGCGGGGGGCCTTTTATGATCCGTGGATTTTTCAACATACCCTCCATCATCTGGCCACCGGCGAGCTGCTCCCCGAGCCTCCCCTGGAGGAGCGATTGCGGGTGATGCGCCGGCATTTGGACAGGATGATCCAGGTTTTTGGGGAGGCCCATGGGTGCCGGATGTTTCGCAAGATTGCCCCGTGGTATGCCCGCCGCTTTGGTCCGGCCCATGAATTTACCCGCCCCGTGGCCTTGTTGCAGAGCCGGGCGCACTTCGAGGAAATCGTGGCGCATTATCTCCATTGGCGACAGCAGTTTCTCGATGATAAAGGCGAGCTCAAACCCAAGTACCGTCCCCCACCTCTGGTGGCTAGTTTCATGCACCCGGCCCCTGATCATGCAGGCATCCCGGTGCCCAAGGGGCCGGTGGAACGGTGGTGAAGGAACTGAGGGCGATGGGCCTGCTGAGACAAACATTACGGCTGGTGGCATTCATGCTGCTGGGGGGCGGCTCCGGTTTGTGGCCGGCCACCCGCGAATTGGTGCAAGACCCAGGTTTTACGCATGGGTTTCAACTGCTGGCGCCTGAGCCGGGCCGGGCGGTTTCGGCCGGAATACTCCCGGGTTGGGAGGCCGGGCCGCCGCGCTGGAAACTGGCCCAGTGGAGCAGCCGTTTCCCTTTGTCCACCAATGCCGTGGTCCAACACCCCCAATGGCTCGTCTATTCCAATGCCGCCAAATCCGTGAGGGTGGCCCGCCTCCCGGGCGGGCAAACCACCGAGCTGGCACTCTCCGTGATCGCCAGTGTGGAATACGCAGGTAGGGCGCGTCGGGCCGACGAGCCATGGGTGCACCTGCTCCTTGAACAATCTTTTACCAATCCTCCGGCCTTGAGCGGGTTGGAGCGGTTGGATTTATCGTTTGAGGCGCGCTTGTTGCACTGTCGCAAAGTGGAAACGCCGAATTACCATCCCTCCCGCCATGCCGCCCAATTTTTAATGTATTTCACCGTGCAGAACCTCAACCGACAATCGGAGGGTTACGGCAAGTATTTGTGGTTTGGCGTGCCCCTGTTTGATGACCGGGAGCGCATGCCAGGCGGGCATCAGGCGCCGGATACCGGCGGTACCCGCATGTTTATTTATAATCCTCCGCTTTCTGCCTACACCCGGCACAGTTTGCAGGATGGGCAATGGATCAAGCTCAGTGCCGATTTGCTCCCCTTGATGCAGGAGGGATTGAAGACAGCCTGGCAGCGCGGTTTCCTGCGGGAATCTCAGAACTTGGCGGATTACCATATCACTGGCATGAACGTGGGATGGGAGGTGCCGGGGGTTTTTGATGTGGGCGCCGCCCTGCGCGGATTGAGCCTCCAAGCGGTTTTGTGTGGCCCTTGAGCCGGGGTGGCCTGCCGGATTAAATCCATTGGCGGAGCCTCCGAGTTAGGGTAATGTTGAAGCTGGAAAGCCTAAGTGTCATGCATGGTGCTCAAATCTTTTTCCAGCGCGGGCGCTTCTCCCAGGTTGGGTTGGTATTGGTGGCCGGGTTGCTGCCCGCCTGGGGGCAGGAGGAGCCGGTGGTGCGGCCCCTGCCGGCAGCCCGTATCCTGCAGGCGGCGGCGGAGGTGATCGCCTCCTCGGCAGCGAAGCCTGCCGCCGCCACCAACGCGCCTGCGGCAAAGGCGCCGGTGGATATTTTGGAGTTCAATTCCGGCGACACCCTTCGCGGGCGGTTTTTGGGCTGGAGCGCGGCAGGTGGAATTCGCTGGCAGCATGAAGGGGTGGAGGGCGAATTGAAGATTATTCCCGATAAAGTCCGCAAGTTTCGCCTGCATCGGCCTCCGCAAAGCGCCCCCCAAACCATGCGTGCCCGCTTGTGGCTGCACAACGGCGACCGCCTTTCCGTGAATCTGGTGGAAATGGATGCCCAGAAGGCGGTGGTGGACTCGTGGTATGCCGGCAGGTTGGAACCGCCGCGCGCCGCAATTTCCAACCTGACCTTGTTTTTCTCGTCAGGCGACTTGATTTACCATGGACCAGCGGGTTTGGAGGGATGGCAGCAAAGTGGGCCGATGCGATTGGGCGCCGCGGCGATGGTCCGCAATGAACTGGTGATTGTGGACGGCGAAGTAGTTGTGGCGCGGGAGCAACGGGGGGACGAGGACTCATCCCCGGCTTGGGTGTTCACCGGCGATGTGTTGGAGGCCGTGCGTCCCGGTGCCTTGGGGCGCGATTTCAAACTGCCGCGGCAGTCCTCGGTGTCCATGGAGTTGGAAGCCCCCAATACCCCGGCGTTCACGCTGCACTTGTATGCCGATGCGGTGGACAAGTTTACGGGGATTAACGCGCTGTCCTTCACCTTTTCGGGGCGCATGATCTATTTCCGGCGCAGTTTGGGCAACGGCGGCTCCCGCCAGATTGGCAATGTGGATCATCAAAAATTTGGCGCCGGCGTGCCCACCCGGGTGAAATTGACCGTTTGCACGGATTTGGACCAGCAGGTGGTGGCCGTCTATCTGGATGATTTGCTCATTCGCAAGTTCTCCATTGCCGGCCAGGTTGAAGGCTTGGGCACGGGGCTGGTGATCCAGCAGCAGGCGGCCACTTCGCTGAAGATCAGTAACCTCACCATCAGCCGCTGGAATGGGGTGTTGGACGAGACGCCGGCCACGCCGGTGGCCGGCAGGGAGGATTTATTGCTGCTCAATAATCGCGACAAGCTCAGCGGCCAGTTGCTCTCCCTCAGCGAGGGCAAGCTCTGGTTTCAAACGGCCTACTCCAAGATTGAAATCCCCTTGGAACGCATCCAGCGCATCGCTCTGGTTCCCCCGGCCGGAGCCCAGCCGGCCGCCGGCCGCCAGCCGCGAGTGCTGCTCGGGGACGCGGGACGGCTCACGCTGCAGATTCAGCGCTGGGATGAGCAGGTCATCGAGGGAATCAGCCCGGTCTTGGGCGCGGTCAAATTGAACGCCCGCGCCGTTATCGGAATGCAATACGAGTAGGTTGTTGGAGTTTGTGCCATGGGGTTTGTTCCCCCCCGGCCTTCGTTCGCGTCTTCCCAGATAAAAGAATGGACGGCCTCAGCAGCCTTGGTTAGTTTCCCGCCGAAATGCGCACACGCGAGTTTGCCACCATCACGGTGATTGGAAAGGACAAGACCGGCGTCATCGCCCGGGTGACTCATTTCCTGTTTGAGCAACACGCCAACATCGAAGCCCTGGAAGAGCAGGTGACCCGGGGCCAGTTCAGCATGAATTTGCAGGCCTCGTGGAAACGGGGCACCCTGCGCCGCGAAGCCATTGAGCAGGGATTGGCGGAGCTGGCCCGGGCTTTGCAGATGGAAATCAAAGTCAAGTTCACCGATCCCCGGCGTCGCCAGCGGTTTGCCCTTATGGTGACGCGGGAGCCGCATTGCGCCGAGACGTTGCTCAAGGAAGTGCGCGCCGGCCGCTTAAAGGCTGACCCGGTGATCATGCTTGGCAATCGCCCGGATCTGGCTCCCCTGGCCCAGCGGTTCAAAGTTCCTTTTGAACACATCCCCTGGGTGGAGCGCGAGACGGCCGAGCGCCAGGCGTTGGAAAAACTCGAAGCGGTGGAGGTGGACTTTGTGGTGCTGGCGCGGTTCATGAAGATTCTCTCGCCCAATTTCGTGTGGCGCTATAAGAACAAAATCATCAACATCCATCCCTCGCTGCTGCCCAGTTTTCCCGGCGCCCAGGCCTACCGGCAGGCTTACGAAAGCGGCGTGAAAATCGTGGGCGTCACGGCCCATTTCGTGACCATGCACCTGGATGAAGGCCCCATCATCGCCCAGGATTGCTTCCACGTAAAACCTAACATGGAGCTGCCTGAGATCATCCGCCGCGGCCAGCAGTTGGAGGCGAAGGTCTTGCTGCGGGCGGTTAAGCTGTTTTTGGCCAAGAAACTGGACGTTTATTGGGGCATCGTCAAACAGGTATGAACAGCCCCCTTTTTGCGCGGAAATTGGGGTTGCTGCTCGCCGCGGGCTGGCTGGCCGGCCGCCTGGCTCTGCTGGGCGCAACCTTGCCCGCCCCGGAAGCCACACCCGCCCCCCGAACCCCGGAACAGGAGCTGGATGCCATTGTGCAACTGGATGATTTGGTGCACGAGGAGATCGAGCAATGGCTGGCAGCGGGGGAAACCAACCGCACGGATACCGCTTCCCGCGCCGCGCTTAATCTCAAAATCAAACAGCGCCGCGAGCTGGTGAACGCCGCCTACGAGAAGTATGTGCAGCGCCATCCGGAAAACGTGCGGGCGCGCATCCTCTGGGGCAGCTTTTTGCGCGAAGCCGGGTTTGACCGCGAAGCGCTGGCCCAGTGGGAAGCGGCCCGGCGGCTGGCCCCCACCAATGCGGTCATTTGGAACAACCTGGGCAATTACTACGCTGAAGAGGGACCGGCCACGAACGCCTTTGTGCATTACGCCAGGGCCATCGAATTAGCCCCGCAGGAATCCTTGTACCAACAACAAATGGCGCGCTGCTTGCTTGTGCATGAGGAGGCGGCGGCGACGTGGTTTGGATTAAGTTCACAGCAGGTGATTCTCAAGGCCCAGGAGCATTTGCGGCAGGCTTGTGCCCTGGCGCCCACCAACTTTGCCCTGGCCACCGAGCTGGCCCAGACCTACTACCTGATGAAGCTGCAGCTCACCGGCGATCGTGCTAAAGACTGGGAGGCTGCGCAAAAACTCGCCGACGAAGCCCTGGCTGCCTGGGAAAAGGCGGGCAAGCTGGCCTCCTCTGATTCGGAACGCCAGGGTGTCTTGCTTCATCAGGCGCGCATTCTCGTGAGTGCTGAACGTTGGGCTCAGGCCCGGCGGCTGTTGGACCAGGTTAAGGAGCCGTCGCTGGCCGGCCTGAAAGTGGAATTGGAGGCCCGCCTGGCGGCACGAGAAACGAATGCCGCTTCGTCTGATTCGCCGGAGCGCGAATTCAAGAAATGAGAGCCACCTGGAACGCTTGGCGGCTTAACCTTCTTTGTCCGCCTGGCCGTTAATGAATAGAATAACCTGAAGTAGCGTCCCTTTATTGAATCATCGCATTATGCTTATGAAAACCGCGTCACTCCTGGGAGTCGGAATGATGGCCATGGCCATGGCGGGCGCGTTGTACGCGGCGGATGTCCCTGCCAAAACCAAAGTCTGCCCAATGGGGCCGGGTTGCGGCCTTGGTCCGGGGGCGGCTTGCGGACGGGGGCCGGCTTTTTGTGGCGGCAATGCGGCCGGCCAAGGCCAGAAAAAACAGGCTGCCCCGCCTGCCGCCAAAGGCCGTCACGGCGGAAAAGGCGTTGACCAGAAACCGGGTTGCGGGCTGGGGCCTGGGGCGGGTTGCGGCAAGGGCCCCATGTGGTGCCGCCAGAACGAAGCCTGATTCGGCTCAGGCCGCTCAAGGCAGCTCCTTGAGCCGCACGTTGCGGATTTGTACGTGACTGCCGCCCCGGCTCAATTCCTGGAAGCCAATGTGGCCAAATTTGGGGCGATCCTTGATGGGCGGGGCCAGGGTGCCATCGTGCCGTTTGACCTCCTGTTTTTGTTCTTCCAGGTTGAGGTCTTGGATGACTTCCCCATTAAGGACGACATGCAAATGTGATCCGTTCAGGGTGATGCGGTATTTGTTCCATTCCGTGGGGCGATACACCTGTTTGCGCGGCGCCACGGCCCGATAAAGGCCGCCGGTCAACTCCGAGTCTTTCGCTTCGGGGTTGTAACGGAAATCGGCCATCTGCAACTCCATGCCGTCGAAGGCGGGATCCCCAAAAAGGGGTGCGCGCAAGGCACAACCGCTGTTGCCGGTTTCTCCCAGTTTGAATTCAAACTCGAGGATGAAATTGGTGTACTGACGCTCGCTCACCAGCCAGGTGCCGCGGGTGGTGCTGCCATGCAATATGCCCTGCTCGACCCGCCATACCGCCCCCGTGGGGCCGGGTTTGGCCAGGTCATTCCATTGGGTGACCTTCCACCCCTTGGGAATCCCATCTTCACGAAAAAGGAGGGTAAATCCTTCGTTGTCCACCGGACCCGTCTGCGCGGGCGCCGGGGCCGGCCAGAGGACCAGTCCACCGAGGAGTGCGGTGCAAAAACATGTCCAGCGCAGCAGGCCCTGCGCCGGCGCGGTGATGTTAAAAGGCAGAATTTTCATTTTGTGGACGTAGTTTTCTTATATCATTGAACCCCTGCAGGCCGCAGGCGTCGAGTTTTATTGTCGCACGTCCAGGGCCACCACCTGCCCGGCGGCGTTGCGGCAGTAGATACGGCCCTGGGACAAAACGGGGGTGGTCCAGCAGCGTCCGCTCAGCACTTTGGCGCGGGCCAGGGGGGTGAATTTTTGCGGGGTGGCCTGCACAATGAGTAATTCTCCCTTCTCACCCTGTACGATGAGCTTGCCCTCGGCGGCCATCAAAGCGCCCAGCCCCACCGAGCTTTCCTGCCACTTGACCTGGCCGGTGGCCCATTCCATGCACATGAGATAGCTGGCCTGGCCGGATTCGCCGGTGGTGCCGTACAAATGGCCGTCAATTAAAACGCAGGTATTGAAATGGTTGCGCATGTACTTGTTGGCATAAACCTGGCGCACCTTTCCCTGATTAAACTCAATCAGGGCGCACCCTTTGCCGTAGGAGGAGGAGAGGAACATCTGGTTGCCCGAGACAATGGGATCGGCGGCATTGACATCGTAGCGGGTTTCCCACGGGAAGCGCCAGGCCTCTTTGCCGGATTGCGGGTCCAGGACAAAAAGCGTTTTAGCGCCGAGCACGGCGGCCCGCGTGGCCTGGCCCTCCTGGAAGGGGACCACTGAGGCATAGCCGCAGGCTTCCTTGCCATTATCCCAGACCAACTGGCCGGTGTTCTTGTTCACGGCCATCCCGGCGGTGCCGGCGTTGAGCAGCAGCAAATCCCCCCGGACCAGCGGTGAGCTGGCAAAGCCCCACTCCGGCATTTTCATGCCCCAATCCTCCGTCAAGTGTTTGGCCCAGATCACCTTGCCCGTGGCGGCGTCCAGGCAAAATAGATGACCGCGCTTGCTCAGGGTGTACACCCGGTTGCCATCCACCGTGGGGGTCGCGCTGGTGCCACCTTCGTAGTATTTAGGGTCCAAAGGATGCCGGTAGGTGTGCCGCCAGAGGATTTTGCCCGTATCGGCCTCAAAGCAAAACACCGTGTCATTGCCCTCGGCATTGCCCGTGGTGTAAACCCGCCCTGCACTCACGGAGAAAGAAGCGAAACCGGTACCCACCTGGGCGGTCCACAGTCTTTTGGGGCCTTCCGCCGGCCAGGTGCTGCGCCAGCCGGTCTCCTTGGAAATGCCATTCAAATCGGGGCCGCGCCAGCGGTACCAGTCCACTCCGGCCCCCAGAAGCGGCAACCCGGCCAGGCAGGCCGCCACCGACGTTATCCACGCTAATTTTTTCATGGCTTTACAGTAGAAGTGCATCCCCCTGACGTCAATGACAGAGAAAGTCCCTGCAAGATGGGAGGCCCTGGATCGTCCTCCTCCTCTGCGGCCTTCGCGCCGGGCGCGGCGGCCTCTGGCCGGGGGCGGAGCTTTGGCTGGGCCAATAACTGCAAGCCCAGGAACCGCATCGCCACCCGATACCGCTTGAATTTCCGCATTTTATCGGTATCGTGTCCCTCAAACATGCCATTACTGGCCGGCAGTTCAGATTTGCGCGCCAAACGCCGCTGGTGGCGGATTAGTTTGGTGGTGCTGGTGTTGGGATTCTCTCCTTCGCTGTTCTATTATTTTCTCGGCCTCTGGCAGCGCGAGCATTACCAATTTTTCCCGCTGGCCATCGCTGGGGCTATTTATCTGGCCCGGCGGGATTTGGCGGGGGAAAACGAGACGGTGACGCGGCCGTGGTGGGGGCTGGCGGTGGGTTTGTGCGCGTTGGCAGGCTACGCGGCGTCGGCGTGGCTTTGGTCACCGTGGCTGGGGTATTTGAGCTTTCTAACGGCGCTGGCCGCCTTGTTGCTGGTAGTGGGAGGATGGCCCCTGGTGCGGGCCGCGGTTCCGGCCTTCATCATGATGGCCACCATCATCCGGCCGCCCATGAATCTGGACACCGAGCTGGCGCTCAAGCTGCGGTATGTGGCGGTGGGGTTGAGCACGTATTTGCTGGATTTTGTGCGGGTGCCGCACTTTGTGAATGGGGTGGTGATCGAGATTCCCTGGGATCGCCTGCTGGTGGAGGAGGCCTGCAGCGGCATCAATTCCACTTTCTTTGTCTTTGCCTTCGCGGTTTTCCAGTCCTTGCGCATGAAACGGCGCTGGCCCCACGGGGTGCTGTTGGTGTTGCTGGGATTCAGCTTTGTCATTCTAGGCAATGTGGTGCGCATTACGGCGGGGGCCTTTTTCCGGTATCGCTATGGCATTGATTTGCTGACGGGATGGTCGCACGAGGTGTTTGGGCTGGTGTTGTTTGTGGCCTACATCGTTTTGATTTTGAGTGCCGATGCCTTGTTGTCCTTGTGTCTGGGGGGCTTGGAAGAAGCTCCCGCCAGCAAGAGTGTCATCTGGAGTGAACTCCTCAACCGCTGGCTTGGCCCCCAGATGTCGCTTAACGCCGTGCGCGGTTGCGCCTTAATGGCGCTGGTGTTTTTGGGAGTGGGGGCGGCGCAGATGGTGCTGGCCACGCAACAAATTAACAAACCCAAAATCCTGGTGCCCTCCCGCCTCAAACCGGGGGCGCATTTTGTCCTGCCCGAATTTGTGGCCGGCTGGCGCAACAGCACGGGCAAGATCCCCATGGGCACGCAGCATTACATCCAAATTGGGGCCATTCATTCGCAGGTGTGGACGCTGGAGAAAGGGGGGCTGCAGCTTTTGGTGGCGTTGAGCTATCCCTATCACGGCTGGCATGATCTGAATTATTGCTACAGCGGCCATGGATGGAAGCTGACCGACCCTGTGTTTCGCACCGATGGCGTGAGCGACAAGCAAAGCATCATTGAGGTGGAGATGAGCCGCAAGCCCATGCACAACGCCTATCTGTTGTACAGCGCCTTCACTGAAGACGGCGAGTGGCAGCCCCCCGGGCGGCTGGAAAAGCGGTTCAGCATCCGTCCGGATGTGGATGAGGACATCCGCACCACCTACCAGGTGCAGCTCCTCTACATGGGTTACGCGCCTTTGCCCCCGGAAGAAAAGGCCGAGGTGCTGCAATTATTCCTGGAAGTGCGCAAACTGCTGATGCAGCAGGTGTATGAGCAACTGGTGCCCAGCACCGCCAAATCCATCCCCACCCGCAAATGATTGAGCGCATCCGCAATAACTGGCAGGAGGCCTGGCAGGGCCGCGGCCCGTGGGCGCGCTACGTGCGGGCCCTTTTCCGGGCATGGGACACGCTCCTCGCTGTGCTGCTCTTTGTGCCGCGGTTTGTCTGGCGCGGGCTGTTGCGGGTATTTGAGGCGCTGGAAAACTTCTCCCTGCGAGCTCTTATCTTTGGTGAGGACGGCGGGGGCTATGGTTATGGCTACGGCTATGGCTACGGTTACGGTTACGGCTATGGCAGTGGCAAACCAAAACCCCGGCGCAAGTGGTACAACCCGCTGGTGTGGATTGCAGCGGTCTGGCGGCTTTTCAGCACCATCACCCGCGCGTTTTTTGGGTTTCGCACCGACGGCATGGTGCCGGGTGTGGTGGCAGATGGTTATGGCCGCACCCGCGCAAAGTTGGAGAGTGCGGTGGACAAGCACCGTCTGCTCCTCAAACTCAAAGCCGCGCCGGCCGTCCTGACGATTCTGGGCTGGCTGGGCATCCTCGGATTGGTGGTCTGGTTCACCCCGGCCCGCATTGAAGCGCGTTACACCAAATGGGCGGATGATGCCTACAATATGGGGAATTTGCCGCGGGCGCGGGTGGCCAGCGAACGGCTGTTGCAGCTAGAAAGCACCAATCAACCGGCCCATTTGTTGCGGTTGGCGCGCAATCTGGCGGCCATGGGCTATGCGGACGACGCCCTGACCCTGGCCAGCCGCACGCCCCGGGAGCAGGGGGGCCTGGCCGAAATGCAAATTGAAGTGGCCGAAAATATCATCGGCAATCCCGGCGCCTCTTCCATCATGCTGCATCATGCGGAGCGGTATTTGCTGGAGTTGTTTGCTGGCAAACCAGATCAGGCGGATGCCGCAGTTTTGCTGGGCCGTTATTATTACCGGCTGGGGGACTGGGAGGAGGCCCGCTGGTATTTGAAACGGGCTTTTCCCAAACGCAACGACGCCGGATTGATTCTGGCAGCCATTGAAATGGGCTATGGCAACACCTTGGCTCGTGATCGGTGGGCGTCGGCGGCCTCGGAATATTTCAAATTAAAAACCGCCACCGGCCAACCCAGAGACCCAAAGACCTGGCTGGCCCGCCGCCAATGGGCGGAAGCGGAGCTGATTCAGGGCAACCTGACCAACGCCCTGAGCATTCTCAACGAAGGCATCGCCACCACCGGCCACAAGATTTACCATCGCATGGCCGCCAGCATTTATTGTGATTTGGTCAAGCGCAGTTGGGCCATGGACCCTACTAATCACTGGCAGCGCCTGGAATGGATGCGGACCGGCCTGAATCATGATCCCCAAAATGAATTTTTGCTGCGCACGCTGGCCGCCACGGCCAATAGCCAGGTTCCCACCGCCGAGGCGGCGCTCTCCCTGGCCCGGGACTTGGGTGCCGTGGCCGCCAACCGCCCCATGGTCTATTATTACCTGGGCATGGATTTGTATAGCCGCGGCCAGGAGCAGGGCGCGCGCAGCCATCTGGAGGTGGCGCATCTGGGGCAGCCGGACAACCCGGTGGTGGCTAACAACTTTGCTTATTTGGTTACCATCACCGAGCCCCCCGATCCTACCCGTGGGTTGAACATCATAAACACCGTCATCCAGCGGCACCCGCGCGAGCTGGTTTTCCGCGAAACGCGCGGCCAGATCTTACTAAAAATGCAGCGCTGGCAGGATGCACTGGCGGATCTGGAGGCGGCCCGGCCATTATTTCAAAGCAACTCCGTTTTCCATGCCAGTATGGCCAAAGCCTATGCCGGCTTGGGGCAGATGGACCTCAGCCGGCAGCACGAGAACCTGGCCAGCCAACTGCGGGCGGAGGAATTGCGCGCCCGCACCGCACAAAATCCTTGATCCCGCCATGGCCCGGCCATTTGCCTCTTGAGCGGCCAGCCTGGGGGTAGTGCGGCAACATCGGCCGCAGACAACAACGGGCAGGCTTGCCAAAAAGCGAGGGGTTTGGGAGGGTAGGGCCATGAAATCCAGTGTTCCCGTGCAGTCGGCAGCCGGCCTTTCACGGCGGCAATGGTTGATCCTTGGTGGCTTGCTGGGTCTAGGGGCGGGTTTGGGCCGCCTTTGCGCGGCGGAGGGGCAGGCAGGCCGCCGCAAAATGCGCATGGCGCTGACCCCGGGCAGCATCGGCGTGCGGGCCAATCAAGTCGAGGCCATTCAACTGGCTGCTAAATACGGCTTTGAGGCTGTGGAGCCGTATGCCGGTTATCTGGCCGGGCTTTCCGATGAGGGTCTGAAAGCCTTGCGCGACGAAATGGCCAAGCATCATTTGACCTGGGCCGCCGCTGGTTTTCCGTTGCAGTTCCGCGGGGAGGAAGCGGCTTATCAAGCCAGTCTGAAGGAGCTGCCCAAGACGGCCGCCGCCTTGCAGCGGGCGGGCGTCGAGCGGATGGGCACCTGGCTTTTCCCCACGCACGCCACGCTAAGCCGGCAGGAGAATTGGGAGCGGCATGCCCTGCGCCTGCGTGAGGGGGCGCGGATTTTGGGTGAGCATGGCCTGCGTCTGGGGCTGGAATATGTGGGCACGCGGAGCGCCCGTGCCGGCAACCGGCAAGTCTTTATTTACAATTTGAAGGACACCCTGGCTTTGATTCGAGATATTGGCCAGCCGAATGTCGGCGTCATTTTGGACAGTTGGCATTGGTGGCAGGCCGGCGAAACGGCGGAGGATTTGCGGCAGCTAAAAAACAAGGATGTGGTCTCGGTGGATCTGAACGATGCCCCCGCCGGCCTGGCCATCGAACAGCAACAGGATGGACGGCGGGAACTGCCTCTGGCTACGGGAGTCATCCCGGTGGCCGATTTTCTCAAGGCTTTGATGCAGATGCAGTATGACGGTCCGGTCCGGGCCGAACCGTTCAATCAGGCACTCAATGATCTGGATAATGATGCGGCGTGTGCTGCCGTGGCGGCGGCCATGAAGAAGGCCTTTTCCTTGGTGGATTGATTGCCTGGCTGGCGTCATGCGCGTGTGAGTCCTGAGGAGGGCTCCTTCAACCTTTTCCTTCGGGGGGCAGGACCCGCCTCCCGCAGGCAGTGTCCCGACGTTTGATGCCGGTCAATTTCATTTTGGTTTCGTAAGGGTACGTATTATTTTTACTGCTTATGAGTAATGTAACGGTGCCGGTTTCGATACACGATCCAATCAACGAAAAGATTTTGGTCATCAGTGAAGACCGCGTGCAGGGATTCCAGCGGGATCCGTTGGGCGAAATCTCCCGGATGTCGGGGGTGGATCGTGCCATAGTGTTGGAGCGGCTGCAGGCCATGTTGCGTGCCGGGGTCATCCGGCGCATCCGTCAAACCTTGCTGGCCAC
Organism: Verrucomicrobiia bacterium; assembly: GCA_026414565.1. Classification (NCBI taxonomy): domain Bacteria; kingdom Pseudomonadati; phylum Verrucomicrobiota; class Verrucomicrobiia; species Verrucomicrobiia bacterium. Next base: position 260,841 of record JAOAIT010000009.1, read on the forward strand.
CAACCTGGCCCAGGGAGCGCTGGTGGCCTGGGAGACGCCGCCTGATTTGCTGGAAACCACCTTTGACTGGATGTTTGCCCATGATCCCTTCACGGGGCATGTGGTCATCCGAAGCACCGACCCCGGCACGGCGGGCAGCCAGTACCGGCTCTGGACTACGTTGAAGGTGCCGCAGGGTTTCTCGATGGTGAAGCATTGTGATTACCTGAAGTCCAAGACCGGCGCTTTGCGCTATGTGTTGTTGCCCGCCCGCAAGGTTTTTGCCCTGGGGGTGGGCCACCTGCGCCGGCGGGGGTTGCAACCGGGCGATCGCGCGCCGGAGCCGGCCGAGCCGGCGGATGTGGCGGTGACCACCTTGTCCGATTTGGAATGGCGGGTGCTCGTGGCGCTAAAGCGGGAATTTACTCCAGAGGAATTGGAAGTGGAGCCCTTGTGGGGCCCGCGCGCGCAGGAGGCCGGGGTGCCGCTGGAGACTTTTTATGAGGTGGCCACCGAATTGAACCGCCGCCGGGTGATCGGGCGTTTTTCAACCTTCCTGGAGCATGCCAAACCGGCGGAGAACGGCGAGCGGGTGGCGCGTTTCAACGCGTTGTTTCACTGGGCCGTGCCGCCGGGGCGGGAGATTGATGCCGGCAAGGAGGTGGGCCGACATCACGTGATGACGCATGCCTACTGGCGGGATGCGGGACCGGAGTTCCGTAACGTCAACATCATGGGCGTCGCGCACGGGGCCGAGAAAGAAGTGGTGCTGGCCCACAAGGCGGCCATTGACCGGCACTTGGAAGAGGCGGGCATTCCGCTCCTCTACACCAATGTTTTTTGGGGGGGACGCAGCGAAATCAAGCCCTCGGAGATTTCGCCCATGGCCTACGTCGGATGGTGCCGCCGCCAGGGCATAGACCCGCAACAGATGCGCGAGGCCTAGAGCGCAAGGGGATTCGGACTTGTCAGAAAAGGCGGGCGGGGCGATGTTTAAGACATGAACATGGCCCCAGCCTTGCGGTGGTTTTGGGTATTTTTGATGGTGGGCGGCCTGGGCGCGGCCGAGCTGCCACCGTGGCAATCGTTGTTTGATGGCAAGTTTCCCGTGTACTTCCGCGGCTATAAGATGCTGCAATTCCCCGTCAACCTTTGGGCCGCCAAGGCGGGGGTGATCTCTTCGGTGCCGGGGGGGGAGCAGACGGATTTGATGCTGCGTCAGCGGTATTCCCACTTTGAGTTTTCTGTGGAGTACCGTCTGCCGCCGGGAGCGGCGTCAGGTATTGTATATCTGGTACAGGAGGGCGCGCCCCGGGCCGCGATGGGGGGGCTGAAAATGGTGCTGGCGGACGACGAGCGGCATCCCGATGCCCGGAACAATCCCTTGTACCGCACCGGCTCGCTATACGCGCTCCTGCCCGCCACCAATGCGCATCCACGGCCGGCCGGCCAGTGGAATGAAGCGCGCGTGCGGGTCTGGGGCAAGAGAGTGGAGCACTGGATCAACAACGAAAAGGTGCTCGAATTTGAGTTGGACAGTGAGGCGTTGGAGAACGCCGTGCGGCGGGGGCGCCTCAAAAACCTGCCGGATTTCAAGGAGATTGGCGAAGGGTACATCGGCTTGGAGCATCCGGGGGTGGAGATGTGGTTCCGTAATCCCCGCATCCGGGTGTTGCCGGCGCCGGAAAAGGAAACCACGGAGCCCGCAGACGCTCCCACGGAGCCGCTGGCGCCGGACAAACCCGCCGGCGTACCCCAATAAGAACGGCCAGGCCCCCTCGCGGTTGAATGAATGACGGCGGCGGACGTCCAAAGAACAGCGCGGCGTGCCGCGCCGGGTATTAAACAAGATTGACCCCGGCGGGTGAGCCGCTACAAAGACAGGCCATGAGATTGACCAAAAACACTCGGAATTGGCGGAGCACAGGCACTGCCCTGCTGTTGGCGGCGGGTTTATCAGGGTTGCAGGCGGCTGACGCCGGCAAAGCAGAGCTGGCCCCGCTGCCCTTGAAACTGCCCACGCCCGCCTTCAAGGGCACGCCGGCGGAGATTCCGCCAGATACCACGGCGGAGAAACCGACCGGCAAACCGCGTCCGCCATTTCTGGCTCCGAAGGGGGTTGCCAATGTGGCCTTGAACAAGAAAGTCATTTGCAGTGATAAGGCGCCCATGACCGGGACCCCCGAGCTGGTCACCGACGGCAACAAGGAGGCCACTGAAAGCTCGGTGCTGATCATGCGCAAAGGCTCCCAGTACGTGCAGATCGATCTGGAAAAAAACTACGCGATCTATGCCATCCTCATCTGGCATGCGCATGACGCCCCAAAGATTTATCGCGATGTGGTGGTGCAGGTGGCGGATGACCCGGATTTCATCGAAAATGTGCGCACCATTTTTAATAATGATCACGACAACAGCTCCGGCCTGGGCATCGGCACCGACCGCGAGTATTTCGAGGGCTTCGAGGGCAAGTTGATCGATGCCAAGGGCATCGTGGGCCGTTACCTCCGCTTTTACAGCCGCGGCAGCACGGACAGTGCCCTGAACGAATACACGGAAATTGAAGTGTGGGCCTTGCCGGCGAATTAAGGCTCGCCTTGATTAATAACTTCGCATCGCGGCGGCGGCTCCGGGTGGGGCCGCCGTCAGCCTTTCAGGACTTTGATTGACGTAGCGAAGAATCCGAAAATCGCCCGTCTCCCTGACCACCTCCGCCGGGGTGAAACGGTCCTCAAAGGGCGGGAACAACACCTCTCCTTCAGCCGGGCGCAGGACCTGGGTGAGGAACAGCTCCGCGCAAAAGGGCAGGGCCAGCGCATAAATTTGCGCCCCGCCGCAGATGAAGAAACGCCGCGGTTCCGGCCAGCCGGCCAATTCCCTTAAATCCTGAATCACTGTAACGCCGGGATGCCGAAAACCGCTGCGGCTAATGACCACCGTGTCGCGTCCCGGCAGGGGGCGGCCAATGGACTCAAAGGTTTTACGCCCCATGACCAGCACATGGCCCATGGTGACGGATTTGAACCATTGGAAATCCTCCGGCAAATGCCAGGGAAGACGCCCCTGGCAGCCGATGACCCGATTGGCGGCCATGGCCGCAATGGCCGTCAGGCGGGGTGTGGGGCTGTGGCTCATTGCCGCGCTCACCGTAGGCGAGAGTTTATGCGGGCGCAAGCCGCCGCGCAGAAAACTTATCCACCAACCTGCTCAGGGAAGTTTGCCGCGAGTTTTGGTTTTGACCCGCAAGAGGTCATGGTTGGCCGTGATGTACAACACACTGCCGTCATCGCCCCAGGCGCAATTCGCAGTGGGGCGGTCCGTTTTGATGGTGCCCAGGTGTTTGCCCTGGGGCGACAAGACCAGCACTCCTCCCGGCCCCGTTGCGAAGACGTTGCCCTTGACATCCACCTTGAGACCATCGGGCAAGCCAGGGCGGCCCTTGCTGGCCAGCTCGGCGGCGTCAAAGAAGATACGTCGGTTGCCTATGGTCCCGTCCTTGTTAATGGGAAAGGCAAATATGGCAGGATTGGCGCGGTCGGAATTGGCTACGTAGAGAGTCTTTTCATCGGGGGACAAGGCGATGCCGTTGGGGCGGCTTAATTTATCCGAAAGCAAAGTCACTTCCCCGTTGGGAGAGACCCGGTAGATGCCTTGGAAGGGGATTTCCTTGCGGGGATCGGCCATTTGGGCGGGCAGGCCGTAGGGGGGATCCGTAAAATACAAATTGCCCTTGGAATCGAATACGGCGTCATTGGGGCTGTTGAAGCGCCGCCAGAGGTAATACTGTGCCAGGGGGGTAAAGGTGCCGTCTTTCTCCAGGCGGGCGACGCGGCGATCTCCATGCTGGCAAATGACCAGCCGCCCCTGCCGGTCGCGCGTCAGGCCGTTGGACCCCATTTCCCCTCCGCGCGGGTCGGTGCCGGTGTAACCGCTCGGTTCCAGAAACACGGAGATGCCCAGGCCCTCCTCCCATTTGTAGATGCGATTGGTGGGCACATCAGAAAAAAGCAGATACTTGCCCATCCACACCGGCCCCTCGCTCCAGATGAATCCGGAGGCCAGTGGTTGAAGAAAAGTGTTGGTGGGCAGAAGCGCGTTAATCGCCGGATCCAGGCGTTCCACATGGTCCACGACAGGGGGCGGGGCGGGCTTGGCCGGTTTGGCGGGCTTGGGAGTTCCCTTTTTTGCTGCAGGTTGGGTCTTGGCGGTGCCGGCCTTGGAGGATTCCTTGGCGGCGGCATGAGTTTGCCCGACGGCCAGCATCAGGGCGGCGAGACATCCGATGGCTTTGACGCAGTAATTACGCATGATGCAATGTGGCGTGAAGTGTGGCGGGGCAGGGCAGCGGCGGTCAAGTCCGAAGGTGAGCCGGCCACCTGCCCCCCGAGGTGAATTCTTCCTCACGTTTCGCAGCGGCGGGATGCCAGGCACAGGTGAGTTTTGCTTGGAGGCCGTGGGCCAGGAAGGGCATACTGTCAGCATGACTGGTTTTTGGGCGCACGTGGGATTGTGGGTGGCGCAAGGTTTGGGCGTGGGCCGCCTGCCGTTGGCTCCAGGCACCTGGGGCGCGGTGCTGGGGGTGTTCCTGACCATGGCATTGCTGGGCACCGGCAGTTTCTGGCTTTATCTGGGGGGCATCCTTTTGTCCTGTGGGGCCTCCATCTGGTTGTGCGGGAGGGCGGAAGTGATGCTGGGGCAGACGGATCCCGGCTCCGTGGTGTTGGATGAAATTATTGCACTCCCGATCTGTTTTCTACCGTTTGTGGCCACAGCGTGGTGGCGTCATGGCCTGCTGCCTGCGCCGGGCAGTTTGCTGGATAAAAACGGGCCGTTGATTGGGCTGACCGTTTTTGTGTTGTTTCGTTTGTTTGATATTCTCAAGCCCTGGCCGGTAAAGCAGAGTCAGGCGTTGCCCGGCGGCTGGGGGATTACGGCGGATGACGTGCTGGCGGCCCTTTATACCGCGGCGGCGGCCTGGCTTTTACTGCGACTTTTCCACCGGCATATCCTGGCGTGACCGGCGGTTTGGCGTTTGCCCGAGGTTGCGCCATGTTAAGCGCCGATGGCGTTGCTGGAGTTACAGGGTTTACGCAAAAGTTTCTCCACGCCCACCGGCGAAGTGCGGCGGGTGGTGGACATTCCCGAGCTGTCCGTGGACTCAGGCGAGCAGGTGGGCGTGTTTGGCCCCAGCGGCTCGGGCAAGACCACCTTGTTGCATCTGATTGCGGGCATCCTCCGGCCGGATGCCGGGCGCATTTTGCTTCAGGGCCGCGATTTGACACCGCTCCGGGAACCGCAATTGGACCGGGTCCGTGCAGAAAGCATCGGCCTGATTTTTCAGTCCTTCAACCTGCTGCAGGGTTTTACCGCACTGGAAAATGTGGCCTTGGGCATGGCTTTCGGGCGCGGCGTGGATTGGCAGCGGGCAAGGCATTTGTTGGGGCGTGTGGGGCTGGCAGCTTACGCCGATTACCGCCCAGGGCAGCTTTCCACCGGCCAGCAACAACGGGTGGCCGTGGCACGGGCCTTGGCGCCAAAGCCGGCGCTGGTCCTGGCGGATGAGCCAACCGCCAGTCTGGACGAGGCCCATGCGCAGGCGGCGCTGAAGCTCATACGCGAGCTGTGCCAGGAGGAATCGGCCGCGCTGATGTTGGTCAGTCACGATCCGGCGGTTCTGCGCAGCTTTCCGCGCCGACTGGAGATGTCGTTACCGGCGCCGGCCGTGGGGGAGGGAGGGACATGATCCTGCCGTTGTTGATCCGCCGCAGCTTGCGACAGCATTTGGTTTCCAGCGTGTTGACGGCGTTTTCGGTGGCCCTCGCGGGGGCATTATTGCTCACCGTCTGGGTAACTCGGGATCAGGCCCGGCGGGCCTTTGCCGGCGCCACCACCGGATTTGACGCCGTGCTGGGCGCGCGCGGCGCCAAACTGCAGCTTGTGCTTAATGCGGTGTTCCATCTCGAAGCCTCGCCCGGCAATTTAAAGTGGGAGGATTTTCAGGAAATCCGGGACCATCCGGCGGTGGATTTGGCAGTGCCGCTGGCCGTGGGAGATAATTATCGCGGGTATCGAATTGCGGGGACCACCCTGGACTTCTTTCAGCGCGCAGAGCCCGCGCCCGGGCGGCCGTTTGCCCTGCAAGCGGGCGGGCGCTGGTTTGATCCGTTGCGGCGCGAGGCGGTGGTGGGGAGTTTTGCCGCACGGCGCCTGGGGCTGCGCGTGGGAGATCGTTTCCATCCCTATCACGGATTGACGTTTAGCGAGGAACACCAGCATGAAGAGGATTATTTGGTGGTGGGGGTGCTCAAACCTTCCAACACGCCGGCGGACCGGGTGATCTGGATTCCGCTGGCCGGGGTCCAGCACATGAGCGGGCACGATCCTGCGGCGGCGACTGATTTGAGCGCGGTCCTGGTAAAACTGAAAGGGGGCAGTCCGCTGGCTGGTTTCCAACTGGACCAGTATTACAATCGGCAGGGCACGCGGTTGACGTGGGCTTGGCCAATCGGGCGGGTGGTGGCCGAGCTTTTCGAGAAACTGGCCTGGCTGGATCGGGTGTTGACGGCCTTGGCGGCGCTGGTGGCGCTGGTGGCGGGGGCAGCCATCACGGCGAGCATGTACAACGCCATGTATGCCCGGCGGCGGGACGTGGCCATTCTGCGGGCCTTGGGGGCCCGGCGGCGGACGGTCTTTATGGCTACATGGCTGGAGGCAGTTGGCATTGCCGGCCTGGGGGTGGTGGGTGCTTTTCCGCTGTACGCTTTGAGCATGTCTGCGGTGGCCGTCATGGTGCGGGCTTCGACCGGGGTGGTTTTGGAGGTGGCGGTCTGGCATCCGGTGATGCTTTATGCCCCGGCTGCCCTGATTGCGTTGGGCGGTTTGGCGGGTTTGCTGCCGGCGCTGCGGGCCTACCGGACCGAGGTGGCGAGACATTTGGTGCCAGTTGCATAAGCCAACCCGGCCTTGGTCCGGAAAATATAAATCGGGCGCAGTCTGCCTCCATTCGATGGCGGAGCGGAAACAGGGGGGGGCGCTTGATTAAGTTGAACGAATGTGATTTATTAGGGTAAAATTTTAGCTGGTTGCGAAGATTTTTTTTGTTGATTAGGGCAGTCAATTAAGTAGTCTGTCGCATCGGATTTAACCCAAGCAGGGCTGGGTGGCGTGGCCTGTGGCAGGGGCGGCGTCAACAGTCCAGAAATTAGCGAGTCTATGAAAAACAACGCAGTGTTCGGGATATGGAAGCAGGCAGGTGTGCTGTGCGCTTTGGTGGCCGGCATAACCCTGGGACAGGCAGCGATTTCCATCCAACTGGGCAACAATGGCCCTTATACCTTCGACACCGCTCCCACGGCAGCCGACGGGTGGACAACCGGCGCACAAGGGGCGACCGGCGGGGGCACTGCCGGGGCCAACATTTCGACTGTGGAACAATTGGATGCGCACGTCCAAACCCAATCGGCGTCATCTATCGTGACCAACCTTCCCACCTCGGGGACCACCCCGCCCAGCACGCACCAATGGTTCCGCTACAACACCTCCTTGCAGGCCATTCAGAGCCGCGTAACCGGGGTGGAATACTGCATGCTGCTGGCCACGCTGCAGAACAACTCCGGCAGCCCGATTGGCCAGCTTGCCATTAGCTACACTCAGGCGAGTTATGACACCACCGTGGCGGAACAGATTTCAGCCCATCGGGTTTACTGGAGCCTGACCGGCCAGCCAGGCAGTTGGCAGGTAATTCCGGGATTGTCGAGCCAGGCGGATGGCAATTTAAGTGCCACCATTGCGACTACGGGCTGGAGTCCGGGTGGGACCTTGTACATCCTCTGGGTGGATGACAATGCCAACCCGGGCACGGATCCCTCCTGGACGATTGATAACGTTGCTTTTAACGCCACCGGTGCCAGCGGGCCGCTGCAGATTGTGAACCCCAATCTCCCGCAAAGCCTTAGCTTGAATGAATATGACCGGGCGACTTTTCAATTCGTGGTTTCTGGGCAGTCCCCCAATTACCAGTGGTACAAGAATGGCCAGCCCATTGCGGGCGCCACCGGTGCTAATTACACCATTAATTCGGTTACTCCGGCTGACGATGGGCAGTATTACTGTGTGGCGACCAACAACCTCAGCGTGGTGACCAGCCGCGTGGCGGTCCTGAGCGTGGCCCCGGATGAAATCAAGCCCGCAGTGGCGACGGTGAGCGGCGTGGGGGCTGCGGTGGTGCGAGTGGTGTTCACCGAGGCGGTGCGTGCGTCCACGGCCACCAATACAGCCAATTATACGGTGGCCCTGCCGGGCGGGGGCACCATTGCGGTGCAATCGGCGACGCTGCTGAACACCAACACGGTGGAATTGACCTTGGCGGCACCCCGCCAGTATGCGGTGGAATATTATCTCACGGTGCGTGGCGTGCAAGATTTGGCCCGTACCCCCAATACCATCTTTACCCAGACCGAAGTAATTCCACCTGAATATAATATGCCTATTTTCCAAATCAACCACGTGTGGAAATACAATACCAACGGCGTGGACTTGGGCACGGCCTGGCGCAACGTGGGCTACAACGATGCGGACTGGCCTTCCGGGCCGGGCATTTTGGGGTATGAAGACACGGCGGCTACGCTCGCGGCGTTTGCCGCGGCAGGCGAGGCGATGCGCACGGATTTTGGTCCAGTTGGCAGCCGCAACATTCCCACTTATTATTTCCGCACCACCTTTACCAACACCAACACCATTTCGGGGCTGGGGTTAATGGTGGAAGGGTGGATTGACGACGGCGCCATCTTCTGGCTGAACGGTGTGGAAGTGGGACGCTTTGCCAGTCCGGGGACGTGGACGGACCCGGTGGTGTTCACCAGCTTGGTGAGCGCGGCCACCAGCCCGGAGGAAACCATCAAGCAGGTGGTGCTCAATGCCGCTCCGCTGCGTTATGGGGAAAACACCCTGGCGGTGGAAGTCCACCAAAACAGCCTGACCAGCTCGGACATCGTGCTGGGTATCCGGTTGCTGCAGGTTATTCCTGCACCGCTGGCCATCACCCAGCAGCCGACGGGCACGAACATCTTTGACGGCCAGGCCTTCAGCCTCACGGTAGCTTACTCCGGTTCACTGCCCGCCTTCCAATGGTATCGCAACGGGGTGGCGGTGCCGGGGGCCAATGCAGCCACGTATTCCGTGACCTCCGCGGTGACGAACGACTCGGGCAGTTATTATGTGGTCATCACCAACGGCATCTCGGCGGTGACCAGCGCCACCGTCAACGTGACGGTCCGGGTGGACAACATCCCGCCGGCCGTGTACTCAGCGTTGATGCAGACCAACGGCTTTGACCCCAACTGGGGCGATGCCTGCGTGGTGCAGATTGCGTTCACCGAGCCGGTCAACACCAATGATGCCGTGAACCTGGCGAATTACTTCATCGTGCGTCAGGGGGATGCCACCAACACCACTTTGCAAATCTTCCAGGCGACCATTGATGCCACGGGGACCAATTTGACGCTGATCTGCGCTCCGAAGCAGGAGAGCAGCCTGGTCAACTACTCCTTGTATATTGGCAATATCCGCGATCGGTCGGCCCTGCAAAATGTGATGACGCGCACCAATCTGTTCATGTTCCAGCGGCATTACCTTGTCAAGTCCCAGACCCAGGCCTGGCGTTATAATGCCTCGGGCCAGGATTTGGGGACCGCTTGGATCGCGCCTACCTTTAATGACAGCGCCTGGGATCAGGCCTACACTCCGTTTATTGATGAATCCTATCAGGCGGCCATTCCGAATGGCTGGGGCTTCCCGTCGGTGTACATCCCGGTGAGCAACACCATTACCACCTACTACTATCGCACCACCTTCAACCTGCCGGTGGATCCGGCGGGCGTGCGGTTGCAGTTTGAGATTTGGGCGGATGACGGCTGTGTCATCTATCTCAATGGCACCGAGTGGCGTAGTGATCAGGATAATGCCAACAATCCCGGCGGTCGTTACTACATGACCAATGGTACGGAGCAGGTGCGGGCGACGACGCTGGCCCAGAACCACGCCGCCGGCACACCGTCCCAGCGTGCTCCGCTCTATCCGGTGAACCTGCGCAACGGGCAGAACACGTTGGCGGTCTCGGTCCATCAGAGCGCGGCCGACATTGCCGGACCGACACGTGACCATGCCTTCGCGCTGCAGATCATTGCCACCATCCCGCCACTGAACCAGACGGTGCGTCCGTCCCTGGTGCAGCAGCCGGCGAACATCACCACCAACCTGGGGGCCAACGTGACGTTCCGGCCGGTGGGTGACGGCACGCTGCCGTTGACGGCCATCTGGTACTTCAACACCAATACGCCGATTCGCACCAATGTGGTGGCCTCGGGCACGGCGATTACCAACATCCCGAACCTGATTGCCCTGACGCTGAACAACGTGAGCGGCGCGAATGAAGGCACCTACACGCTGGTGTTGCAAAACTCCGGCGGCATGGTCACCAGCGCGGTGGCCACATTGACAGTGTTGCGTCCGCCCACCTTGCTGGTGCAACCGGCTAACATAAGCACTGGCGTGGGGAGCAACGTCACCTTTACGGTGCAAGCCGAAGGCACTTTGCCTCTGCGGTATCAGTGGTACTTCAACGGGGTGAATCGCCTGGTGGGTGAGACCAACGCCAGCTTGGTACTGCTGAATGTGCAGCCGGAGCAGGCGGGGAATTACAGCGTGGTCGTGACCAACAGCGTGGGTGCGGTGACCAGCCAGGTCGCCACGCTGACCGTCATTGGCGGTGGCCCGGCTACGCCGCCGACCATCCCGCGCGGCAGCCTGGTGTATCGTGGCCCGGGCAACAACTTCTCGTTGCAGGTGCCTACGGAGGCTGGGCGCACCTACCGGCTGCAGTGGAATCTGAACGTGCAGGATCGCAATGGCTGGCAAAACGTGCCGGGTGCCACGGTCAGCGGCGATGGCACAGTGCGCACCCTGACGGATGTCAATCCGACCGGGCCGCGGCGGTTCTACCGCATCGCAGTGGATTAACCTCCCTGTGAGTTTTTGATCCGGCGAGGCTGGAGGGAATGCTCCAGCCTCGCTTTTTTTATGGTTGGCAACCGGGCATCGTTCACGACACCATGGGTGCCAAGGTGGCGTCATGAGCACGAACCGGCGGGAGAACATTCGAAACCGGCGGCCCCCCCAGAGCGGCCGCCCGCAACCCAGCATCAGCACCGAGGACTACCTGGAGCGCATGGCGGAACTCATCGAGTCCAAAGGTTTTGCGCGCGCGGTGGATTTGGCCGCAGCCCTGGGCATCAGTCAGCCCTCGGTTACGGCCATGGTGCAGCGGCTGGCCCGCGAAGGGTACGTGGTTTATGAGAAATACCGGCGCCTGCAGTTGACTGAGTCAGGCCGGAGGGTGGCCGCCAGGGTGCGCAACCGGCATGCGACGTTGAAGCGTTTTTTATCCTTGTTGGGCGTGGATGAAAAAACCCAGGAGGATGACATCGAGGGGTGGGAGCATTGCCTGAGTCCCGACACGCTGGATCGTCTGGGGCGGCTTACCGATTTCATCAAGGCGCGCCCCGCTCTGCTGGCCGAAGTGCAGGCAGCGGTTGCCCGGGTGGCTTCGCCGCCTGCTACCACCATGTCTTGATGCGCACGACGGGATTGGTGTTGCTGTGATACACCCGGAAGCGCCATTGTTTCTGCCGTTGGCGCAGGTCCTCCCAATCTTGGCGCAACGCCAGTTCATCCTGCTGTAATTGTGCCCGGCGTTTTTCGAGGGCTTCCGCCTCAGCGCGTCGCTCCGGCGGCCAGGGGGGCTGGCCCAGTTTTTGGGCGGCCTCGCGCACGGCGCGCGCTTCATCGGCCAGCCGTTTGCGGCGTTCCTCCAACATGGCCTGGTCCATTTCCATCCGGCTCCAGATGCGATCCACCTGCTCATAACGGGCGTAGTTGGTGGGATTGGGAAAACCAATGTCGAGTGGCAGTCGCCCGTAGGGCTTGCCAATCTGCAGATAGCCAAACGTATCGAATTCCTGCCGCGGGATGTTGCCCGGCATTCCGCCTGTGCAATCCACATAGACTACGCCCTTATCGGTGGTTTCAAAAGCGTTGAGGACATGGCCTTCCCCTCTGGAAAAATCCACCATTACCAAACCGGCGCGGAGGCCTGCGCTTTCAGCGGCGTTGTGCAGCGCCTGGGCAAATTCGGTGCACACGAATTTGCCCGGTTGAAAGGTGGCAAAATTGACCGGATTCGTGCGTAGAAAAAGCACCAGTTGGCGCAAACTGACATTGGTGGCGGCCGGATGGTTGCGGAGTTGTACCGGCTGGCCGGCGGAGTTGCGCAGGGGGATGGTGCGCAGCACATATTCGCCATTGGTGGCTGGTGAGGCTTGCGGCGGGAGGGGCGGGGTGGCCTCTTGCGCTGACACCATGCCCGAACCGCCCAAAAAAGCGATCACTACCCAGAGGGCTGGTCCCACCAGGCTACCGATAATGCGGCGTCCCATGAGGCAGCGATGCTTCACGCGCTTCAAGGTAACGCAAAGTGGTTTGGCCAACAACTCAGGAGGCTTGCCGGCCTCAATGCAACAACACCGGTATCCCGTGGACCCGTTGGGAAGAACTCCCCAAGGATGGCTTCAGGGCTGGCGTTTGGTCTTCGCAGGGGCGGCGTTGGTGGGGATGGCATTGGTGGCCGGGAGGAGCTTGAAGGTTTTTTGGAATTTTTCTGTGCGCCGGGCATTGAGGTTGGAAAAGGCCACTGCCTGCTCGGGGGTGAGCAGGGCGGTAACTTCCGCGTTAAACTGACGATGCAGGGCGCCAAACAGCTTGAAAGTATTGTTGCGCAGGGCGATGACCTCCGGTTGGTAACGGTCGGCGATGGCCTTGACCTTTTCGGTTTGTTCGGGGGTGAGCTGCAGTTGTTGTTGCAAGTCCCGGGTGGTGCGGCGGCTCCACCCTTCCATGCTCAATTCCCGGATGACGGCTTTGCCCAGGGCTGCGGCCGTCAGCCCCCCGCCGCAAATCAAACCCGCCACAAACAGCCCCACCATGAGCAGCAGGATTTTCCAGTACTTGAACGGATTGGGCAGCTTCATAAATCAGCAACCACCTCCAGCCACGGAGCCGAACCGGACAGGGCCGTCCAGGTGTCATCCCAGGGCAGGTAACTCAGTGCCAGGACGGCGGTCATAACCACCACCGCGCTGAGCAAGACCCGGCGCCCCATCCAGGCCATGACCTCCACCGTGGCGGCTTCTTCCTCTTGTTCCGCCTGCCAGCGGCTGACGATGCGGCTTACGTGCCCACCGGAGAGTTCCGGGGACGTGGTGGGAGCCTGACGGGCTGCTGCCGTCAAACGCCGCCAAAGCTGGTCGGGTGAGATCATAAATCGTTATTGCATCAAGCGCGCCAGTTGTTTGCGCAGTTTGTGCCGCGCCCGAAAGGCGCGTACTTTGATCATGGGCTGGCTCCAACCGGTCAGTTGGCTGATTTCCGCCACACTGCGATCTTCCATGTCCATGAGCGTCAATATGAGCCGGTCTTCCGGGGCGAGGGTGCTCAGCAATTTTTCCACCAGGTCACGCGCCGCGATGGCCTGTTCCACCGGCACCTCGTCGGTTTGCATGGCTGCCGTCAGGGCCTGGACTTCCTCTTCGCTCAAATCGGCATGGCGCACTTCCGGCCGGACCCGGAGGGTGCGCAGGGCATTCCGGCAGGTGTTCACTGCCACACGGGCGACCCAATGCTCGAAGGGCATCTGGCCACGATATTGATGCAGGCGGTGGAACACCTTGGCAAAGATGTCCTGCGCCAGGTCTTCTTCCGCCAACCGTGGCGCCAGATGCGCCCGGACAATTTTCATGACCAGCGGATGCAAAAATTCAACCAACTGGCGCGCGGCCACTTCATCGCGCCGTCGAACGCCTGCCAGACAGGCTGCGACATCAAACACAGGTTGCTCGTCCATAGATGCGCAGCCGTCGGCCCATTTCCAAACTAAATGACACGCCGGGGACAAGAATGGTTACGGTGAAATCTGCGTAAATCAAGGCTTGGCGGTATTTGACAGCGGGGAAAGGGGGGGCTACCTTATGGCGGTCAAACTTAGGCATGCCTAAGTTTAGGCCGGGTGGGGTTGCCTTGCCGGGCGACCGTCGCAGGCGGGTGACGGTTTATGTGGACGTTAATCGCAGGCTGTCTGGGCGTGGGGCTGTTGGCCCTGGCCCTGTTGATTATCTGGCCGCAGGCGGGGTTGTTGGCCCGCTGGAAGGCCAGCCGGTCCCTGGCCCAACGATGTCGCCGGGAGGATGCCTTGAAGCACCTGTTGCATCAGGAGGCCAATGGCCGCCCTGTCAGCCTGGAGAGTCTGGCGGGCGCGGTCCATTTGAAAACCGATGCCGCGGCGGAATTGATGGAGGATTTGGAGGCCCGGGGGCTGACTCGGTTGCAGAACGGCAATTTTCAATTGACCCCCCCGGGGCGCGAACTGGCCTCGCATGTGGTGCGGGCGCATCGGTTATGGGAAAGTTATCTGGCCGACCAGACCGGTGTGGGCGAAAAGGAGTGGCATGCGCAGGCCGAGCAGCAGGAACACCTGTTGACCCCCGAGGAAACCGAGGCCTTGGCGGCGCGGCTGGGGCATCCGCGGGTGGATCCGCACGGGGACATCATCCCCGAATCGGGCGAGCCGTTGCCAGCCGACGTCAGCCAGTCCTTGAACACGGCGCCCATCAACACGCCGCTGGTCATCACCCATTTGGAGGACGAGCCGGCCCGGGTGTATGACCAGTTGGCAGCCCTGGGTTTGGGGCCGGGGGTGAATGTTTCGATCACCGACCGGCAGCCGCATCAGGTCAAGATTTTTGCCCATGGCACGCAACACACGCTGGCTCCGTTGCAGGCCCAGAACGTGGGCGTGGAGGTGGTGCGGGAGGCGGTGCGTCTGCCGGCGGAGGAGCGGTACCTGGCTTCGCTGGGGCCGGGGGAGAAGGCGGTGGTGTTGGGGTTGTCTCCAGCCTGCCGCGGGCCGGAGCGCCGGCGGTTGCTGGACTTGGGCTTCGTACCCGGCACCGAGGTCAAAGTGGCCATGATTAGTCCGCTGGGGGATCCTGTGGCTTATGAGGTGCGGGGCACCACCGTGGCGTTGCGCCGCGATCAAGCGCGGGCCATTCGCATCGCAGCACCTGTCCCGATGGCGGCATGAAAACCCCTCCGGCCCCCACGCCCTCTGCCTCCTCCGCCTGCGCCGACTGTGCGGTGTATCGTTCTGCCCGGTTGCGCAAGCTGGGGCTGGCGATTGATCGCTGGGATTATGTGGTGGCGCTGGCCGGTAATCCCAACACAGGCAAGAGCACCGTCTTCAATGCATTAACCGGCCTGCGTCAGCACACCGGCAACTGGCCGGGCAAAACCGTGGCGCGCGCCGAGGGAGGATTCGAATATGCCGGCAAACACTTCAAACTGGTGGATTTGCCGGGCACCTACAGCTTGTTGTCCACCAGTGTGGATGAGGAAATTGCGCGCAACTTCCTGTTGTTTGGCCAGCCGGATGTCACGGTGGTGGTGGCGGATGCCACCCGTCTGGAGCGCAATCTCAATCTGGCGCTGCAGGTGCTGGAGATCACCCCGCGGGTGGTGTTGTGCCTGAATCTGATGGACGAGGCGCGGCGGTACGGGCTGGAGGTGGATGTCCGCCAACTGGCGCGTGACTTGGGCATTCCGGTGGTCCCCGCCGCCGCCCGACAGGGGGAGGGCCTGCCGGAACTGCTGGAAACCATTCATGGGGTGGCGAGCGGCCAGATACATTGCCGGCCCAAACGGGTGGCGCAGGAGCCGCCGGCGTTGCGGGAGGCGTTGCAGGATTTGGTGGGGCGGTTGCGGCGGTTGTATCCCCGCCTGCCTAATCATCGGTGGGTGGCCATGCGGTTGCTGGCAGGTGACGACCGCATATTGCAGGCGGTGCAAAGCGGCGAAATTGCGCAACTGGCGGACCTGGCCGTCAATGGCGGCGAACCCCTCGCCGGTGAGGAGGTGGTCAGGACGGGATGAGTGCTCCTCAACCCATCCATCCGGAGGTGGCTGCGTTGCTGGAGGCCGCGCAGCAGTATCGCGTCAAAGTGGGTGGTGACCCGCACGAGCTGATTGTCGAGACGCTCTATCAACATGCGGCGGCGGTGGCCGGCCGGGCCATCAAGAAGCCGGGCGCAGCGGCCTCGCCTGCCACCTTGGATCAAAAAATTGACCGCATTGTCACCAGTCGGCGCTGGGGGTTTCCGATCATGTTGTTGATGCTGACGGGAGTGTTTTGGCTGACGATCAGCGGGGCCAATGTGCCGAGCGGCCTGTTGTCGGCCGTTCTGGTGGAGGCAGGCCATCCCTGGTTGCGAGGGGTTTTTGCGGGACTGGATGCGCCCTGGTGGCTGACCGGCCTGGTGGTAGATGGCATGTATCTGGCCACAGCCTGGGTGGTGAGTGTGATGTTGCCGCCCATGGCGATCTTTTTTCCTTTGTTCACCTTGTTGGAGGATTTCGGCTATCTGCCGCGGGTGGCCTTCAATTTGGACCGCTTGTTTCGGGCCGCCGGAGCACACGGCAAGCAGGCCATGAGCCTGATGATGGGGTTTGGGTGCAACGCGGCCGGGGTGATTGCCACGCGCATCATTGACAGCCCCCGGGAGCGGTTGCTGGCGATTTTGACGAATAATTTTTCGCTCTGCAACGGGCGCTGGCCCACGCAGATTTTGATGGCCACCCTCTTTGTGGGGGCGCTGGTGCCGCCCGCGATGCAAGGCTTGGTGGCGGCCCTGGCGGTCAGCGCCGTGGCACTGCTGGGCATTGCCTTGAGCCTGCTGGTTTCCTGGGGGCTTTCCCGCTCCTTGCTGCGGGGGGAGGTTTCCACGTTCAGCCTGGAATTGCCGCCCTATCGGCCGCCCCGTATTCTCCGCACTTTGTACACCTCGCTGATTGACCGCACCCTTTTCGTCTTGTGGCGGGCGGTGGTATTTGCGCTGCCGGCTGGGGCGGTCATCTGGCTGAGTGCCAATGTAAAAATCGGGGAGGTCAGTCTGGTGGAGTATCTCATCCACACCCTGGATCCGGTGGGAGTGATGATCGGCCTGAATGGGGTTATCTTGGTAGCCTACCTTATCGCCATCCCGGCCAATGAAATCATCATTCCCACAATTTTAATGCTGACGGTGCTGGTGACCGGTGACCTGGCGGCCGGGCAGGGCGCCGGCGTGATGTTTGATCCCGGCTCTGACCAGGTGATCAAGAGTTTGCTGGAAAAGGGCGGGTGGACGGTGCTGACCGGCATCAATTTGATGTTGTTCAGCCTCCTGCATAACCCCTGCAGCACCACGATTTACACCATCTATAAGGAAACCGGCAGCGCCCGCTGGACGGCCGTAGCCACCCTCCTGCCGCTGGCTTTGGGATTTGGGGTAACCTTCCTGGTGGCAACGGTGTGGCGCATGGCCGCGGGGTGAGTTCCCCTCTTAGCCCGGCCTTTGGCCTTTATTTCCGCCGTTGGATCATTTTGGGCGAAGAGAGGGTGATGATACGGGAATCCTGCATGAGTTCGCGCCCGTTCAAATTGCCCACCACATTGTAAAAACCTTCGTCGCTCCAGAAATTGAAGCCGGCCAGTTCAGGGTATCTGGTGTCGAGCTGTTTCACCACGTCCAGGCAATCCCGCGGGGCCTCGTTCTTCCCGCGAATGCCTAATTCCGCCCACCAGAGGATTTTCCCGGCTTTCTTTTTCTTCTCCACGGCCCACTCGTATTCGTCAAAAACCAGACCGCGGCCGTAGGCGGACTTGCCCAGGATGTCCACGTAGGCATCGCCGGGGTAATATTCCTGCAGGGCGCCGTTGCGTTGGGTGGTGTGATAAGCCCAGAGCACGTTGTCCACGCCCCTGGCGGCGAAGTGATCGTGAATCAGGCGATACAGACGGATGGCCATCTGTGGCCCCTCTTTGGCGTGCCATTTGTTGCGATCGTCCGATTCCACCAGCGGGGTGTAGATCACGGTGATGCCCTGTTTTTTAAGCCAGAGCAAATTGTCCGCCATGCGATCCATCTGGCGATGGAAGTGAGCTTTGATGGGATTGGACTCCGCAGTAAAAATGGGAGCGATTTGGACGGGCTGATCCCAGCGTCCGCCACAGGGATTGGCCCAGAAGGTGTAAACACCGACCAACAGGCCGCGCTCCCACATTTGTTTGACGCCTTCATTCCATTGGGCATCGCTGAAGGGATCGTCATCGAAGTCATAGGTCAAACAGCCATAGGCCGGCATGATGCCGGTGTGTTGTTGCACTTTCTTCAGCCAGTTGGAGGGATGCTCCAAGTTGGGATTCTCCCCATGGACCCAGGTGGCCATCTGGCCAAAGAGGTAGGAGCCATGGCCCAGTCCCCGTAGATATTGCAAGATTTGCTGGCGGTTTTGGGCTTGGGCGGTGATGCCGCCGGCCAGCAGCAGGATCATGAGCCAGGCCGTTGCGGGCGGTGGCACACGTCGGGCCGGGAAGGGGGGATGGGTTTGAGTTGACATGGATTTTTGTTAGCCGTTGCGGCTGGGCTGTGCAAGCATGCAGGGAACTTAGTTCACGACATTTTGCGGGTGACCTGTGAGGTAGGCGCGAAGGTTTTCCACGGAAACACGTAGCAGGCGCTGGCGGGCGGCGCGCGTGGCCCAGGCCTGATGCGGGGTGATGAAGCAGCGCGGGGCCTGCAGTAGGGGATGATCGGGCGGAGGAGGTTCCTGGCTCAGCACATCCACGGCGGCGCCCGCCAGGCGGCCTTCGCGCA
Source organism: Verrucomicrobiia bacterium (assembly GCA_026414565.1). Taxonomy (NCBI): domain Bacteria; kingdom Pseudomonadati; phylum Verrucomicrobiota; class Verrucomicrobiia; species Verrucomicrobiia bacterium. The sequence continues at coordinate 279,617 of JAOAIT010000009.1, forward strand.
AGGCCTGAGCCAGATCGACTTCCACAACCAGCGCGCCGCGCCCGGTGTTGATCAGGAAGGCGGATGGCTTCATCCAGGCCAGGCGTTGGGCGTTGATCAGCCCGCGCGTCTCGGCGGTCAGCGGACAGTGCAGGGAAACCACGTCGCTGGTGCGCAGCAGGGTCTCCAAATCCACCATGGTCACGGCGGCCAAAGTTTCATGGCCGCGCTCCATCATTTTGCGGCAGGCCTGGACCCGCATGCCAAGGGCCAGCGCGACCCGGGCTACGGAGCGTGCGATGCGGCCAAAGCCCACCAGCCCGAGTGTCAGGCCGTGCAGCTCCACCAGCGGATGCAGCCAGTAAGAAAAATCGGGTGAGCGGCACCAATCACCTGCCTGCACACTGCGCGCATGTTCCCCGACATGGTTGGTCAGCTCCAACAACAGGGCAAAGACCGCTTGGGTCACGGAGGGCGTGCTGTAGTCGGGCACGTTGCACACCGTTATGCCGTGGCGGCGCGCGGCGGCGGTATCCACCACGTCGTAGCCGGTGGCCAGTACGCCAATAAAACGCAACGCCGGCAGGGCGGCCAGTATTTCGGCGCGGAGGGGCGTTTTATTGGTAAAAAGGACTTCGGCGCCCTGCGCGCGGTCCAAGATGAGCGCCACCGGGGTGCGATCATAGACCTGCAACTCTCCCAAGGCGGCCAGTTCCGCCCAGGACAAATCGCCGGGGTTGGCCGCGTAACCATCCAAAATGACGATTTTCACAGGACACGGGCGGGTTGGCGCCGGAAACGATTATTTTTTCGGACGAAAACCCGGAGGCAGGGCAGGGCCTTTGGGTTCCTCGGGTGGAGGGGCGGGGGCTTCTGACGGCGTCTCCTCCGTTGCTTCTGGGGCAGGGGTGGGTTCCGGCCAGCCGAGCTTTTCCCGGGCCTTTTTGGCGGCGGCAGTCTGACTATACTCAGTGGCGATGCGCTCCAGCAGGGCCGTGGCCTTCTCCGGTTGGTTGAGTTTGTTATACAGATTGCAGAGGTGGATGGCCCGCAACCCCCAGCGCTCGGGGTGAATGGGCTTTTTCAGGACTTCTTCGTATTCCAGAGCGGCGGCGAGGTAGTTGCCCAGGTTGGTTTCGTAAATCTCGGCAATCCGCAGGGAGACATGGATTTCCCGCGGATGCTTTTCCAGGTAGGCCCGAAACAGGCGGATGGCCTCAAGGTAATCCCCCTGCCGCCAGACGGCTTCCGCCTGCTCGTATTCTTCGTCTTTTTGTCCCTCACCATCATCGTTGTACATGAAATCCACCGCGCGATCTGCAAAGAAACGGCTCACATCGCGCGCCGCCAGCAGCGCCAGGGCCACCACCGAGAAGAAACAGAACGCCCCATTGGTGCCCATGCGCTCGCGTGAGAGGGCGGCCGCCCAACCGAAGAGCACAGCACTGGCAATCAACCCCACGTAGGCCACAATACGCAACCAGCCATGCATGATACGGCCTTCCTCTTTATGCAAATTTTCACCGGGATGCCAGCCTTTTTGCGGCAACGCCGTCGCCGCTTCGCTGCGGCTCAATCTGCCGCCTCAACGGCCTCGCGCAGGGCGCGTTTGAAAGTCGCCAGGCCATCGCCAAAAGCGGCGGAAATGGTGATCACCGGCACGCGCCGCACATGGCGCTTGAACTGCTTAAGCAGTTCACCGGCGGCGGGCTCGTCCATTTTGTTTGCCACCACCAGCCGGGCGCGCTCCAGCAGTGAGCGGTCAAACAATTCCAGCTCGGCCAGCAGCGTCTGGTAGTCTTCCCACGGCAGGCGGCCATCCGTGCCGGCCATGTCCAGAAGGAGCACCAGCACTTTACAGCGTTGGATGTGTCGTAGGAAAGCATGGCCCAGGCCCACATTGCGATGCGCCCCCGCAATGAGGCCGGGCACGTCACACACCGTCAGGCGGTGGAAATCCTCGTATTCCACAATGCCCACTTGCGGGGTGAGGGTGGTGAAAGGGTAAGGGGCAATCTTGGGCCGCGCCTTGGAAATGGCGGAAAGCAGGGTGGACTTGCCGGCATTGGGGTAACCCACCAGCCCCACCTCGGCCATGAGGCGCAGCTCCAGCAAAAACTCCCCCTCTTCGCCTGGTTCGCCGGGTTGGGCAAAGCGGGGGGTCTGGCGTGTGGCGGTGGCGAAGGCGCGATTGCCCAGCCCCCCGCGGCCCCCGCGGCACAAAACAAAGCGCTGGCCGTGCTGGGTCAGGTCAGCGATCAACTCTCCCTTTTGCGGATGCCGGGGTTGTATTTCGCGCGGGGCCTCGTCTGCCTCCTCGGCAGACAGATCAATTTCCAGCGCAGCTTCGCCCCGGGACACGCGAATGACCGGCCGCTGATGCAGTGAACTCGCCAGCAGAGGGCGGGGGGCGTTTTCCGGCGTTTCCTGAACTTCCTCTGCCTGGAGAGGCGACGGCAAACGCCAGACCAGCGTGCCGCAGGGGACTTTGACAATCAAATCCTTCCCCGAGGCCCCGTCCATGCCCTTGCCCATGCCGTGCTGGCCGTTCTGGGCGATCAGGCGGGGTTTGTAGTACTGGGCGATTAGATTGTTAAGATCATGGTCGGCCTCCAAAATCACCGAGCCGCCGCGCCCGCCGTTGCCCCCGCTGGGGCCGCCTTTGGGGCGATAGGCTTCCCGGTGAAAGGCCACGCAGCCCCGGCCGCCGTGACCGCCGCGCGCATAGACCTTGATCTCGTCAACAAACATGCCGGACAAAGAAAAAGGCGAGGCGGTTGCCTCGCCTTGGCTCATGTGTGCAAAGACTAATTGGCGTTGGCGCCGGCCGTCTCGGCCACCGGCTCCACGTTGACCCGGCGACTGTTCTTATCGAATTTGACGCGACCATCCACCAGAGCGTAAAGGGTCCAATCGCGGCCGATGCCGACATTCTGGCCGGCGATGTATTTGGTGCCGCGCTGCCGGACCAGAATGCTGCCGGCGGAAACCAGTTCGCCGCCGAAGCGTTTGACCCCCAGGCGCTTGCTGATGCTGTCGCGTCCGTTACGGACGCTGCCTTGACCTTTCTTGTGTGCCATAGACTGAGAGGGTTAAAAGGGTTAGACGTTGATGGCGTTGATTTTGACCACCGTCAGCGATTGCCGGTGACCGATGGTTTTGTGGTATCCTTTGCGCCGTTTCATCTTAAAGGTGAGTTTCTTCTCACCCCGTTTGTGCGCCACCACCTCGGCGCTGACGCTCGCGTTGGCGACGGTGGGGTTGCCCACCTTGACGGTGCCGTCCTGATTCACCAGCAACACGCGGTCAAAGACAAAGGGCTGCCCGGCGGGCACGGGCAATTTTTCCACTTCCAGAGTATCGCCCGGCGCCACGCGGTACTGCTTGCTTCCGGTTTCTAATACAGCGTACATAAAAATCAGTTGTCTTCCCTCATTCAAAAAGGGACGGCGATAAGACCAAAAAACCGCCATCCTGTCAACCGACAATTTGGACTATTTTTTTGCCGTCTGCAACCCGGAAAGAGTTTGACACGTCCGGCGGCGGGTTTTAGGTTGCGGGAAACATGATTGCTTAAGATTTATGGCTGACGAAACCGGCACCCCTGGTGGCGTACCGCCCAAACCGGCGGAAGCGAAAGTGCAACCCAAGAAGGAGACGGTGCGCATTGCCCTGCCGCCCAAACCCACGGCTTCGCCCACGATCAAACTGCCCACCTTGCCGGCCTCCAGCGCTCCGGCCGCCACTCCTGCTGTGGCCGTGCCGGCCGCTCCGGCGGGTGCCGCTCCTCCGGCAGCGACTCCAGCGCCCGCGGCTCCGGCTGCGCCCGCCACTACGGCCAAGCCACCCGCGGCCGCACCGGGGGCCAAATTGGCCACCGCCGCCGCACCTGCCGCCAAAGCCGCCGCGCCCGCCGCCGCAGCCAAGCCGGGGACGGCGCCTCCGCCCGCCAAGGCCGCTGCGCCCAAACCGCCGGCAACCGTGGGGGTGTTTGACAAGGTGCTGGCGATTGTGGCGTTTGTAATCTCCGGGGCCGCCCTGGGCACGGTTCTATTTCTCATGAACCTGCTCGAAAAAACCCAGGGGATGCTGGACGAAATTCCGAAATAAGCCCCCATTCATCAGGTGTTTTTGCGTCGGCTCGAAGCCGGCACGGCACGAACCTTGAATTATTACCAACTATGGCAGGAGCCAATATTCTGGAGTTAACGCCTCAAAATTTCAACGCCGAGGTCACGCAGTCTTCCATTCCTGTGTTGGTGGATTTTTGGGCGGAGTGGTGCGGGCCATGCCAGCGTTTGAATCCGGTGCTGGTGGAGCTGGCTGCCGAATATGCCGGTCGCTTGAAAATCGGCAAAGTGGACGTGGAAAAGCACGGCGAGCTGGCTGCCCCTTACAATGTCATGAGCATTCCCAATCTGGTATTCTTCAAAGGGGGCCAGCCGGTGCGACAGGTGGTGGGGGCCAAGTCCAAAGGGGAATTGAAATCCCTCATTGACAGCGTCCTGGCCTGAGGAGCGGGGCGCCGGCCCATGCCATCTTTCAGCCCCGGCCGGTTGCAGCAGAAGGCGGAAAGCTACCGTCAACTGGGCAGCCTGATTCAAGCGGGGGTTTCCATCCTGCAGGCCTTCCGCCTGATTAGCGAGCACCCACCGGCCGCTTGGGTGGCCCGGCAGGCGCGGGAAATTCAGGCATCGTTGGAGACCGGGGCAACCCTCACCGAGGCTTTCCGCCAGGTCCACCCCCCGCCACCGGCATTTGATCTGGCTTTGATTGAGGCCGCCGAACAAGGGGGGCGTCTGGCCGAGGTGTTGCGCTTTCTGGCGGAGCATTATGAAATGCAGGCGCAAATTGCGCGGAGCACCCTGACGGATTTGTTGTACCCCCTTTTTTTACTCCATTTTGCCGCGTTCATTTTTCCGTTTGCCGAGTTTTTCACCAGTGGCCATCTGGGCAGGTACTTGCTCAAAACGCTGGGCTTTTTGCTGCCCCTCTATGCGGTGGTGGGCGGGCTGGTTTATGCCTTCCTCCCGACGCACTCTGAGACCTGGCGGGCGCAGTTGGAGAGGGGATTGCGCTTTATTCCCTTGCTGGGCAGTGCGCGCCATAAGCTGGCACTGGCGCGCCTGGCGGCGGCGCTGCATGCACTCTTGAACGCGGGGGTGCCCATCTTCCGGGCATGGGAACTGGCCGCCGCTGCCAGCGGCTCCCCCGCCTTGCGCCAGGCGGTGGGACAGTGGCCGCCCCAACTGGCCGCGGGACGGACACCGGCGGAGCTGGTGCAAGGTCAGACGTGTTTCCCCACGCTCTTTGCCAACCTTTATTCGAGCGGTGAAATCAGTGGCCGGCTGGACGAAGAGCTGCGGCACTTGCAGCATTTGTATTTGGAAGAGGGACGGCAGCAGATGCGAATCTTTTGGTCCTGGGTGCCCAAGGTCATTTACCTGCTCATTGCGCTGGCCATAGCTTTCAAAGTCATTTCCTTTTACACGGCGCATTACGGCGGAGTTTTCCGGGAGATGTAGCTCCGGGGGCGGCACGACGACTAGGCGGCCACGCGCGGGTGGGAGCTGAATCATCGGGGCCGTGCGGCCCGCCGTGGAAGGGATGCGCCAGATTTGACACGGGCGCAGGCAGCCGATTATCGTTTCATCATCATGATCTCCCGAAAATGCCGGCGGATGTGGTGGTGGATGCTGGCGGGCGGCTGCCTCCTGGTGCTGGCCTGGCCGGCCGGGGCCGCCCGTGCGGCGCGGGTGCAGTTTTTGGACAAGGAGTTTGTTTGTTACTGGGTGGATTGGCGAACGGATCATTTGGGCCTTTATTGGAAGGATCATAACGACAAGCCCCTCGCCACGTTTTCACGTTTGCGTGAGCATGTGCGTCCCGCAGAGCTGAAGTTTGCCATCAACGCCGGGATTTTCTCGCGCGACTTGACCCCGCTCGGATTGCATGTGGAGGGAGGGCGGCAGTTGCGACCGCTGAATCTTAAATCGCTGGAGGGCGGACAGTATAACTTCTACTTGAAGCCCAACGGCGTGTTTTTCCTGCATCCTGACACCGGCCCGCGGGTGATGGCTTCGGAGGAATTTGCCCGGCTGGCGCCGCCGGTGCATCTGGCCTGTCAATCGGGCCCCTTGTTGTTGACCAACGGTGTCTTCCATCCCGCCTTCAGACCGGCTTCCACAAATTTCTTTCTGCGGAGCGGGGTGGGAGTGAGCCGCCGCGGCGAAGTGGTATTCGCGTTATCCTTGCACCGGCTGCGCTTTTACGACTTTGCCCGGTTGTTCCGCGAAAAACTGGAGTGCGACGAGGCCCTTTACCTGGATGGCGAAATTTGCGCCGTGTATTTGCCGGAGCTGGGCTTCAAAGACGACGCCCGCGCGCAATTTGCCGCCATGTGGGCGGTGACAGTGCCCGTGGCGCGGACGGAGCAGGGAACCCCCGCCGCCAGACCGTGAATAAACCGCCGTGCCGGCGGCATCCAACTGTTGGACATGCGCGCCTTTTTCATGGGAGCTGCCTGCCTGGTGACGGTGGCCGTCATGGCCCAGCCGGCTGCGGAACCCAAGCCAGCCCCGCCACTGCGGCCGGCGCTGGCGTGGGGCAGTTTCACCCCAAATTTGCCGGTGGTCTTTTTAACCGTCACCAACCCGCTTTCCCGGGAAACGCCGGTGCCGGCCCTGATGCAACTGGCCTACCCCCCTGGCAGCCGCCAGGGGGTGACCAACGCATTGCCGTTGCAACTGCGCTACCACGGGGCGACCTCCCTGGGGTTTCCGAAAAAATCATACCGGCTCAGCCTTTCCAATGCCGTCCCTTTGTTGGGCATGAGCAGGAAATCAGGATGGGTTTTGAATGCGGCCTACATAGACCGCTCGCTCATGCGGCACAAGTTGGCCTATGATATTTTCCGCAGTTTTTCCGAACCCCGGGCGCCGCGGCATGCGGCGGACAGCCGGTTTGTGGAGGTGTATTTGAATCAGCGTTATCAGGGCGTTTATCTACTGATGGAGCGCGTGGACCGGCAGCTCCTCGGACTCCGACCGTTTCACTCCAATGATTTCAGTCATTCGGTCATCTACAAGGCCGAGGATCACGCGGCCAATTTTGGGCAGTCGGGCCGTGGCGGTTTCGAGCAGCGCGAGCCGGACCCGGAGCGCAAGGAATACTGGCGTCCGCTGGAATTGTTCACGCGGTTCACCAGCAGCGCCAGCCCGCAGGAGTTTTGGGATGCGGAAAGAGGCATCGCGCATCGCCTCGACTTGGGGAATGCAATAGATTTCCACATCCTGGTGCAGGTGACGGCCAACAGCGACGGCATCACCAAGAATTTTTTGCTGGCGCGGGACGGACAGGAGAGCGGCCCCCAGACCAACAAGTTCTTTTTCGTCCCGTGGGATTACGACGGCACCTTTGGCCGCAATTGGAACGCCACGCCCTACCCGCACAATGTCTGGCTGAGTAATCCGTTGTTTGACCGCCTGATGCAAAAGGCCGAGTATCGGCAGCGTTTCATCGCGCGATGGAAGCAACTGCGCGCCGGGCCGCTGGCCGAGGCCACGCTCGTGGCGATGATGGACGCCAACGTAAAAACATTGGGCGAGGCGGTGCAGCGCAACCTGCAACGCTGGCCGACGGACCGCGGCGGCTACCCGGATCGCCTGACCTTTGAACAGGACATCGAGCAAATGAAGACGTGGCTGGCGCGGCGGTTGCAGTGGCTGGATCAGGAAATAGCCCGACGCGAGCGCCAATAGGCGCGGCCTAGTAGCGCTCGGAAAACAACGAAGACCAGAACTCCCGCAGGTGCGCGCACGGACCCCGGCGGCGGACTTCTTCCAGGGTGATCTCGCGAGATTGTTCCATGTCTTTGGCCAGCGCCCGCTCCAGTTCCTCCGCAAATTTGTAGTCGTAGATCATCACGTTGGCCTCGGCGTTTTTCTTGAAGGAGCGGGCGTTGAGATTGATGCTGCCAATGGTGGACCAAATGCTGTCCACCACCATGGCCTTGCTGTGCATCATGGTGGGTTGATATTCGTAAATCTTGATGCCGTGTTTGATGAGGTCCGCCTGATAGAAACGCGAGGCGTTGCGTAACATGGCAAAGTCGGTATTGGCGCCAGGGGTGATGATGCGCACATCCACCCCGCGATGCGCGGCATTTTTGAGGGCGGTGCGGATTTGGGCATCGGGCACGAAATAGGCATTGGCGATCCAGATCCGGCGGCGGGCGGCTTGGATGGCCATATAGACCATCAGCTTGCTTACGGAGGCCTGGTCGTGGCGGGTGCTGCTGATGGCCTGGGCCAGTTGTTCCCCCGCCAGCGGCAGGGCAGGGAAATGCGCATCGCCGTGCAACACCTCGCCGGTCGTGTGCAGCCAGTCCTCCAGGAAGATGCTCTGCATCTGGGCCACCACCGGGCCTTCCATGCGGACGGTCAGCTCCCGCCACTCCTTGGGGTTGCGGGCGTCCCCCAGCCAGCGGTCATCAAAACAAAAACCGCCGCAGTAGCCGATGCGCCCATCCACAATGACCAGTTTGCGATGCGTCCGGTCCTCGATGTGGTACAGCGCATAGAGCCGGATGGGCTTGTAAATGCGGTAGCGCACTCCCGCTGCCTGCAATTGGGCTTCCAACAAGGGCGCGCGCGCGCCCCAGGCGTCCACCAGCATGTGCACCGCCACGCCGGCCCGGGCGCGCTCGCAGAGGATCTCGGTCAATTCGCGCGAGAGTTTGCCGTCGCTGAAAATGTACGTCTCAATGTTGATGCTGTGGCGGGCAGCGCGCAGCGCGTCAAACATGTCCGCCCACAGCGCGTCTCCATTTTCCAGCAACCGGGCCTGGTTGCCGGGCCGAATGCCGGTGCGCAGGGCCTGCAACGAGCGCAGGAATTGGGGATCCTCCGCCCCGTAGTCCGGATTGTATGTGTAACGCGTGCGTTTGGCGGTGGGGCTGAGACAACCGCCTCCCACGCTTAGCAACAGCAGGAGCCAGGCGGCCGTGATGACCCAGCGCAGGCGCATGGTTAAAAAAATGGCGGCGGTCAGGTTGTAACCCCGGCCGCCGCCCGAAGAATCAACGGTTAATCCAGCCGCTTGACTCGGATGTTTCTGAAGCGCACCACGCTCTTGGGATCATGGGCCTGCAGGGCGAACGTTCCCTCGTCCAGCTTCCGCGTGAAATCCGTGCCGGGTTTCTTGTCCGGGGGCTCGGTGTAGTCCACCACCACCTTGTCGTTGATTTTCACAATGACCCGGTTGCCCTGCACGATAATGGTTTGCGTCCACCACTCGTTGTCCTTGGCGGCGGATTCCCGGACATTGACCACGTCATACAAACTGCCGGTGCGTTTCCAGTCGCTGTGGCTGTTGTTGACCTGGCATTCGAAACCATACTTGGGCCAGCCGGTGGGCTGGTAGCGGGTGTGAAAATAAATGCCGCCGTTGGCGCCTGGCTCGGTCATCACTTCCACGCGCAGCTCAAAGTTTTTGAACGGCTTGGGATCGCCCACATAGAACAAATGGCAACGATCCCCGCGCGTCACCAGCGCACCCTCCTCAATTTTCCAGGTGTTCGTGTTTTCGGTGGCCATGCGCCAGCCGTTGAAGGTCTTGCCATCGAACAACGAAACAAAGCCCGGTTCCACTCCCGCGGCGGAGGCGAGCACCGCCGAGGCCAAAAGACTCAACAAACAATTTTTCATGCCCCTGAGCCTGCAACAAACGCCTCCGCCTCGCAAGCCTGAAGAAAGCGGCCACCGGCGCGGCCCAAGGAAGCGGACGCCGGCGCGGCCCCCCCAACTTCAGCCCGCTGGCATGGCAAAGTCTGCCAAACAGTCCGGCGCGGCTGGTTTTCGGATTGAGGCCAAGCAGGGCCATGTGACAAGATGCGGAGGCCATGAATGATGCGATTGAACGGCATCGGGCCAGGGTGGCCCAGTTTCCCGACCACGAGCTGCCCCGGTTCAGTCTGGGCAAGGCCCTGTTTGACGCGGGGCAGTATGTAGAGGCCAAAGAACATTTCTTGGTGGCGTTGCAACTCAAGCCCGACTGGATGGTGGTGCAGATTCTATTGGCCCGCTGTGAACTGGCGTTGGGAAACCGTCAGGCGGCACGCCAGGCGCTGGAGCGCGCGCGGGTTTTAGCCGAGCAACAGAATCACGCCGGTCCCAAAGCCGAAGTGGAACAGCTCTTGGAGGATTTGGCGCGGCAGGAATGAGCCGCTTTGGCGCGGAGGCTGCCTGCCGCTGGCAGCAAGGGCGCAGGAGGGGAGAAGTTTGCTGTTCTAGGCCGGCTCCTCTTTTTCCAGGGTGGCGTGAAGGCTGTAGCTTTGCAACTGGTGGACGTAATGCTCGGCCTTTTCCAGGGTGTCCCGCACCAGGACGCTCTTTCCCTGGGTGTGCACCTGCAGCATGTGCTGCTCGGCTTTTTGCCGGGGCCAGCCAAAAACCCGCATAAATACATGCGTTACATAGCTCATGAGGTTGACCGGGTCATTCCAACAGACCACCAGATATCCAGGCTCCAGCGCATCTTTTGACTGGCTGTCAGTTTCCTCTCCCACTTCGGGGAGGGTCACAGGATCCAACGTTTCTGGCATAAGCAGTCCCTGACTATTAAATAATGCCTGCGGCGGGAAAATACAAGGGGAGAAGGCCGCGCCCCGGGCTGGTCCACTGCTTTGCCCGATAACCGGTAGGGGCCGAAGATACGAGGTAAAGATTGCTGAAATTTCTCAAAACGTTAAAATAGCCATGTAGCGCTCACCCGGCTATGAACCGTGAAGCTACCGCTGAGATGTTTCCGGCCACCCGGTGGTCACTGATCGCCTTGGTGCAACAAGGTAACGCTGCGGCGGCCAAGGAGGCTCTGGATCATTTGCTTACGGTTTATTACCCGGTCTTGCTGGAGTTTCTTCAGTCGAGGTTTCGCGTGGATAAAAGCCAGGCCGAGGAGTGGCTGCATAGTTTTGTGTGGAAAAAAGAGCTTCTCCGTGGGCTGATGCATAACGCCCGGCCGGCGCGGGGTAGATTCCGCGGTTTGCTCGCCGTCTCGCTGGTCAATTTTGTGCGGGATGAGCTGAAACGCAAGCGGCCCCAGGAAGTGGGACTGCACCTGGTTAAGGAGGAGGTTTGTTTGGCCGGGCAGGCCCATGAGGTGGATGGAGCGCTGGATTGGGCCTGGAGCTGCCGCGTCTTGGAAGAGACGGTGGAACGCATGCGGGATTATTGCCAGGCCAATGGCCGGCAACGGGTGTGGCTGGTATTCGAGCGGCGGTTGTTGGAACCAGTACTGCACGGGGGTGAACCGGTACCCTACCAGGAGCTTTATAAACAGGCGGGTTTTAATAATGCCGTGGAGGCCGGCAACGCCTTATTAACGGCCAAACGGATGTTTGCCCGCACCTTGCGGGAAGTGATTCGAGAATATGCTGGTGACGAGGCGGAAGTGGAGGTGGAAGTTCAAGAATTGTTGATGGCGCTGCGCAAAAGCAGCTAGAGCGAAAAAATCCACTTGTGACGCAAAAAACGTGGGGGAAAGTCGTATAATAGAGGAGAGAGTCATAGGAAGTGGCATTATGGAAAGTGACCACATCAAACTGAAGTGGGCGTTGCCGGAGCGTCTGTTTGAACTTATGAATCTGGGGGCCGACGCAGGTTATCCTTGGCGGGATGAAGAATTGGCGGCGATTTTGCAATATCAGCTTAATCGGGCGTTGGAAGAGGACCTGGGGCCCCTGCCCGAAAATGCGCGGGAGTCAATGCGGCAGGCCGAACCGGGCTTGGGCGGTGGGGGACAGACTTTTGGTTTTTGGTTGCACCATGCGCACCCGCCGGTGGAATTGCTGCGCTCAATCAAACAATTCGCGAAGGCTTCCCACGGCAATCCCTTATCCGGTCTCCCCCCCAAGGTATCGCTGGTTTTGTATTATCTCAGTCTGGCGGTGGCGTTGGTACGTTGTAAGACCCGCATTACTTCCTTGAGCAATGAGGAGTTGAAAGTGGGCTTTGACCAGTTGGCCAACGCCTCTTGGGTGGACCCGGCCAGCCGGGCGATATTTGAGCAAGCCTGGCTTTACTTGACAGGCAAAGGGGATATCGGACAGAATCCGTTATTGTGGCCCGAGAGTTACCGTCCCTAACCACGGCGCTGCAGTCCTCGCTGCCGGCAGGTATCCCAATTTCCCGTCTAACAGCCACTCTTACTCTGCTATCCCAACTGGAGGGGGTGGAGCAGGCCAACAAGGAGTTTATTGGGCACTTTGGGCCATTCCAAGTGCTGCGCGCTTTGGGGGAGGGCGGCATGGGAATCGTGCTGCTGGCCAAAGATACCCGCAATGATGTGGTGGTGGCGGTCAAAGTCCTGAAGCCCGGTTTGAGAGAGCATCCCCTTGCGGTGCAGCGGTTTCTAAACGAGGCCCACCACATGAGCCGATTGCGGCATCCCCGCATTTTGCCGGTGCTGGACAGTGGGCAATCCTCGTTGGGTCCTTATTACACCATGCCCTACTGCGAAAAAGGCAGTCTGGCCCATGAACTGGTCGAAGGGCGGCCTGTGCCCGCAGGGCGGATATTGGAGGTGCTCATTCCCATGGCCGAGGCCCTGGCCCATGCGCACAGCCGGGGGTTGATCCACCGGGACCTGAAGCCGGGAAACATTCTGCTTACCGAGCGAGGAGACATTTATCTTTCCGACTTCGGCCTGGCCCGCACCTTGTTCAACGAGCTTACGCTGGACGTGGAGGGCAGTCACTGCGAAGGCACAGCGCCTTATCTATCCCCGGCGGTGGCTGAAGGGCAGGCCGAAGATACGCGGTGTGATGTGTATTCTCTGGGGGCTATCCTCTACCAGATGCTCACGGGGCACCTGCCTTATCAAGGGAAAACGACGGAGGAGGTGATTACCAAAATCAAGGCGGAGTCACCGCCGCCCATCCTGGAGCTTAATCCCCAGGCTTCTCCGGAACTGGTGCTGGTGTGCGAGGCGGCTATGGCGCGGGATCAGCGCGATCGTTACGCCAACATGGCCGATTTATTGGAGGATTTGCGACGCATTCAACGAGGGGAAACCCCCTTGGGGGCCCATGCCAGCGCGGCGTGGGTGAACCGGGCTCGCGTGGTGTGGCGGCGACATTGGCCAAAACTGGTGGCCGGCACGGGTGCGGGTCTGGCCATGTTGGGGATTTGGCAGACTGGCTGGTTGCATCCGCCCGTGCTCAAGCCGGTGCACACCGTTTACCTGGGTGAAGCTTTTAATTATGACCAGGCCATCCTGTGCAATTGGGACCGGGACCGCATGATGGATTTCTTGGTCCCAAACACGCAGGAGCAGACGATCCAGGTGGTGGACGTTTTGAACCACCCCCTCCAGCACTTCGCTCGGAATAAATTGATCCAGGAGGGTGTCAGAAGTGAAGACTTCTATCTTCAGGCCGTGGATATTACCGGCGATGGCCTGGATGAAATTGTGGTCAAGTACAGTCACGAAGGGACCGCCTTCGCCCGGGTGTATAATGCCAGTTGTTTTTTGGTGGCTGAATTTAAATATGCCGGTGAATTTACGCCGGCCACCCGCGAACGCCGGGCCTCAGGCACGGGGTTCAACAGGGGGTGGTGGGACGACTTGGACCAGGATAACAAACGGGAATTATTATTCTCCTACGGCACGGCTTACGGCCAAAAACGCCCGCGGGGCCTGGCATTGTTTGATGGGGAGACGGGCGCGCTGCGGTGGGATTTTCCCACCGCGCCTTATGTCGAGGAGGCGATATCGGAAGACGTGGACGGTGACGGGCGCAAGGAGATCGTTGCCGGCACGTATGCCGCTGCTAATGGCAAGACCCTGGGGGACGGCAGCGATGATGAACACTCGCACTGGTTGGTTCTGGATGCCGCGGGGCGCTTGCGTTGGCGCCGGACCCTGGGGCATTACTACACGGCCGTGGTGCCATTTTCGCTGAAGGGCGGCCCGCCGGCGAAAGAACGACTATTTGCCTGGCTTCGCCCCGCTTACTTTGCCCGGCACAGCCTTGCGCCTGAGCAGCGGGGTGAGGGCATTGCCAGCCGGATATTTTGGGTATCGCCCCAAGGGGAAGGGTTGCGGGAGTACACGCCCCCCTGGGAGTTGGTGAGTGTTAATGCTGCGGATATCACGGGGGACGGGCGTGACGAGATTGTGATGACTGATACCAATGGATGGTTGCGGGTGCTCAACCAGGATTTGCAGGTCTTGCAGCAAACGCGGCTGGTGGCGCCGCGCCATCTGGCGGCAAATATTTCTGTCCTGGGCAATATCCGCGTCCCCCGCCTTGGCCGGGGCCCGCATCTGGCCCTGCTCTGCTCTGACCAGGATTCCACCTCGGTGGGCCTGGTGGGGCAAACGCAAAAAGAAGTTTTTTCAAATTTCTATCACCACCTCACCGTGGTGATTGTGAACGCCCAATTGCGGCCGGTCTGCCGGGCTTTGGTGCAGAGTACAACAAAAAAGCACGGCCTCAGTCCGCGGGGCGAAGTCAGGGATGTGGATAGTGACGGGGAGGACGAGGTGGTGGTGTATTCCGATCGCATCACCCTCTGCAGGGTGGTCAAAGAATAAGGCCGGGCCGGACGGAAGCCCCGTCCGGCACCTCAAGGTTTGCCTGCAGGGATGACGTGTGAGTGACCGGGTTTTGACCTCAGGCACCCGGGCGCAGACGGTACAATACAAGCAAAGCGAGAAACAGCCCCACGACCAAGGCGAGGCCACCCGTGGCGGTTTGCGGATCGGAGGCTTTGGCTTGCAGCCCAATCTTCAACGTGGCCCATTCGTCCACCACCAGGGCGCCGGTGAACTGGTAGGGACGCCCCTGCAAAGGCAGCGCGGCGCGTATGCTTTCCGGCTTGGTTACGCCGGCGATTTGCTGCCGCAACAGGCGCTCCGCCAGGCGTTGTAGCGCGGCATTTTCATCCGGGCTGTTGCGCTCCAGCACCTGTTGTGCCTGTTGCTGGGTATATTGCGGCGCCTGGCCCGGCTCGACGCGGCCTAGGATGTTGCGGGCGCGTCCTTCTTTGCGCTCGGCAATGTCGAGGGTGTTGAGCCGGCGCTCGTTCAAACCGAGCAGGGTTTGTTGGAGGCGCACATTATTCCATTGCACTCGTGCATCCTCGTTGAACGCGGCGTCTTGGGGCGAGATATTCCAGGCGGCCTGAAAGGCGCGCTGGGCTTGCTGCGGCGCGCCTTGCTGCAGCATCGTGTTGGCCAGATTGAAGAGCTGCTCGGCGGTTTTCACCTTTTCATCGCGGCGGGCCATTTCCGCTTTAAGGTAATCGTCCACATTGATGCCGGTGGGCCAGAGCGGCGCCCCGGCGCTGCGCAGTTGCAGAGCGGTCTGCCATTGTCGGATGTCCCAGGTGGCGGGGGCATAAACATTCCAGGTGATGTTTTCCAGCGGCAGGTCAAAGGAGGGCCCCAGCATTTCGCGCCGGGCCAGGTTGCCGTCCGCCCTGGTTGTGGCCGTGTAGAAAAACTCCACGGTGGTGGGCTGATTGGGTTCGCTGTGTTTCTCCAGCAGGAAAAGTATCTGCCCGCCCTCGCGCCAGGGCCAGACACTTTGCCCGTTGATGAAGGCGTACCAGAACCGGCTCTCCGGGGGCAGTTTCATGCGCAGGAGGCGTTTGTCACCGGGGCGGAGCACCAGCCGGCCCTCGGTCAGCATCTGGCCGGAAGGGGCAATGACCGACGTTAGGGTAAGACTTTCCACCTGAGCGGGCAGCACGTCCGCCACTTCATGGCGCGAGAGGGTGATCGGCAGTTCAAAACTGTTGTCCAGCACCATGAAGCAATCTTTGCTTTCCGTCATGCTCTGGCTGCGTCGCAGATTGGTGGGGATGGCCTGCCATTCCACCGGTTGCAGGCCGTTGGGCTGGGTGGGAAGGCGGAGCTGCAGACGGCCGCTGCCCTGGACGGCAAGGTACCCGCGCTCCAGGTTGGCGGAGCGCGCCCGGATACCAGACAAACGCACCACGCTGGCCTGGTTGGTGAAAGGCATCTGATAACTCAAACGCAGGGTGTAGTTACCAATGACTCGCCGTTGCAATTTGACCTCCCATTCCTGCCAGCGGGCATTGCCAGCGACGGGGAGGCGGACGGCATCGGAAAACAACTCGCCTTCAAAACGCACGCTGTCCGCCGGTTGGGGGACCAGTACGAGCAGGCTTTTCACGCCGGCGTTGTCAATGCGGTATTCGATGGCCCCCGTGACTTGCGCCAGGCCTTCACGCAAGGCGCAATGCTGCAGAATCGCCGCCTCCACCCAGGGCTCCACCGCCTCCACGTCGAACACCAGTCGCCACTGGCTTTGCAGCAGGGCGAAAGCCAGCACACCCTTCTGGGTGAGTCCGGCCCGGCGTGGGTCCACCGGGTTGACCCCGTCGCGTTCGCGGGCATGCAATCGCATGCCCTGCTCGGGCACGACTACCAACTGGCCCGCCTGCCGGGTGGCTTCCCGCACCAGCACGCGGGGGGCGCTCCATTCCTTGCGCCGTGCCAGGCCGGGGCCGCCCAAGGTGAGGTTGAAATTTTGCCGCCCTTCAGTTTTGCCGCGCAGGTGCAGGGTGATGATGCGTTCCCCGCCGGCGCGCAGTTCGGTCCAGTGGCTCAACACCGGGCTGGAGACGTTTTCGAGGTCAAAATCGGCCGGCAGGGCGAAGCTCAGGCGGAAGATGCCGGCACGGGTGATATCCACGCTCCATTGCAGGGCGAGCACGGCACGGTCCTCGCCGAGTGAATGGGTTTCTTGAGACGTGACCCGGATGTCCGGTTGCACGGGCGCAGCGGCGAGCGTGATCTGGGCGTCGCCGGCGGAGTAACGGTAGGCACGGCGGAGCGTCAATCCCGGAAGGAATTGCCCGGCTTCCTGCAGCAAGGCGGGAGGGAAGTCTTCCAGGTTGATAGGGGTCAGTCCCTGAACCTTGACGGTTTCCTGCAACTGCACTTCTTGTCCGCTGGCCACGCCCACCGTGCCCAACTGGCCGGCGGCATTTTGCAACACCGGCAGGCCGGCGGCGGCCTCGTAGGGCAGGGCGCCGGCGGGGATTTGCGAGAACATCCACATTGGGAATGCCTGGGTTTGCGGAATTTGAAACACCGCTCGCAGTTGGCGGCTGTCGGGATCGAAGCGCCAATGGGCCAGATTGGTGGCCCGGACGTCCGTGATCGTTTGATTGGTGGGCACCAGGAGGGTGACTTCGGTGATGATCCCTTGCGCGGGTTTAAGCTGGAGCAAATGGATTCCTTCCACCAGCCCCGGGGTGGGAAGGTATAGGTGATGCAATTCAGCATAGAGCACGGCTGTTTCCCGGCGTGGATCCCGTGAGCGTGGCGCCCAATGGATTTTCGCGTTGGCGCGCGGAGCCAGCACCAATTCCGCTCGCGTGAATTCCTTTCCCTCTTGTTTGATTACGGAAACCTCCACAGACACCGCCTCTGCGGAACTCACCTGCAAATCGGCGCGGTCCAAGTCCAGCGTCACCCGGTTGACCAGCGCCGGGAGGGTGGGGACGTCGCAGTGGCCCCCAGCCGCCTCGCGCCCGACCCGCAACTGGTATTCAAAGGTGACTTCAAACCTGCCGGCGGTCCTGGCCGTGAGCCGATACCCTCCTCCCGGCGTGCTCTGGCTTAGCACCAACCCTTCCGTGGGAAGTTGAATTTTCGTCAACACCGCCGGTGCGGCCAAAAAATCCAGACGCTCGCCGGCTTCCGTTTGCCAGACCAGGACGGCCCGGGCGCGGAGAAATTCCTCCTGAACTTGCATTTGCTGGAGGACACTTTGCACCACGCTTCGAGTCGGCTCGGCGGGGGCGCCGGCCGCGCTGTAAGTGAAGGCCAGCAGTGCGCTACCCAGCAGCAAGGCCGTCGCGGCGCCGGTGGCGCTGTCCGGGCTTGCGGGCGAAGGGGTGGGGGGCTCAGGTTTGGGAGCGGGCGGAAGCCGTTTGATGGCCTGCCAGGCCGGGTACCATAGCTGGGTGAGCGCAAACAGCGCCAACACTCCAAAAAACCACGGCGCGCCTCCCGGCAGCCGTAAGGCGCCCCATGCCAACAACGTCCAGCCGGCCATGCGCACGGCGCTGCCCTTCCAGTCCGTCCATTTTTTAACGGCGGCGAAAATCCAGAGCGCCAGGGCCAGGGCGGCGGGCCAGGCGTTGCGCAACCAGAACATCACATCACCCGCCGCCCATTGCTCCACTTGCAGGGCAAGAGTTTGACCGGGGTCCTGGATGGGCGCAATCAGCACCATTTCCTGCAGATTGCCGGGGGTGTGGTGAAGGGAAACGAAAACCAGCATTCCCAGCAGCACCAGCGTGCAGACCGCGCCCAGCAGACCGCCCAGCGTGGCGAGAACCTGGGCCGTGCTGCCGCGGGTCATGCCAGGACGCGCGGCCCGACGGAAAACCAGCACACTTCCCACCAATAACACGGGCAACAGCCCAAGGGCGAGCTTGCGAGGCTGCCCTAATCCCTCCCCGCTCAAAGCCTGAGTGAGCCAGTTCCAACCGGACGGTTCCTGCCACGCGCCGACCGGGACCACCCGTCCTGATTTGAAGCGCAACCGGGTTCCGGGATCAGCCTGCAATCGCCATTCGGTTTGCAGAATGGGCGCTTCCAGCGTGGGGGCCTCCAGCGGAAGACGGTGGCGGTCCGGCGCCTTGGCCGCCAGTTTGAGCTCCACGGTCAAGACGGCCAGCGGGTCCGTTTTGGCGGGCAGGGGGACGAGGGTCAAGGGGCCATCGGTGACCGGGGCGGTCATGTTTTGATTCACCCGGGCTTCCCACAATTTATAGCCGGCCGGGATTTTAACGCGCAGATGGTTGTGGCCCTGGTTTTTGATAAAGTAACGGGCGGTCGTGGCCAGTTCGCCTTCGCGGGTGATGCGGGTGTGCAGCAGCGCGCGGTCAGCCACCTGCCGCATGGTTTCCCCCGGCGGCAGCGCCAGCAATTCCATGCGCAAATTGAAGGGCCGCGCCGTGTATTGATACGCCGCGAGCAGGGGGGCATCAAAGAGCAGGCGGTGATCGGGCGGAATTTCCCGGGGATCCAGTTTCAGCAATTGCGGCGAGACCTCGACAGGCCGGGCCTCAAAGGCGTGCTCGCTGATAACCAGCACGCTGCCCTGTTCGGTTTGGGCATCCAGGGGGCGCGCGCCTTCAAAATCCACCTGATTATTGGTGCGGGTGTGGAACTGGCGATCGCAGGTGACCAGCAGCGTGTAGGCGCCAAAGGCCGGCGTGTTGAGATAAACCTCGTAACCGCCAGGCACGGGTTTCCAGTTGCGAACATCGCGGCCGGCGAATTCCACATTGCCATAATTGGTGGGGACGGCGACGCGGAATTGATTGATGGGGGCGCCTCCCACCCAGTAGTTGATGACGGAGCTGCAGTACGCCATGCCCTCCTTGAGGGTGAACAGATGCACGACATCGGCCAGCACGGTCTGCGCCAGGCGCTCCACCTGCACGATGGCCTGCCAGCTCTCATCCCGCAAGCGCCAGGCCAGTTGCAGGCCGGCAATCTTCCGCGGAAACAGGCCGGGCGGCAGCTCGGTCAAACCGGAGACTTCGCCTGCCGTCAGCCGGAAGCCGGTGTCAGCGGAGACCCCCACGTGGAGGCGGAGGGACTTGACGCCCACCGGCTGGACTTGGGGCAGCGTCCATGCCCCCGCCGCCGCATTGGTGTTTTTACTCAGGCGGAGCTGCACCACCTGGCGGCCCATCAGCGGTTGCGAGAACACCAGCCGCAGGCGCGCCAGCGGAGAGTTTGGCTCGGTAGTTAAAAAGTAGTCACTCAGATGCTGGGCGTTGAGGCGCGGATTGGTGTAATCGGCCGGCACGCGCACGGTGAACTCCCGCAACGGCGCATCGCGGATGTCCAATTCCAGCTCGGCGTCAATCAGGGTTTCGGTCTCGCCCAGATGGAAAGCCAGGAGCTGGGAAGCATTCACTTCGGGCTGCATTTGCTCGGCCTGCAAGCTCAGGGCGTAGTCCGGCCCGCTGAAGCGGTAGGCAAACGTCTGGGTGCCGCGTCCCAGGCCGGCCTGCACGAGGGCCTCGCGTTGCGGGGCCATTTCGGGGGAAATTTGGGACAACCCGCGCGTCTCAAAGGTTTCCAGGCGCACGGCCCCGTCGTTCATGGCCACCAGATAGCCGGAGTAACGAATGGCCTCGGCAGGGGCGAGGCGGGGCGGAGTGAAGTTGACAGGAAAGGCTCCCAGGGGCGTTTGCAGAAGCACCTGAGCGCTGTAGGTATCTTTGCGGGGTTGGTTGAGCTGCACCACCAGCCGGCGCAAACCATTGGAGGCCGGTTCCAACCGCCAAGCCAGAATATCTTCCCCCCGGACGTGGGTGACTTCGCCCTCGCCCTGGAGCAGC